>DATDNK010000182.1:0-10541 GCA_036518275.1 Candidatus Acidiferrum sp.
GACGGGCGCTTCGCGCCCTTGGAAATCGCTTCGCGATTCCCACTTTCCCACAGCTCCAACAACAAGACCAACCCCTACAGCCAAACACAACCGGACATTTCACGTGCTATGAAAACCGGACATTTTAACTTGCTAACGACAATACAAATCCGCGCATACGGAGGACCACAAATCGCTTCGTAGGCGAAAGAGGAGCAGCAAAAAGAAGAAACGCTCGAGGCGGAGAGTCAAGGCAACGCCACCGCGGATGCATGGATGTACTTGTGGCAAAAGGAGGGGTTACCAGGGCCCGCATGCCCAGCTTTGCGCTCTCATGGTCAAAACCGCTCGAAATTCTCAAAAGCCTAAGGTCTTAGTTCTCACAAAGGCTGAAGCTAAAAAGTTCTGGAAGCCCTCTTTCCTGAAGCCCAACCAAGACCCACCCGCTTGACTTTGCATATTCGGACTCTTGAATGTGCACAACTCCAGTATGGGGATTCCAGCGTGCCGACCATCGCAAGCGCTGGCTTCGATAGCTGTGACGAATTGACCTCATGTGAGAATGGTGTAGGCTGTGGAGCGTTACGGCTCAGGGGAAGCAAGCATCGAAGGCCCACATGGCGAAGCCTACACCGATTTTTACGCGAGAAACATTTCGATTCTTCAAGGAACTGGGCCGCAACAACTGCAAAGAGTGGATGGACTATAACCGCGAGCGTTACAAATCGAAGGTAGTGGAGCCGTTTCGGTGCTTACTGGAACAACTCTCGCCTGCAGTGCTCAAACTTGACTCGCGCTTCGATGCTTCAGGCCGTACGGGGCCGAATTTTTCACGAATCAATCGCGACATCCGTTTTGCCAAAGACAAAACACCATACAAGACGCAGATGTACCTGAAATTTTCTGTTCCTTCACCGAGTGGTGGCGAAACTGGACAGCTCTATATGGGGCTCTCTTCGGACACAGTCACAGCGGGCTTTCGCATTTACTCCGGCGGGAAACGCAAAGAGTCTGTGCTTGCGCTGATTGGGCAAACGCGAGTGCAATCAGAACCGCGTTGGGTGGTCAAGCAGAAAAAACGGCTGAGCCACCGCTATGAAAGCTACTGGTACACCATGGAGAAAGGCGAGTGGACGAAACATGCGGGTTGGCCGGTCGCGGCCGAGAACTGGGACAAGATTCTGGCTTGGATTGTGCGCCGCAGACTGAGCCCCGCAGCCGCAACGCGCGCTTCCTTTCCGCGCGATCTTACAAAAGTTTTCCGCGACGTCTATCCGCTGCTGCGTTACACTTCGCTGCCAGATTAGCGGAGGGAAACAGGCCATGAATCCCATGCCCCAGCGCGCGAGAACTCGCAGGAAATTCCTCAAGATGCTCGGCGCCAGCCCGTTGATTGCAAGCTCGAGCATGCTTGCAGGCGGTCTGGCAGAGCTCCTGCAGGCTGAGCCGCTCAAGGAAGAACACTTCCTCAGTTGGCTCGAAGACCTGCAAGAACAAAACGACTCCGTGATTTCTTCTCCCGACCAGGCCCTTGACGTAATGGATTTTGAGCAGGCCGCGCGAAACGCGATTCCTCCTGCACATTGGGGATATCTCGCGACGGGAGTCGACGACGACGCCACGGTGCGCGCGAATCGCGATGGCTATTCGCATATTCAAATTCGCGCGCGGCGTCTTGTGGACGTCACGAACATCAATATGTCCCGGACGATCTTTGGAACGAAGTGGGATACGCCGATCGTGCTCTCGCCCGTTAGCGCGCAAAAGGCGTTTCATCCGGACGGCGAATTGGGCGTAGCCCGCGCGGCAGGGAAGAAGGGCCACCTGATGATGCTGTCTACGGTTGCAACCGCATCCATCGAGGACGCCATCTCCGCGCGCGGTGGGCAGGTGTGGCAGCAACTCTATCCGACGAATGTTTGGGAAATCACGCGCGCCATCATCAAGCGTGCCGAAGCCGCGGGATCGCCCGCGATTGTCCTGACGGTCGATTTGCACGACGGCAGCAACCGCGAAACTCTTTTCCGCTCGCAGCGCGTGGACAAGCGCCAATGCTCGATGTGCCACGGAGGCGGCTTTTCCCCGTTCGCGCGAGGAAAACCGAGGACCACTGCAGCGAGAGGCTTCGCGGACTACGTGGCGCGAAAGCCGATGTTCGATGGGCTGGACGTTTCGCAGGTAACGCAATTGTTTCCCATGGCGGTGAACTGGGATCTTGTGAAGCGGCTGCGCGATACCGTGAAGGTCAAATTCCTGATCAAAGGCATCGTCACACGGGAGGACGCGCAGCTCGCGGTCGAACATGGAGTTGATGGACTGATCGTTTCCAATCACGGTGGGCGCGCGGAAGATACCTTGCGCCCGACCATTGAGAGCCTGCCCGAGGTAGTTGAAGCGGTTGCAGGCAAAGTGCCGGTAATTGTCGACGGCGGTGTGCGGCGAGGGACGGACATTTTCAAAGCGCTCGCGCTAGGTGCAACAGCAGTCGGCTTCGGGAGACCGCACTCCTGGGGACTCGGGGCTTTTGGCCAGGCTGGTGTCGAAGCCGTCCTCGAAATTTATCGGCGCGAATTGCGCACCATCATGCGCCAGGCGGGAACCACCACGGCCGACCAGATCACGCGCAACTACGTCATCGCGCACCCATCCTAACATCGCGTTTGGCCTTGGCGACCTCTTCTAATTCTTGCGGAATTTCGTGAGAATATATTATTTTTATGCGAGTTCATTTTTTTCCTTGCATCTATCCTTTTGTGCCTATAAATGAAATCACAGGAGATGGCGTTATGAGATTCGAATCTCGAATCTCAAATAATCGAAAATGGAAGTCTTTTCTTTCCTAGGGATAGCATTTGCACTGCTTTTGTGGTTCCGCTCCTACCGGGCGCTGTTCAAGGTGCGCCAGTTCCACACCAACAAATGGCATCGCAGTTTGCTGGCCACCCTACCCGTTCTATGTACGTTGTTCATCGCAGTTATTTTGTTGCGCTGGAGCTCTCCTGACGTGCGGTCCGACACAGGATGGACTCTGTTCTACACCGCGGGTGGGCTCGCCTGGTTGCAACTAGGGCTTTTTCTCCTGTCGCTAACCGGCGTGGCAGCGCGCGAAGATGTTGTGGAACGGCAGAATCCTGCGGCTGGGTGGGTTGTTTACGGCGCGATGATCGGCACGGCGTCTTGTTATGCAGGTTCGAATATTGGAAGCGGTCCCGGGCCGGAAGTCGTACTTTTTTGCGCCGCTCTATCCACTGCATTTCTTTTCGGTTCCTGGCTTCTTCTAGAGCGAGTTTTTTCGCTGGCGGATCAAGTCACCATCGAAAGAGACGAAACCGCTGGGATCCGCGCTGGGGGATGGATCTTGAGTCTTGGGCTGATCTTCGGAGGGGCTGTTGCCGGAGACTGGGTCTCCCTCGAGAGTACGATCCGGGACTTCTTTCACTATAGTTGGGTCGCGTTGTTGTTTTTGCTGGGGGCCATGGCAGTGGAAAGGATTTTCCGGCGTTTGATGTCACGCAGGACATTAATGCGGAATGCATCTGTTTTGGTGGCCGCCACCTATTTCCTTGCAGCAGTAAGATACGTGACCTGGCGAGGAATCCACTGATGACTGCCGTGCCGCAGGTCGGAAATCATCTGCCTCGGGCAGACTGGCTCGAACTGCAAAGAAGAGCCATTTTCGATTTTTGCAAATGGGATATCCAATGTGAGGACCATTGCGTACTTGCCCCTTTCCCCTTGCTTCTGGAACATGCAACCGCAGACCTGCTCAATCGCGAAGCGGAGGCCCTTGCAAACGAGGCACTGCAAGCGGAAGCCGAGATTCTTCGGCGGCCGCAGCTCTTGCACCGTTTGGGCCTACCCCGCGCAATCCGGAAAGTCTTGAAAGAAAGCGTAAATCATTCGACAGCATCTCAAGGCGTTCGCGTCATGCGTTTTGATTTCCATCCAACACCCGAGGGCTGGCGTATTTCGGAAGTTAACGCTGACGTTCCGGGCGGGTTTGTCGAGGCCAGCGGCTGGAATTCCCTTTTTGCGAAGCGATGTCCCGGTGCGGAAGCGCCGCAAGCGCCCTCCGAAGCCTATGCGCAAGCAATTCGCGAGTCCGTCGGAACAGATGCTTTGGTGGGATTCGTTCACGCCACTGCCTACAGTGATGACCGCCAAGTGATGCAGCACTTGGCGAGGTGCTTTTCCAAACAAGGGCTGCGGACTTGCCTTCTCAGTCCGGCGCACCTGGTTTGGAAGGAGGGGCGCGCGCAGATTTGTGCCGCCTTTGCCCGCGGAACGCCGGATGCTCTCGTGCGGTTCTTTCCGGCAGAATGGCTGCCCAACTTCCCTTTGGATCGATCCTGGAAACCGTATTTCCAGCCGACGAGGACTCAGTTGAGCAATCCTGGTACCGCAATCGTTCTTCAGACGAAGCGATTTCCGCTCGTCTGGAATGAACTTCACGCGAACCTTTCCACCTGGCGTAGGCTGCTTCTGGAAACGCGCGAGCCCGTAAATGTCACTGGCACTGTGGACGATTCCTGGGTTCTGAAGCCGGCGCTTGGCCGTGTTGGCGAGGGGGTTGGAATCCGCGGAATCACTCCTCCGAGTGTTTTTCAGGCCATTTCGAAACAGGCGAAACGCCGACCGAAGAACTGGGTCATGCAACGGCGCTTCGCCATCTTGCCCCTTATGACTGAAACGGGCCCAAAATTTCCTTGCATCGGAGTTTTTACGGTCAATGGCAAAGCGGCAGGGTTTTACGGTCGCATTGCGGACAGCCCCATCATCAACCAGAATGCCCAGGATGCCGCGGTGCTGATTCTTTCGCGGCCGCAGGGAAAAGCTATATGACGCCCGAAGAACTCTACGCACTTTGGGCGCCGGCGGATTCGATTTGGTCGCCGTGGGTTCTTCCCGTCCCGTTTGCTCAATTGCGCTGCCCGGAGTTCGGCGCGCCCGCTGAGCTTCCGCAATTCCATCTCGATTGGTTTCCAGAAGGTGGGACACGCGATTTGGCCATCGTTGCCGATCTCCCTGGCAGCGATGCGATATTTTACGGCCTGGTCCTTCTGGTACGCGGCTTCCGCCCCGTTCCCGTAATTGACGGTTCTCCCGGTCCCGAGTGCAACCCGTTGCTTCCGCCGGATCCCCTTTCTCAGGGAGCCGTTACGAACAAATCCGCCAGCGTTGTTGACATGCGGGAGCTGCTTCGCGCGCTCTGTCACGGAGCGGCGCCGCTGCGGGATGCCAAATTCGCGCCCGACGCCCCGCCGGCGTTTTTGCTCGATTCCAAAAGAATGTGGGGAGAGGTCACCGCGGTCGAAGGGGCATTCGATAACCGTTGGATGGTCTTTCCGCAAGATTTTCCGTCAGGCCGTTTTCTTCGAGATCAGGGGATCCGCAAGGTCGTCTACATCCATGACAAATTCCTGACCCAGCCCCAAGAGGACTTGGCCCACATCCTCTTGCGCTGGCAAGAGGACGGCATCGCGATTGAGAGCAAGTCAGCCCAGTTCGGCGATGCACCTATGCTTATTAACGTGAACCGGCCGTCTCGTTTTCGTGCCGTGTGGTATCGGGCGCTCGCAGCCCTAGGATTACGACGTAGCGACACGGGAGGCTTCGGCGGGTATCCACTTAGCCCCTCTGGCGCGGGCTAAAAATTGTCCTGTGGCAATTCAAGAATTGAAAGGCTGCACCATCCTTCACAGCGACCACAGGCGGACGCCGATCAGATGCCACGCCGAGAAAAATACCGTCACGATGCAGCATGCCATCGAGACGACCAGGGAATAGATGCGTACCCAATTGTGAATTTCCTTTCGGGGTACGTTCACGGCGAAAGCGAGAGCTGCAAGCGACAACAGGGCAAACAAGACCGTTCCCACAAAGACGACAAGCGCCCAGAAATAGAAAATCAATTCGCCAATATGGGCTATGGCCCTCGTGAATGCAAAGAGCACGGAGAGAAGAGTCAGCACCGCGAGGAGCGGTGTCACCCGCACGCGCAAATGCTTCACCTTTTTCAGCTTTCCCAAGAGCCATTGCAATCCCCAACCCAAGGCATACAAGAGCGAGCTTGCCATTACCACAGCGGACGCGGCCAGGATGAGCAGCCGCGTGAATACCCAAGGCGAGAAAACCCTTTCTCCGTAGGGTTCTCCGCTTTCGCCGGAGCGGACGTAGATCATCCTGCCGCTCGAGTCGGGAAAGAAAACAGCCGTGCCTTCGGGCTCCTTTTGTCCACGAAAGAGGTTTTTGCCGACAGGAAGCAGCCGCTCGTGGTATTTCCCGAAAAGGTCCGAGCACACGAGGTTGCCATCTGCCACGCGAATCCGCGTGCCTCCGGTCAATTCCTGCATGAACGCCAGCAGTTGGTCCCTCGGAGCGCGCGGGGCGTAATAACCAGAGAACTTCTTCAGTTCTTGCGGCGTAAGTGAAATCGCCTGCTGCTGCGGCTTTGGGAAATCTTTGGACAAAAAGTCGATCGCCAGGTGATTCAGATCTTCGAGAGCCTTTCCTGAGACCGTACTATTCAGCAGGACCGCGTAGCCCCAGTTTTGCTCTGGCATGTACCGGTAACTGGAAATAAAACCGTCGATTCCTCCGTCATGCCCGTGGGTGATGACGCCCCCTTCGCTTTCCGTGTAATTCGCCAAGCCATAACCGAGACGAAGGCCATGCTTCGCGGAAGAGACGGTTTCGGGATATTCCATGCGCGCGATGTTCTCCGGTTTCACCAACTGGACATCGGGCGCCCGGCCGCGGCGCAGGAAAAACTCCACCAGCTTCGCCAGTTCTCCCGGTGAAGCTTTTAGATCGCCGGCAGGACGCAAATATATGTTCTTGTACGGAATAACGCGCGGCGGATTGCCTTCATAGCCTTGTGCGAGCGCGGCGCGATTTGCATCCGTCAAGCGAAAGTCGCCTACGGTAATTTCCATCGGCGCAAGAATGTTTTGCTGAATGTAAGCGTCGAAAGGTTGACCGGTGACTTTTTCGATCAAATAGCCGGCGATGCCGTAGCCGGGATTCGAATAAGAGAACCGCGTGCCCGGGGGCCAGCGCACGTTCTCCGGCTCCTGAAAGCGCTTGAAAACATCGAGCAGCGGATAATCCGCGCGGTCGCGGCGATTGTAGATTTCGGCGAATTCCATATCGTCGAATCCGGCGGTATGCTCCAACAGATTTACGATGCGCACGGGATTCGAGCCGCTCCAGCGGTTTTTCATGGGAATTTCGGGAGCGACGTCCTGCAACCGCGCATACAGATTGATCTTTCCTTCTTCCTCCAACTTCAGGAGCGCCAAAGCCACGAAGGTCTTGCTGATCGAGCCGACGCGAAATTCCGTGTCGCAAGTGACATCGCGATTCGTGGCGAGGTCTGCTTTTCCAATTCCGCCGCACCACAGCAATTGACCATTCGAAACCAGGGCCACGCCCGCTCCGGTCACGTGGTTCTTCTCCACCACGTCTTTCATGGCCTTCTGCAATTCTTCGAGCGTTTTGGGATGCGGCAACTCTTCCTTTTTTTGTTCAGCCTGAGGAGCCGCGGAGACACCGAGGTTCGTTACGAGGAAACAAAAAATGGCGGCTGGGCGAAGTAAGCGCCGCATGAAGCACTCCTTAGACGAGTTTTCTTCCGTCGCGGCATTTTATCCGCGAATTCATATAGGTCAAAAGGATTTGCCTTGCCGGTTGCGCGGACGGTGTTTCGCCAATTGACGCTGCCCTGAGTCTCGCTTAGGATGCGGCACGTCACCGTTCTTGCTTTTTTCCTGAAGTCGGGAGCTTATCCGAAAATGAAACGTGTCCTATCTATTCTTGTCTGGCTGGCTGTGGCGCTACTGGGAGCGGGCGCTCTTGGTGCGATTGCCATTCACCGCGGCGAACCGCTCAACGCCATGTGGTTTGTCATCGCCGCGCTTTGCTGTTATCTCGTGGCATTTCGCTTATATTCCGCCTTCGTGGCCGCAAAAGTCCTGGCGCTCGACGACACGCGCGCTACGCCGGCCGAACGCCATGATGATGGTCGCGACTTCGTACCCACAAACAAATGGGTTCTCTTCGGCCACCATTTCGCGGCGATTGCCGGCCCCGGCCCGCTTGTAGGCCCCACACTGGCCGCACAATTCGGCTATCTCCCGGGCACGTTGTGGTTGATCGTTGGCGCCGCGTTTGGCGGCTGCGTCCAGGATTTTGTGATTCTCTTTTGCTCGATTCGACGTGACGGAAAATCGCTGGGCCAGATGGCGCGCGAAGAAGTGAGCAGGCGGGGTGGCATCATCGCTCAACTTGCTGTACTCGCCATCATCATTATTCTCCTCGGCGTCATCGCTCTGGTTGTGGTAAATGCACTGCGAGCTTCACCTTGGGCCACTTTTACAATCTCTATGACGCTGCCCATTGCGCTGCTGCTCGGCGTATACCTGCGCTTCCTGCGCCCTGGAAAGATCGTCGAGGCTTCCGTGATCGGGCTCGCCTTCGTGCTCTTTGTGGTTGTCGCCGGGAGGTGGGTGGCGGAATCAGCATCTTGGTCACATGTGTTTACCCTCGGAGGCGTATCGCTCGCAATCGCGATCATTATTTATGGTTATATTGCTTCCGTCCTACCTGTCTGGCTGTTATTGGCGCCTCGCGATTACCTGATTGCGTTCATCAAAGCAGGAGCCATCTTTTCACTCGCCGCCGGCATTTTGTTCGTCCGGCCGGACGTCTTGATGCCGCCGCTCACTCGCTTCATTGACGGAACCGGGCCTGTTTTTGCCGGGAAGATTTTCCCGTTCTGCTTCATTACGATTGCGTGTGGAGCAATCAGTGGATTTCATTCGCTGATCTCTTCCGGCACCACGCCAAAGATGATCCTGCGCGAGAGCCAGGCGCGTTTCATCGGCTACGGCGCCATGTTGCTGGAGTCGTTCGTCGGGGTGATGGCCATGGTCGCGGCTTGCGCCATGACCCCAGGCGTATATTTCGCGATTAACAGCCCCGCCGGGATCGTTGGCCACACCGCGGAAGCAGCCGCTACGACTATCAGCAGCTGGGGCTATCACATAGATGCGCAGACCATGACGCAACTGGCGCAATCGGTAGGCGAGCAAACGCTGCTGAATCGCACCGGCGGAGCGCCGTCGCTCGCCGTCGGCATGGCCCAGATTTTCTCGAGCACCATCGGCGGCGGACGCCTCCTCGGCATCTGGTATCACTTTGCGATCATGTTTGAGGCGCTTTTTGTGCTCACCGTGCTGGATGCGGGAACGCGCGTCGGGCGCTTCATGATTCATGAAATGGGCGGACGCCTCTGGAAACCGCTCGCGCGCACGAATTGGCTCCCTGCGGTATTGCTTTGCAGTGCAGTCATCGTCGGATCCTGGGGATATTTTCTCTACCAGGGTGTGATCGATCCTTTGGGTGGAATCAACTCGCTGTGGCCGCTCTTTGGGATCGCTAATCAGTTGCTGGCTGCTGTCGCGCTCGTGGTGGCCACCACCATTCTGATGAAGATGGATCGTCTGCGATGGATTTGGGTGACCACGATTCCGATGGCGGCTCTCATTATCATCACCATGACTTCAAGCTACCAAAAAATTCTCAGCCCGAATCCGCGCATCGGGTTTCTCTCTGGAGCGAATGAACTTGCGGACCAAATCGCAAGCGGCATCGTGCCAGCGACGAGAATCACGGAGACCCACCGCCTCATGTTCAATCTGCGCCTCGATGCCGTGGTCACATCGATCCTCGTCGTAATGATTTTGCTTCTTATTCTCGAAGCGCTGGTGCAGTGGTACGGAATTCTGAGCCGGCGCCGCGAAGCGGTGCTGCATGAGTCGCCCTACATCCCCACGCGCTGGCCCAAGGATTTTGCAGGTGTCGGTCATGACGTGGCCGTAGGCGAAGCCATCGGAGACGACTGATTCGCAAATCTGCGAAACTCACAAAACGCTTTCTCCGCCGCTTCTGGCGCGGCCTGCGCGAATGGTGTGGCGACGCCGCTTACGAAAGCTATTTGCGTTCAAAGGGCCGCCACGCTGGTTCCTGCCGCACACTGAGCCAGGCCGAGTTTTACGTTGACCAACTCAATCGCCGCTATTCGCGCCCCAATCGCTGCTGCTGAATGGACGGCTTGGCAAACTAAACGTCAGCCTCCATGCAGGTGCCTGCGTGCCGCCTTTGGCAAGATTGCAGGTGTCTGCCTAAAATTCCTCGTCCTCTTCGCCGCGGTTCTTCAAAACAGTGGTTTTGTGTGTAATTCGAATGCTGTTGTTCCGAATCCCGGAGAGGATGGCGCGCCTCGTTTCGGCAGACAGCATTTCCGGAGCAAACACTCCCGCAGGTTCTCGCGGGAAAAACTTGACGAATAGCGCCGCAACATGAGCCGTGGCATAAGCCACGGGCGTGGTAAAGCGTCCCTGCTGCCGGATCTGGTACAGCGTGGGAAACATGCAGTCGCTTCGTATCAACAAATGCTCGTCCGCAGTTTTGCCGTGTTTCACTCCCTTGACCAACACCGCCGCCGCAAACCGCGCGTTCTGCAGAATCCCTTGCCGAATCAGCTTGGCGATTCTCTTTGG
>DATDNK010000183.1:0-2158 GCA_036518275.1 Candidatus Acidiferrum sp.
GAAAATCCCGTTCATCGCCGCCCGAATCGTTCGTCCCGTATATAAAACGTCGTCCACTAGAACCAGGTCCATGTTGTCGACGCCGAACGAGATGTCCGAAGACCGCAGCACCGCTTGAGGCGCCACTTTCGACAGATCGTCTCGGTACAGCGTAATGTCCAACACGCCTACCGGCACGTCCACCCCATCGATTCCGCGCATCGCGCCCGCAATCCGCTGCGCCAGCGGCACGCCCCGCCGCACAATGCCAATCAGCGCGAGATGTTTGGTTCCGCCGCTCTTTTCCACAATTTCGTGCGCCAGCCGCTGCAGTGTGCGGTCGATTTCCTCCGCCGACATCAATTGTGCTTTTTCAATGATGCGCATGGGTCGCGTAATCGTATCATTGGTGGCCGCCGCGCGGTCAATGCGCACGTAAAGACACGGTACAAGTTCAGCGTGATAGACTTCGCAACGCTGCCAGGAGGCACACCGACCAATGTCTCGCTTGAGAAGGCCGTTCGTATGCTGGATTCTGTTGAAAACTGAGCAAAGTACCTGCGCCTTCCGGGCTTTGTCATCCCGAGTGAAGCGAGGGATCTGCTTTTCGCTGCCTCAATGGCACACTAACGCATGGGGTCTCGCCGCTCTTGCGCTTTTTGCAGCTTTTGCGACTTTCGCCGCCGCGCAAACCACTTCACCAGGCGCCAAAGCGGGGAAATCTGCGCAACGGCCGAAGCTCGTCGTATTACTCGTCGTCGATCAGATGCGCGCCGACTACGTCGACAAGTTCCGCTTCCAGTGGTCCGGCGGCCTCAAGCGCCTGGTTGAAGAAGGCGCGTGGTTCCGCGACGCCGCTTATCCCTATGCCGCCACGGAAACTTGCGTCGGCCACTCCACCATTTCCACTGGCGCTTTCCCCGCAACGCACGGAATGGTTGCCAACGCCTGGTGGGACCGTAAAGAACAGAAGATGGTTACCTGCACCTCCGATCCGGACCCGAATGTGAAAGACATCGGCTACGCCGGGGCCAACCCTAAGGGCGCGGACTCCGCTTGGCGCATGGCCGTGCCCTCTTTCGCCGAGGAACTGAAGTTTCAAACCGGCGGAGCGACGCGCATCGTGACCTTTTCGCTGAAAGCGCGCGCCTCGCTCACCATGGCTGGCCACAAAGCTGACGCCGCCACTTGGTTTGATGACGGCTCTTGGGTCACTTCAAGCCTCTATGGTGTGCAGGCTTTCATCGAGGAGCAAGCGAAAGCGCACCCTCCGAAATCCGACTTCGGCAAAACCTGGACGCTATCCTTTCCCGAGAAATCCTACTGGTATGGCGAGAAAGCTCTCGCCGCAGTCGCTCCCCCAGGCTGGGATCTTACGTTTCCACACGCTCTTCGCGGCAAGTCAGGCTCTGCGGAGCCAGACGCCACGTTTTACGAGCAATGGGCATCCAGCCCTTTTGCTGATACCGCGCTGACCGAACTGGCGAAGAAGGCCGTTGACGCGATGAATCTCGGCAATACATCTGGTACCGATTTTCTCGGTGTCAGCTACTCTTCCGTGGATTATGTCGGCCACGAATTCGGGCCGCGCAGCCGCGAGATTCAGGACATCTTAATAAGGCTGGATAAGGACCTTGGCGACCTCTTCGTACATCTCGACCAAAAAGTTGGTCGCGGCAATTATGTCGTCGCCTTAAGCGCTGACCACGGGGTTGCACCTGTCCCTGAAGACATGCAAACCACTGGTGCCGACGCGGGTGTTTTGCATTTGCCAGAATTGCAGGAACGCATCGAAAAAGCGCTCGAGCCGTTCAGTTTTTCGAAGCCGGCCGTCTCGCGCATCACCGGTAGTGATATCTATTTTGTCTCGGGCGTGTACGAGAAATTGCAGCACAACGACGCGGCCATGCAAGCTGTAATCGACGCGGCACTTTCGCAACCCGGCGTCGCCACCGCCTATCGCGCCGAAGAACTGCAGAATCGTCCCGCCACGCAGAGCCCCACGCTTCGCGCCATGGCCCTCAGCTATTTCCCCAGCCGCAGCGGCGATCTGTTCATTGTCCCGAAGCCCTACTGGCTCCTGGATGGCACTCCAACGGGAAAGAAGCGTTCCTACGGCACTGGCCACGGAGTGCCCTACAACTACGACCAACACGTCCCCATTCTGCTGATGGGCTAC
>DATDNK010000184.1:0-4783 GCA_036518275.1 Candidatus Acidiferrum sp.
GCATCCGCGATCTGCGCTCCATACTTCAACACTTGCTCCAGCGGCTGCGCTCCTTTTTCCAGCCGCTTCGCCAGCGTCTCTCCCTCCACGCACTCCATCACCAAATAATCCACGCCATCTTGCGAACCAATGTCGTGCAACACGCAAATGTTCGGATGATTCAAGCTGGAAATCGTCTTCGCTTCGCGCTCGAACCGTTGCTTCCTCACCGGATCTTTCGAAACCTGCGGCGGAAGAATCTTGATCGCCACATCCCGTCCCAGCCGCGTATCCCTCGCGCGATACACCTCGCCCATCCCGCCCGCTCCCAGCGGTGACTGAATCTCATACGGCCCAAGTTTTGTCCCTGATTCCAGCGGCATACTTGCCCGCGATTATAACTCCGTAGAGCTTCGGGCCGCGATGCGCTGTTCGCAACGGTTTGAAACTGAATTCGGCTTCAAGGAATAGTGCTGCACTAATTCTTTTTCGGCTGGGATCTACAGAACGTTCGTCCCTTGCACAAACCGGGCAGAAAGTGGTCTTATCTGCGGATGCCCTGGGACTTCTGGCTAATCTTTCTTGCGCTCGGCGTACTGCTGCCATGGCGCGGCCGCGTGCGCATGAAGAAGTTGCTCGCCATGCCGCACGTCAGCGCGGCGGAGCGGCTGGTGCTCTATGCCTCGACCATCGCGTTCCAATGGCTGGCTGTCGCCGTCGTTGGGTGGCGCGTCTGGGCTCGCGGCCATACCGCCCCCCAGTTGGGCCTCGTATTCCATGACCGAACGAGATTGATCATTGCCGGGATTGTCGGCGCAGCAGTGATCGGCAGTCTCCAATGGCTTAACCTGCGCCGCGTAGGACGCATCCCCGCGGAATCGCGCGGACCGGTGCAGGCTATTGCCGAGCGCATCCTGCCGCAGTCCGCCGTGGAGCTGCTTCCCTACTTTGCGCTGGCCATTACGGCCGGTTTTTGCGAAGAATTCCTTTATCGCGGCTTTGCTATGGCCGCTCTGGCACACGCCGGCCTGGGAGATTGGCTCGTGGTTTTCGTTTCTTCTCTCCTCTTTGGGTTGGCCCATAGCTACCAGGGAAGGGGTGGCATTGTGATGACTTTCGTCGTGGGTTTGCTGCTGGGCGTCAGCCGATTGACGTACAATAGTCTGATACCAGCGATTTTCTGGCACAGTGCTGTAGACGTGGTAGCCGGGGTGGCGGGGAAACGTTATCTGATACGAAGCGTAACGGACCCACAGACGAACGCGTTGCGTTCAGAGAGGCATTGATCGGGCTTGCAAGTCGTTGTAGACAAACGTCTTACATTGCCTGAGGAACTTAGGGGCACAGCACCCTAGTGTTACGGGCCATGTTCGACGGGATTCCCGGCTCGATACCCAAAGCATTAATAGTAACTTATATGATAACAACCAGCCCAGCCCCTCCTTCCGTCGCGGTCATTCGCCGCGCTCTCGAAGAATTCAAACTCCCTGTCTATGAAGAACAAGTCCTTCAGATTCAACAGTATATAAAGATTCTGCTAGCTTGGAACGACAAAGTGAACCTGACCGCCATCCGCGATCCCTTGGAAGTTCTCTATCGCCACTTCTGCGAAAGCATGTTTGCGGGCATTTCTGTGCCAATTGAGCGTGGTCGGCTCGCCGACGCAGGCTCCGGAGGCGGTTTTCCGGGTTTACCTCTCAAAATCTTGCGCCCTGGCCTTCAAGTTTTCCTGATCGAGTCGAACCTCAAGAAGGCTACATTTCTCGCGGAAGTCGTTAGAGAATTAGGACTTAGGGACACTCAGGTGCTTGTCAGGCGCTATGAAGAGCTCGGGGAAGAGATTGCACCGCTGGACTATGTTTGTTCCCGGGCCTTGGGCGAATATTCTAAATTTCTTGGTTGGGCGGGCTCTGAGCGCTTGGGGGCCAGCAGAGTGGCCCTATGGGTTGGCGGAAACGATTTGCCTGGGATTCAAAGGATTGCCACCTGGGAATGGCACGAGCCCATTCCTGTGCCCAATTCCCTTCGCCGGTTTCTCCTCGTGGGCACGAGGAAGCCTTAGGACCGGCGGTAGCCTCCCTTCGAATTTGAGATTCCAGGCGCTCCTCGGATGTTCCACGTGGAACATTCTCAATCGGCAGAGATTTCCATTTGTTTCATACGAAATGTCAGAAGACACGGTCCCGGGTGGCTATGAAACGAGAAATGTTGTTGACTTCCCCGCTCAGAGTTCTTGACTGACCGTTCCGTGCAGCAGTCCCTTGCTAGGCTCGGAAGCTGCCGCCGGAACGCGGCCAGTTAGCAATATTGTTTCACGTGGAACACTCTCTGCTCCAGAAGTACAGGAACGTGAACTAGGGCTTGAGCTTGTTGATCTGCACCGATTTAACTAACGAGTGTTCCACGTGGAACAAATGATCTGCGAGCGCCTCAACCGGCAAGAGAAGGCTGCGAACAAACAATCCTGCGAATTTTTCCAACTCTATCAGATTGTTCCACGTGAAACAACTTGCAACTCAATCCCAGCTTTGCTAGATTTTGGCTGTCTGGGGGGAAATCGCTTGGCACGCATCATCGCGATTGCTAACCAAAAGGGTGGTGTAGGAAAAACAACAACGGCCGTCAACCTCTCTGCGTGTCTTGCCAACTCGGAACGCTCAACCCTCCTCGTGGACTGCGATTCTCAAGCCAACGCTACTGCAGCTATTGGCTTTCCCAAAGACCCTTCGCGACGCACACTTTACCACTCGCTCATTCTCAACGAACCCTTTGATCGCATCATTCAACAGTCTCAAATTGCCGGGCTTGACGTCATCCCGGCGGACAAGCACCTCGCTGGCGCCGCGGTAGAACTGGTTTCCGCCGAGGAGCGCGAATACAGGCTTCGCGCCGCGCTCAAGGCAATCGAGGAAAAGTACGAGTTCATCATATTGGATTGCCCTCCTGCCTTGGATTTGCTCACCCTGAACGCTCTCGTGGCTGCTGGCTCGGTCCTGGTTCCCATTCAGTGCGAATACTTAGCCTTGGAAGGAGTATCGGAACTACTGGACACGCTAATGCGCATACGGCGCACCTTGAATCCGAACCTGGAAATTGAGGGCATTCTCCTCACAATGTACGACGAGCGAACGACGCTTTCCCGCCAGGTGGCGAATGACCTGCGCACGTTTTTCGGCTCGCAAATCTTCAAGAGCATGATTCCGCGCAATGTTCGCTTGGCCGAAGCGCCCAGCTTCGGAAAACCCATCATTCTTTACGATGTGCACAGCAAAGGGGCAGAAGGCTACACGCAACTTGCGAAGGAGGTGATCGCCAATGGCCAGAAACGCACTGGGACGGGGGCTCGGAGCGCTCATTCGGGAGCTTGAAGGCAAGAAGCCCGCGCCACCGCCCGCACCGGCTCAATCTCAACCAGCCACAGTTAGCGGCGCGGCGGCAGCAGCCGTCATGCCCGCTCGTCAGCCCCTGCAGGCGGGTCCGCAGGAGATTGACATTGACCTGATCGAGCCTAGCCCCTATCAACCACGCACTAAATTCCATGAGCAAGGGCTTGACGAGTTGGCGCGGTCCATCAAAACCAGCGGCATCATTCAGCCTTTGGTCTTGCGACCGATCGGTTCGAAGTTTCAACTTATCGCGGGTGAACGGCGCTGGCGAGCTGCTCAGCGCGCAGGGCTAACCAAGGTCTCCGCGATCGTTAAGCAAGTTCCCGACGAGCTGGCTCTCGAAATGACGCTCGTCGAGAACATCCAGCGCGAAGACTTGAATCCCATGGAAGCAGCCCGCGCGTTCGAGCGCTTGATGGATGAATTTCATTTGACGCAGGAAGCCGTTGCCGAACGCACCGGCAAAGACCGCGCGACAGTAGCAAACGCCATCCGGCTTCTGAAGCTGGAACCAAAAATCCAGGAGTGGATTGAAGACGCGAAGCTGAGCGCTGGGCATGGCCGGGCCTTGCTTGCCGTGCCGGAGCAGCAGTTACGCATGCGTTATGCACACCGCGCCGCCCGCGGCGCTTTGACGGTTCGGCAAATCGAAAAACTCGCGGCCCGGCGCGTCCACGGCGCTCGGCCGCAGCCTCCGGCTCCCGCGAACCTGGATCCCAACATTCGCTCTGCCCTCGAGGAATTGCAGCGACATCTGGGAACGAGAATTATTCTTCGACTGAAAACGAAAATGCGCCCGGGTCAGCTCGTGCTTGAGTTTTACGACGACGCTCAGTTGATGGGCCTCTACGATCGGCTGATGAAGTAGCTTTCGCGAAAGCCACCAGTCACTGTCCGTTCGTGCAGTCTTTCATTCGACAACATGCGCCCCTTGCTGCGTTGACTTGTTTCCGGGCCTGATTAAAGTAGAAGTGTCTGAAGATTTGGGGGAACTCACTATGGCGTGGAAGTGGCCCGCCGCCGACAAAAATGGTGGAAGCAGCGAAGAGTGGACAGGGTTCATCGATCAGGGCGTAACGCTCGAAGGAACGCTCACGGTGAGCGGCACGTTCCGAATTGATGGCAACGTCAAGGGAAACATTATCTCCGAACAAACCGTCGTTCTCGGTGACGGCGCAAAGGTCGAAGGACAAATCGAAGGAAACCGCGTGGTGATTTCCGGCCGCTTCGATGGGGTGATTTTCGCAAAGGGCCGCGTCGAGATTCAAGCGAAAGGCGTCGTCACTGGAGAAGTTCACTCACCGTGCATGGTGATTGATCCCGGCGGAATTTTCGATGGGCGCTGCCACATGCTCGCGTCGTCCGACGCCGCTTCCGCTTCGGTGACCATTCCCATTCGGGCCGCCGGCAATTCCTGA
>DATDNK010000185.1:0-5302 GCA_036518275.1 Candidatus Acidiferrum sp.
GTTCGAGTACCAGATTGGCACGGAGAAAGTGAATGTTCCCGGAACTCCGCGCGCGCTGTGGATGTCCGCGCAGTTGCCGTTTCACCGTGTGATTGCGGGACGCTGGAGCGGAACGCTGCGCCCGGAGTTCGCCTGGGACCGTGATGGGCGGTGGACCGGGTCGAAGCAGACCATCAAGGCGCTAACAAGCACTTTGGAATACCGTTTGCCCTATTGGAAGACCAACACCATCGCACGTTTGGAATACCGTGTGGACGACTCGCGCGGCTCTGGCGGCGGGTTCTTCCGCGGCGCGCAAATCTCGCCAGGAGTGGTGGCGCTGGTGCCCACGCAACAATTGCTGGCTATCGGCTTAATCGTCACCTTTGATTCGCATTAGAGATGGACGCTGATTGGTGGTGCAGCAGGACGGCGGCGAGCTTCACACGTCGAGGTACCAGGGAACGTTGATCACGATGATTCGTTGGTTTCCTCGAAGTAAGAGCAGCGCTTTCAAGACAGACGCCCGCTTGTTGTGGAACAGATGATGATACCAATGGCGCTCCACGAGTTCGGGAATCAGGACAGCAATCTGCTGATTCGGATTCTCGCGCTCGGTTTGGAGAACATAATCCACAATCGGGCCGAGAATTAAACGGTAAGGTGACGGCAGAACGACCAGCTCCGGAGCAGCCACGCCGGCTTCCATCGCGGGCATCTCGGCGAAACGGCACCATTCGTCGCGAAATATCTCCGAGCCCTCGCCGGAGTCGACGTGAACAGCGCGAATGTTCGGCGAGATTTTGAAAGCGAAGCCGAGCGCTTTCTTGACAATGCGATTCCAGCCCTGAACCGGCACGATCACCAGCGGCGGCGCCGTGTCGGTCAGTTCGAGCGGGGTCGGGCTACGCACTTCTAGGAAAACGGCGTGATAGTGGCGGCGCACCAGGCCCATGGCGATGAGCAGTCCCGGGATGAGCAGCACGGTGATCCACGCGCCTTCGACGAATTTCGCAACGAGAACCACGATCACAGTGATTCCTGTGGCAAGCGCGCCCAGTCCGTTGACCAACATGCTTCGCGTTGCGCCTTTGCCGCCGACGCGGCGCCAGTGGCCAACCATCCCGGCCTGCGAAAGCGTGAAAGCGAGAAAAGCTCCCACGGCGTAAAGGGGAATCAAGCGATCGGTGATGCCGCCAAAAATGATGAGCAGCAGTCCGGCGACAACCGCAAGAACCACAATGCCGTGCGTGTAGACCAGCCGGCGCCCTCGAGTGGCGAAAGTGTGCGGAAGATAGTTGTTTTGCGCGATGGCACGGCAAAGGCGCGGGAAGTCCGCGAAGGCAGTGTTGGCCGAGAGCGCCAGCACAACCAGAATGGAGGCCATGGAAATGTAATAAAACAGGCCTCTCCCGGAAACTGCGGCGAGCAGCAGCGAGAGGACGCTCTGATAACCGGGCTGGCCCGGGGCCGTGGCTTGAATCCCGTAGGCGCGGACGAGATAGGCGATACCCGCGAGGAGCACCATCAAGAGAACGATGATTACCGTGAGGGTGCGGCGAGCCGTGGCAACGACGGGTTCGCGAAAGGCTTTCACGCCGTTGCTTACGGCTTCGACTCCGGTCATTGCCGTGCAGCCGCTGGCAAATGCTTGAAGAATAATCCAAGCGCCAGGAAGCGCCGCAGCCTGCGAGATTGCGGGGAGCTGTTCGACCGGGACGGGATGTCCGCCGGAAAGAAACGTCTTGAACAGGCCGATGACGATGGCGGCGAGCAATGTTCCTACGAACAAATAGGTAGGAGCCATAAAGATCAGCCCGGTATCGCGCATGCCGCGGAGATTGATGAGCGTGATGACGACCAAAATTCCCAGGCAGATGGACAGGGTGTGGGATTGCAGGCTTGGCGCCGCCGAGACAAGCGCGCCTACACCGGCGGAAATACCAACCGCGACGGTCAGAATGTAATCAATCATGAGCGCCGCCGCGGCGAGAAGTCCGGCGGTAACGCCCAGGTTCTGTCGCGCGACAGTGTACGAGCCTCCGCCACCCGGATAGGCGTGGATCGTCTGGCGATACGAAAAATAGACGATAGCGAGCAGGATGATGATGCTCGCACTGATGGGGATCATGTACGCGATTCCCGCGGCGCCAAGAGGAATCAGCAGCGTGAGAGCGGCTTCCGGACCGTAAGCCGCGGAACTCAGCGCGTCCAAGCCGAAAATGGGGATGCCCGCGGCAGTGCCGATACACTCGGCGCGCGCTTCGTCGGAAGCGAGAGGTTTACCCAGGAGCAAATCGAGTAGAGACATGAGGGCATTTTCCTATAGGTCGGCGCGATTGCAGAAAATCAATTTTTGCCGGAATCGTCAAAGTCAGGAATGGAAGCCAACGAAAATAGAAAATGGAAAATAGAAAATGGAAACTCGAAACTCGAAATTCGAAATTCGTTTCTCATGGTGCGATGTTCTCTCGTTAGGCGGACGATTATGGCGACATACTCCTACGAAAGAAGCGGCTAGTTCACTGAAAAACAAAACAGTACGTAGCTCCGCTTTTTTTTCATACTTTGTTGCGGCTTGGAAACAGGGGAGAGCTACTCGTAGCGAAGGGCGACCATGGGATCGACGCGCATGGCGCGGCGGGCGGGGATGTAGCAAGCGGCGAAGGCGACGGCGCTGAGGAGCAAAACCACGCCGGCAAATGTGAATGGATCCGCGGCGTTTATGCTGAAAAGCATGCTGGTCATTAGACGCGTGGCCGCCAGCGCAACCAGGATGCCCACGAGTTCGCCAGCGAGCGCGAGTTTTGCGGCTTGCAGCACGATGATGCGAAGGATGTCCACACGTTCCGCCCCGAGGGCAACGCGGATGCCCATCTCGCGGGTGCGCTGCGTGACCGAATAAGACACGACGCCATAAATTCCCGCGGCCGCCAGCAGCAGCGCGACAACGGCAAAAACGCCGAGGAGAACAACGTAAAGACGGCGGCGCGCGAGCGATTGAGAAAGAACCTGGTCCACGGTCTGAATCTGCGAGACCGGCTGATTTTTGTCCACCGACCAGATGCGGCTCTTCACCGCCGAAACCATCAGAAGCGGGTCATTTTCCGTGCGCACGACAATGGAATTAAAAACCAGACCAAATTGATAATAAGACCAATAGATCATCGAACCCACTTGCTCGTCGAGACCGTTCGTTTTGACGTCTCCAACGACGCCAACAATTTCTCCAGTGAGCGGCGGGCCCCAGTCTTTCATGGTGATGCGCTGACCGAGCGGATTTTCGCTGGGCCAAAACGTGCGAGCCAGGCTTTGGTTGATGAGTACCACGCGGGCCGAGGAGGCGTTGTCGTGCTCGGTGAAAACGCGCCCAGCGACTAGAGGAATGCCCATGGTGGAAAAATATTGAGGGTCCGCCACACGAATGTCCGCGCCGGGCTCATCGCCGAGACGAGGAGCGGGGCGGCCCTCGATGACGAACTCGGTGCTGGGGCCTCCGGTGATCGGCAAGGCGTTCACCAATCCAGCGGAGCGCACGCCAGGAAGAGTACGAATGTTTTCCAGCATTTCATGGAGTGTGATGGCCGATTTCGAATCTCGCTCCGGGTATTTCACCGGCGAGAGAAAAACCTGAAGCGTGAGGAGATGGTCCGGATTGAACCCGGGATTCACTCTCAGGACGCGAAGCAGGCTGCCACCTAGCAAGCCCGCCGCGGCAAGCAAAATCGTCGCGAGACCAAACTGAAGGACCGTAAGCGTATTGCTAGAGATACGGGGGCTTGCTCCCGCAGTTTCCCAACGGCCTTCCTTGAGAGGCGGGTTCAAGTTGAGTTTTAACCCGGCAAGAGCAGGCGCGAGTCCAAAAAACACGCCACAAAGAATCGAGACGGCAAACGAAAATGCGAAGACGCGCCAATCGAGATGAATCTCAGCGAAGCGCGGCAGATCTTGACTGCTTTGCGTTCGGATGAAAGCAAGTCCTGCGTGGGCAAGCAGGAGTCCTGACGCGGCTCCCAGAAGGGACACAAAAACGCTTTCCGTCAACAAGAGTGTGACGAGGCGAGCGCGACTGGCTCCGAGAGCACGGCGAACAGCAATTTCCTTGCTCCGCGCCGCGGTGCGAGCGAGCAGGAGGTTCGCTACGTTGGCGCAAGCGATGACGAGGAGCAATCCGACAGCCAATAGCAGAATCGCCAGCGCGGGGCGAACCGGAGCGGTGAGGCTTCTTTTCAAAGTGACGGCGGCGAGAGACAAGGAGGGATCGTCTACGCCGGGATTCCTTGCTTCGATACTCTTCGCGATGGCGGTCAATTCACCGTTCGCGACGCCAGTTGATTGACCGTGACCGATATCGGCAAGCGTTGTGAGCAAGTGCGCGCGACGATTGTTATGAAACTCACCTCCAGGAACGAGCGGGGTCCACAGTTCGGACTGCCCGGGGAAATCGAACCCGGGCGGCATCACACCGATCACCGTGTAAGGCTCGGCGTTTACGATTAGCTCTTTGCCCAGAATGTTTTCGTCGGATCCAAAGCGGCTTTGCCAAAGCGCATAACTCAGAACAACGACGTGGTTGTCGCCACCAGGCTGATCGTCTTCGGGAAGAATCGTTCTCCCGAGGGTGGGCGAACTGCCTAAGGCCGCAAAAAAGTTGCCGGAGACGAGAGCGCCGGCAATCTGCGTGGGCTCCGATCCGCCTGTGACGTTGAAAATCCACTCGCGGTAGGCAGCGACGTTTTCCATCGTTCTCGCTTCGCGCTGGAGATCGAGAAAGGTCGCGTAGGTCAAGTTTGCGCCGGGATCGCCGGGATGAGTTTCCTGGACGCGCAATAAGCGGTCGCTGTTCTTGTAGGGGAGGGGCCGCAGGAGGACGCTGTTCACCACCGAGATGATAGTGGTTGTCGCGCCCATACCGAGGGCGAGCGTGAGGACGGCCACGGCGGTAAAGCCGGGAGATTTGCGGAGCATGCGGAAGGCGAAGCGGAGATCCTGGAGCAGCGTGTCGAGGAAGGGAAGGCCGCGGTGTTCGCGATAGATTTCTTTGGTTTGTTCGAGGCCGCCGAAGTTGAGAAGGGCTTCGCGGCGGGCCTGCTCGGGGCTCATGCCTTGGCGGAGGTTGCGCTCGACGGCCATTTCCAGGTGCGAGCGCAGTTCCGCATCAAGTTCGCGGTCGAGGCTGCGACGGCGAAACAGAGCGCGGAAACGCGCGGCCAGTGTGCGAATTTGGTCGGTCATGAGGCAGCCTGGCGGAAAGCAACGGCGACATTCATAGTTCGCCGGACCTTTTTGGAGCGCAGGTAGTCCGTGAACGTGCGGATTTGGT
>DATDNK010000186.1:0-7889 GCA_036518275.1 Candidatus Acidiferrum sp.
GGCGTTGCGACTTCGTCATACACGAGCGGATTCGTTTCCACTTTCGCTGGCGCTCGCAGGACACATGCTTTC
Organism: Candidatus Acidiferrum sp.; assembly: GCA_036518275.1. Taxonomy (GTDB): domain Bacteria; phylum Acidobacteriota; class Terriglobia; order Acidiferrales; family UBA7541; genus Acidiferrum. Next base: position 73 of record DATDNK010000186.1, read on the forward strand.
ATCGTGGACTCGCAGAATGCAGCAGGCTACCCGCCTTCCAGTCTAGTGCTTTCAGCCTTCCGCGTGAAATGCTGTACACTCAATCGCAGAGGCTGCGGAAGCAAACGTGTTTACGGGAATTGTCGAGCATCTCGGCACGATCGAATCTCTGGATCTTCAGGCGGACGGGGGACGCGTTACCATTCACGCGCCCTCCCTTGGGCCTTCGCTTGCCGTCGCAAACAGCATCGCGGTGAACGGCTGCTGCCTGACGATCGTCGGACTTCACAACGGACGGTTCTCCGCCGACCTGTCCGGCGAAACATTGAGCAAGACGTCATTCGGCGCAAGCGAAGGCGGCCTTCGCGTCGGTTCGCGTGTCAATCTCGAACGACCGCTCACGGCTGGCAAGGAGTTCGGCGGTCACTTCGTTCTGGGCCATGTGGACACCGTTGGTTGCGTGACGCATCTGATGCCCGAAGGCGAAAACTGGTGGTACGGTGTGTGCGTCCCGGAAGATTTCGCGCGCTACATTGTTCCGAAAGGTTCGATCTCCATTGACGGCATCAGCCTCACCGTCGCGCGCTGGCAACACAACAACGTCGATATCGCCATCATTCCCTACACCTACGATCGCACCAACATTCGCGACCGCAAACCGGGCGACGCCGTCAACCTCGAAGCCGACATCCTCGGAAAATACATCGAGCGCTACCTCGAAGCTCGAGCTGCGGCGGCTTCTTCCCCTCCGCTCACGGTAGCCCGTTTGATGGAAGAAGGTTTCTAACCTGCAGGGGAGCTCCCCATGCCCTCGCTCACTGGAGTCATCGAAACTTCTCTTTACGTCGACGACCTGGATCGCGCGTCGCGCTTCTACGAGGAACTCTTCGGCTTGACGCGCATCGAGGGTGACGACCGCTTCCGCGCTTACAGCGTAGGCGGCCGCTGCGTTCTTCTGCTTTTCAAGCGCGGCGCGTCCAATCGCGTCATCCCATTGCCTGAAGGGAAGTTAGGCCCGCACGATGGCAACGGCCCGCTGCATGTTGCGTTTTCTACTTCTGCCGAAGATCTCGCTGGTTGGGAAAAGCTCCTCGCCACTCGCGGGATCGCCATCGAAACGCGCATCCAGTGGCCGCGCGGCGGCACCAGCATTTATTTTCGCGACCCGGACAATCATTCCGTCGAGCTGGCTACTCCCGGCGTCTGGTCAATCTACTGAACGGGTAAACGTCCGGCGGATTTCTGGCGCGTTCCTCGCCAGTAAAGTCCCAGCCCAATGGCGACGGCACCCGCGGCCCCGCCGATTAGCTTTTCTTCGAATAAGATTTTGTTAGTTTCTTCCCCGGGCGGAATCAGCGAAAATGCGATTCCGCAGAGAACAGCCACAAAGCCGAGCCCGCCGGCAATCCACACGCCAAGCTTTCCTCCGGGAATCAAAACAGCCTGAGAGTTTTCGCGGCGATCCTTGCGCCCCGCCAACTTAATCGCGGCCGCATACATGTATAGGAAGGGAATGAAGTAAAGGATGATCGCCGCATCCACCAGGATCTGGTAGGCTCCGCGCATCGACTCCTCCTTGACCTGGCTCAATAGAAGCACTGCACCCGAGAGTATCGCCTGCACGAGAATGGAAACGTACGGAGTCTTCCAGCGCGAGTGGATTTTGCCAAATGCGGGCGGCAAATAACGGTCAATGCCCACTACGAAAGGCACTCGCGCGATGCCTGCAACAGTGCTCCCTACGCCGCCCGCGTTGCCTACGGAAACGAGCACGGCTGCCAAGATTCCAAGAAAGCCTAAGCGAAGCGCTGTCGAACCCAGAGTAATTGCTTGGAACACGCCGCTTTTAGGATCAACGGCTGAATCTGGCACCATGGAAAGCACGGCAAAGGTTCCGACGATGTAGATTGCGGCGATGAGCGCGCCGCTGCCAATGACTGCACGCGGCAGGGTTCGCCGCGGATCCCTGATTTCATCGCTCATCGCCGACACCAACTCCAGACCCGTAAAAGCAAAGGCAATCTGAGACCAAAAATTTACAGTGTCCAGGCTCCAATGCGGCATCATACCGGCCCAAGTAAACTGCGTGGCTGAGCCGTGACGAAACCAGATGATCGCAGCTACGCCGGTGAGAATCAGCAAGGGAAGATAAGTGGCGACGCCGCCGGCATTTTGCAGCCACTTGCCAACGTTCAGGCCGATGATGTTAAGGATTACTGCCACAGCCAGCAGCACGAACGATCCGATCAAAAGGAACGATGTGTTCTGCGCAAGCGCCTCGCCTTTGCCACCCGCCACGTAGCCACTCATAGCGGTGCTGGCAAGCAACAGGCCCGGGAAATAGAAAATGGTATAGATCCAGTAGGTCCAGCCGGCCACGAAACCATGGAAATCGCCAAACGCTTCCTTCGACCACACGTATAAGCCTCCTTCGTTTGGGAACCGAGAAGAAAGCTCGTTGATAACTAGGGCCGTTGGAACAAAAAAGAATACGGCCGCGATAACCCACAAGCTGATCGAAGAGGTGCCATTGTGCGCGGCCGCGGCGATCCAGCGCGGACCGAGCACGGTAGCAATGTTAAAAAGAAGCACATCCCAGAAACCCATTTCCTTGCGAAGTTGCCCGATGGGATTGGAAGCGCTGGCGTCGGAAGAGCCGTTCGCGGGTTGACTCACAGAGTTTCATCCAGAGCAGGAATGAGTTCGTCTTGTTTGCGGAAGTTAACGATGAAAGGCTCGTCGGAGTTCTCAAAACCGGCCCAGGGCCCGAAATAAGTGACGCGGCCTTCTTGCAGGAAAACGACGCTGTCTGCGAGTTTCTTTGCCAGGTGCGTGTCATGCGTTACCACGATCGACGTTTTATGAAATGCGTGCTTCAATCGCAGAATCAAGTCCCCCATGTGCCCCGCCATAATGGGATCCACCATCGTCGTCGGCTCGTCGTAAAGAATCGCTTCGGGATTCTGCGCAAATGCGCGCCCGATGGCTACCGCGCGCTTCGTGCCGGTTGACAGCTCGCTAGGTGGTTTGTCCAGTACGTCTTCCACTTCCAGCAGGTGCGCTATCTTCGCAACATACTCGTCGATATCTTCGGGAGTCAGCCCCGGCTGGCCGTCCAGCGGAAATGAGATGTTTTCCCGCACCGTGAGCGAGTCAAAGAGCGCTCCGGATTGGAACACCATGGTCACCTTGCGACGCACTTCTGCAAACTGTCCCTCGTTGTAATCCGTGACGTCCTCTCCGTCAACAAGCACCCGGCCGGAGTCCGCTTTCAAAAAGCCCATAATGTGTTTCAAAGTGACGGACTTGCCGACACCGCTTCGCCCCATGATCACGCAGGTTTCTCCATGCCTCACGGTGAAGCTGACGTGGTCCAAAACGGGGCGTTCATCGAAAGCTTTGCACACATCGCGAAACTCGAAGAAATACTCCGACTGAGGCGCAAGGTACTCTTGATGCGCCAAGCCTTCCTCTCGGGGATTCAGATTCGTGATCCCACCCCGGCTAATTCTCAGGATGTCTGTCATCTTCCTTCTGCTTCCATGATCCGCCGCGCCTCTTCATACTCCGCGGGCGTGTTCATGTTCCAGAAAAGCCGCCCACTTTTATCAAATCGTGCCCACTCCTTTTCGTCAACCACATCCATGCTAACGCGTTTCATGGCTTCGGTCACTTTGCGGATGCCGTCTTCAAACGCATACTGCAACTTTCCAGTCGCGCCCGTGCGCCAGCAGGAGCACAGCGGCTCGAGTCCCTTGGCCGACTGCGGCGTAATCACTGCTGCACTGCTTGTGAGGGCGCGGCCCCTTAGGTATGTCAGCCACTCCTTTGTAAGAAATGGCATGTCGCAGCCAACGATCAGACACCAGGTATGCTGATGATTTTGCGCGTGAGCGTCCATAAGCGCCGTGATGATGCCGCCAAGCGGGCCTTCTCCCGGCCACTGGTCTTTCACGATGCGCACGCCCAATTCTGCGTAGCGGCCAAAGGGAGCTATCACGCTCGCGGGCCCCGTTACTTCACTAAGAAGCCCACACATCCGCGCCAGCATGGTCTCGCCCTTCAATTCTGCGCGCGCCTTATCGAACCCAAATCGCGTGCTGGCGCCCCCCGCCATCACATATCCCACGATCTTTCCAGAAGATGCGATAGTCCGTTCAAGAGTCACGAGCCACCAGTCACCGAGTCACCACTCATCGAATGTCAGTCTTCCTCGTTCACGCCATGAACGCCTTGTGAGTCCCTCTTCTCTGCTCTGTGCTAATTCCTATTCTTCTTCCATTGGCTCGCGGCCCGGCCGCCGGATCCCCAATTCGCGCAACTTTTCTTGCAAACTCTGCCGGTGCAGCCCAATCGTCGCCGCCGTGCGCGAAACATTCCAGCGATGTTCGGCCAATTGCTTCATCAAATAGGCCACCTCAAACTTTCGCTTCGCTTCGCGAAAATCCCGCTCTCCCATTCCATTATCCGGATGATCTCCATCGTGTTTCACGGAAATCGCTTCACCATGCACCACCTCCGCGGGCAAATCTTCCACGCCGATTTCTTCCTTGCGGCAAAGCACCACGCTGCGCTCGAGCGCATTTTTCAATTCGCGCACGTTGCCGGGCCAATCGTATTTCTCGATGACCGCCAGCGCTTCGCGATTCAGCCGCGCCGTCCGGCCCAGTCGCGCACCATGCATTTGCAGAAAAGCCTCCGCCAGCAGCGCGATATCTCCCTTATGCGCGCGCAACGGGGGCAGTTCGACCGTCACCACGCGCAGCCGGTAGAACAAGTCCTCGCGAAATTTTCCATTGCGAATCTCCGCCGCGAGGTTGCGATGCGTTGCACTGATCACCCGCACATCCGCAGGAATCGATTGCGTCCCGCCCAGCCGCTCAATCATGCGGTTCTCCAGCACGCGCAGCACCTTTGCCTGCGTCACCGGATTCATGTCCCCGATTTCGTCCAGGAAAATCGTTCCACCTGACGCCAACTCGAACTTTCCTTTTTTCTGCTGCGCCGCGCCTGTAAACGCCCCGCGCTCGTAGCCAAACAACTCTGACTCGATCAGCGTTTCCGGCAGAGCTGCGCAGTTCACCGCAACATACGGTTTCGCGGCACGCGGCGACCGCGCGTGAATCTCCTGCGCCAGCAAGTCTTTTCCCGTCCCGCTCTCACCGAGAATCAGTACCGTCGAGTCCGTTGGCGCCACGCGGTCGGCCATTTCAAATGCATGCCTCATCTCCGCCGAGCGCCCAATCATCTGCCCAAACTGCCCTTCCGTGGCCATGCGGCGTCGCAACGCATCATTTTCCTTTTCGAGCGTTGCCAATTTCAGCAGGTTCGCTACGCGCTGCCGCAATTCGTCGAGCTCGAATCCCTTCACTAAATAGTCGGCCGCGCCAAGCTGCAACGCTTGCACCGCCGTTTTCGCCGCATCCAGCGCAGAAACCATCAGCACCGGCACTTCGCTGCCTTGCTCGCGCATCCATTTCAAAAATGACAACCCATCTTGTCCCGGCAACACCACGTCTAGCAGCACCAAATCCGGCTGCTCACGCGGCAACGCCTCACGCGCGGCCTCCGCGGAATCGACTTCAGCAATCCGATATTTCGATTCGAGCGCCCGCCGCAAGCCGTATCTTGCCGCCGGTTCGTCATCCACAATCAGTATCGTTTTCATATTGCTCCTCATCAGAATCGTCTGTAGGGGCGGCCCTTGGGCCGCCCGTTCCCGCTGTTTTAACTGCTCACGTCTGAATTTGGCAGCGTCACCCTGAATCTCGTTCCGCGCCCATCTTTCACCGGGCTTTCCCAATCGACTTTTCCACCAAATTCGGCCACGCGCCGCGCCACAATCGCCAGACCCAGTCCAGTTCCCTGCGATTTCGTTGTAAAAAACGGCTGCAGAATTTTTTCCCTGAGCGCCGGCGGAATCCCCGGCCCGTCGTCTTCCACGAGTACACAGAAATTTGCGCCCTCGCGAGCAACGGCCGCGCTCACTTGTCCTCCGCGCGGCGTAGCCTCCAGCGCATTCACCACCAGATTCGATACGATGTCGTTCAATGCTTCCGCGCTTATCGCGACTCTAGCATTCGCCCCGAAAGTCTTTGTTTGCAGTTTCAATCCGCGCCGCTCCGCCTCGTGCGACAGTACTCCGGCCACTTCTTCCAGCACGACCGCCGCATCGCAACTCCCGGTTCCATTCCCTGCGCGCACCGCCGGCCGGCTGAATTGCAGCAACTGATTCAGCTTCGTCGAAAGCCGGCTGATTTCATCCAGCACCATCTTCGTTTCGCCGCGAATCGAATCCGGAAGCTCCGGATTCTCCAGTTGCACTTGCAGAATCGTCTTCATCGACCCCAGCGGGTTTTTCAAGTTGTGTGAAATGCTTGCCGCCATCTGCCCTAAGAGCGCCAGCCGTTCCCGCTCCGCCAATTCCCTTTCCAGCCGCAGCTTCTCTTCGATCAGTCGGCACAAGTCCAGAGCCCCCGGCAACTGCTCGCACAGAAACTCCAGCGCCGCGCGTGTCTCACCCGAAAGTGCTGCGCCGTGTGGTTCCGCTCGAAGCACTCCCACAAGGTTGCCCCCGACAAGAAATGCCTCTGTAGGCTTTCCTTCGGAAAATGCAACTATGGGCTTCCCCCGCCGCAGCGTGCCCATCCCAGCGGCTGTTGCCATCGCTTGGGCTTCTTCGCTGATCTCCCTCTCTTTCTGGAAGGTAACTCCAGCCGCAGCAAGCTCGAATGTTTCCTTCACGCGCCGCTCGATAAAATGGGCAAGAGCTTTTTCATTTCCCTGTCGCGCTTCCTGCTGAATCTCGGCCATCAGTTTCTGCACCCGGTCCATTTCTAGTTGCGCCGTCTCTCGCAGGCTTCGCCCCAAGACGCGTTGCAACGGCTCGATGAAAATCACCAGGATGAACAATAGGATCGAAGCAGAGGCTTCCGGCGGCAGCAGCGGTTCCAGCCAAATGCCCATACGGCGAACCAGGCTCAAATAAAGCAGCGCAAGGAACGTCGCGGAGACTGCATAGAGCAGATTCTTTTGCCTTCCGATTTGCAAAAAGTTGCGCCGATAAACTAAGTCGATGAGCACCACAAACGGCACAATCGGCATCAGCGAGAAGACGGTTGCAAATACCTCACTGGTCCGCAAAGAGATCGCAAATGGAGCGAGGTGAAGGATTCCGGCGGAAACTAGCGCCGCGAGAAAAAAGAGCATAAGGGTCCAGTGGAAATAGCGCTGTGGTTTGTCCGGCGCTGTCGTTGCGAAGCGCCGCTCCCACCCAGCGCACCAAGCCAACGAAATCACCAGCACAATGGCAAACCCCTGGCCCAGGGAGTTTCCAGGCACTATGAAGTCGAAGCCCGCGTCCCGCAAGAGCAACGGAATCCGGTGAAAGGCAAGATGCAACCCTGCAAAATAAACGAGTGCGAGTACTCCGCGTTTCCAGGCTTTGACCTGAAGCAAACCGCGCGTCTCCGCATATTCCATGTGGAGATGCAGCAGCAGCGCGGGCGCCATGCATAGACCTGCGGAAATAATCGCGATGGCAAAGCCTTGGACTCCCGCGGGTGGCTTGGGGTAATAGACTTGTGAGTTTAGCGCGAGCAGCGAACCGCCATAAAAGAGGAAGAAAGCCAAACACAAAAAGAAAAACACTCGCTCGAAATTGCGTTGCCGGCGGTACCCGAGAATCACCACCATCCAGAAAAGCTGGAGCAGCGTGCCAAACGTATACCCGATTAGCCGGAGATAGAGCAGCAAGTCCACAGAACTTGCTCCATCAAGAGATTTGCAGTCGAACTAAGAGTGTGAAACGAACCTGTCCGAATCCTACTCTCCGAAGG
>DATDNK010000187.1:0-16718 GCA_036518275.1 Candidatus Acidiferrum sp.
ATCCCCGACCGCTTCCTTCCCGACAAGGCCATCGACTTGATCGACGAAGCAGGGGCGCGCGTCAAGCTGCGTCAGGCTACCGTCCCTGAAGAAGTAGGCGAGGTCCAAAAGCGCGTGAAATTCATCACCCACCGCATGGAAACGGCCATCGCCAACCACGAATTCGAGAAGGCTCGTTTCTATTCCGAGGAAGAGCGCAAGGAAAAGGAGAATCTGCGCGGCCTGCGCGAGCGGTATAAGCTCGACGACGCCTCCACGGGCGTGGTGACCCGTGAGGACATCGAGGAAGTGGTTGCTCGCTGGACCGGCATTGCCGTTACTTCCATTAAGGAAGACGAGCAGCAGAAGCTGCTGCGCATCGAGCCGGAACTGCACAAGCGCGTCATCAGCCAGGACAAGGCCATCACCGCCTTAGCCCGCGCCATTCGCCGCAGCCGCGCGGGCCTTAAATCGCCGATGCGTCCTGTGGGTTGCTTCTTTTTCCTAGGGCCTACGGGTGTAGGTAAGACCGAAGTCGCGCGCCGTTTGGCCGAGTTTCTATTTGGCTCGGAGAAATCGCTGGTTCGTTTCGACATGTCGGAGTTTATGGAAAAGCACTCCGTTTCGAAGTTGATCGGGGCGCCTCCGGGGTATGTAGGCTACGAAGAAGGCGGTCAATTGACCGAGCGCGTTCGCCGCACACCGTATTCCGTCATCTTGTTGGATGAGATCGAGAAGGCTCATCCCGATGTCTTCAACATTCTCTTGCAGGTATTTGAAGACGGGCAGCTTACGGACGGCCTCGGCAACACCGTGGATTTCCGTAACACCATCATCATCATGACGTCGAACCTGGGCGCGCGGCATTTGCAAAAGCGCACTGGGCTGGGTTTCCAGGCGGGCCTCGACGAGGCTGGACGCAAGTCGATGGAAGAAATGGTGATGAACGAAGTAAAGCGGGCGTTCAATCCAGAGTTCCTCAACCGGTTGGATGAGGTTATAATCTTCAACCCGCTCGGCGATGATGACTTGCTTCGCATCATTGACTTGCTCGTGGGCCAGATGAACGATACTCTGATCCACCGGCAAGTGCAGGTTGTCCTCACGCCGGAGGCTCGTCAGTGGATCCTCGAGAAAACGTGCGCGGACCGCAGTTATGGTGCGCGCCCGTTGCGCAGGGCTTTGCAGAAATACGTCGAAGACCCCCTCTCTGAGGCGCTGATTCAGGGTGGAATTCAAAGGCCCGCGACACTCCAGATTTATGTCGCCGGGGAGGGCCTGTCATTCCGTCCGGTTGGTGAGGCAACCCCGGTCGTCCACTAGCGAATCTGAAACATCGCACAGCCGGCCCGCACCGGGTCCGGCGGGAGAATACCATCTTGAGTTTGGGGGCGCGGCCTTAATGGACTCTTCGGCCGCTCAAAGAAGAGTTTGTTCGCCGTTGAGGGTATTTGCGGCTCGCGTGACACAGGTCGTCGCGCTCGTTTTTATTTTTGCGAGCGCCTCACCCAGTGCCACGGTCGACAATGCTCTGGACTCGGCGTCTCCCAATAAAGTGCTGTTTGCGGCCTCAGTGGACTTGCTCACTGGCAAGGAAGCAGTGGAAGACCACTCACAGGGTTCTGCTCAAGCCTCTCCGGCCCCGCAACAAACTCCCCAGCAGCAACTTGTCATTGAGCGCATCGATTTCATTGGAAACAGGCGTATTCGCACAGACACGCTGAAGGCCCGTATCTTTAGCCGCGATGGTGACCCCTACAACGAAGACACGCTGCGCCGCGATTTCCAGGCGCTCTGGAACACCCAGTTCTTCGAGGATGTGAAGCTGCGCGTTGAGGATTCACCGAAACGCCCTGACGCAAAGATTATAGTGTTCGAAGTCAAGGAGCGCCCCCAGATTCGTCGCATCCGCTACGACGGCATTCACTCCGTTTCCGAATCCGACATTCTCGATCGCTTCAAGGAACGCAAGGTGGGTCTGAGCGTGGAAAGCCAGTTTGATCCCACGAAAATCAAGAAAGCAGAAGTTGTTCTGAAAGAGCTTCTTGGTGAGCACGGCCGCCAGTTCGCCAAAGTCACGCCGCAATACGAGCGCATTGCGTCCAGCAATGCCGTCATACTTGTGTTCAAAATCGAGGAAGGGCCCAAGGTCAAGGTTGGCAAAATCAAATTCAAGGGCAATCACGCGTTCAGCGATCGCAAATTAATCCGCGCCATGCGCCACGACCGGCCCTACTCGATTCCTCTCTATTTTTGGTACATCCCGGTCCTCACCAAAACCTACGACCGCGAGAAGCTGAGCGAGGATCTCGAAGTCGGGATCCGCGGGCTCTACCGCGACAACGGCTATTTTAAGGTTTCTGTCGGCGAGCCCATTCTCGAAAATGTAGACACCACGCATGCGCGCCTGGGGGTTCCGCTGGTCACTGGAAAAGGCCATGGCAAAGCGGTGAACATTACCATCCCTATAGAAGAGGGCGAGCGCTTCCGCATGGGCACGCTCAAGATCGTCAGTTCTGATCCGGATAAAGCCTTGTCGCTCAAGGTGGATGCGTTGAAAACTGCGTTCCCTCTGAAGCAGGGGGACATCTTCTCAACGGAAAAAGTCCGCAAGGCCCTCGAAACCTACGGCAAGATTTATGGTGAATACGGCTTCATTGATTTCACTCCGGAGCCGGACACCGAAGTCGACGACGCCAATAAGATCATTAACCTGACGCTGCGTTTCGACGAACAAAAGCAGTATTACGTCCACCGCATCGATTTTTCCGGCAACACGACCACCCGCGACAAAGTCATTCGCCGCGAATTGATGATTGATGAAGGCCAGCTCTTTAACAAGCGCTTGTGGGAACTGAGCATCCTTCGCCTCAATCAGCTTGATTATTTCGATAAGATCGAAGCGGACAAGGCCGCGGAAATCAAGCGCAACAACAAGGCCGGAACCGTCGATATCACGCTTAAGCTCAAAGAAAAAGGCAAGCAATCTATCGGTTTGCAGGGCGGCGTGAGCGGCCTGGCCGGCAGTTTCGTTGGCCTCACCTACCAGACCAACAATTTCCTGGGTCTTGGCGAGACGCTGACGTTCTCAGCGCAGTTTGGAAGTCTGACGCGTACCTTCATGTTTGGATTTACCGAGCCGTACCTTTTTGATCGTCCGATCTCGACCGGGTTCACTCTTTTTTCCTCCCGTTACAACTTTGACCAAGCCAGGCAGGAAGCCATCCTCTTCCAGCAGCAAGTCAGCATCAACCCTCAGTTCGTGCAGAACTACGTGCAAAACAGCGATGGGTTTACGCTTTTTGCCCAATATCCCCTTCGCAAGCTTTCCTTCGCCCGGTTTGGATTGAGCTATGGTTTGACGCGCACGAACATTAAGTCCTTCAACCAGGCATCCACTCTATTGTTCGAGTCGTTGCAGTTTCGTAGCCTCACTGGCCCTAGTGCGCTCAACGGGATCATCTCCAGCACCATCACGCCTTCGATTTCCTATAACACGATCGATAACCCGATCAATTCGACCCGCGGCAAGAGTTTTTATTATTCCGTGGGATTTTCGGGACTCGGCGGCAATGTTAAGACCATTACCAACGTTGTCGACGCGAAGTATTTTCATCCGATCAACAAGCACCGCAACGTGATTGGCTTCCATTTCAGCGCCGCGCACACCACCGGATACGCCGGGCAGGAAGTCCCGCCTTTCAGCCGCTTTTATATGGGCGGTGAGAGCGACATCCGTGGCTACGATATTCGCGCCATTTCCCCGGTTACTTTTATTCCCGAGCAAAGGGCCGCCCCCCTCTCCTATCACGACCCCAGCTGCGGTGGTTGCTTGCGCACCTTTACGATACCAACCTTGACCTATGTGGCGACTCTGCCGGGCGGCGACCTCCAGGGATATGGCAACGTGGAATACCGCATTCCCATTGTCGGCAACATTGTCCAAACCAGCCTTTTCTTTGATGGGGGGACGGATGGGGTTCTCCGCCGCACTGCTCTGCAGCTTGACAACTCTGGCTTTCAAAATTTGCTCCTGCCGCAAAACTTCCCCAACGCCCAGCTTGCTCCGCCTTTCGGGTCTGGCCTTACGCGACAGCTTGCCATTGCTCCTGGGACAAATTTCCGTCTGCGCGGCTCAACCGGAATTGAATTCGTCGTGCAACTCCCCATCATTCAGGCGCCGTTCCGCATCTACTACGCTTACAATGTTCACCGCCTGTACCAGGGATTGGTGGCCAGGGACCCCTTTATCGAACCGAGCCAAATTTGCGAGCCGGCCAACCAGAATCCCCTGGTTCCGTGTCCCACGGGCGTGACTACGGGGTTTTACCCCAGAACTTTGCTTCCAGAAGAATGGTCGACTGTTAAAGCCACTCTGCAGCAGTTACTTGCTAATCCGGGACGGTTGAACTATTTCGAGCCCAAGACGACGTTCCGTTTTACCGTGAGCCGGACGTTTTGACGGCCGTGGCGAGACGAAGATGGAATTGAGCAGGAATCCAACAGCTTTTAGGTACGAGAAAAGCACGAGCTCCGGCGGAAACTCCACGGAGCGCGAAGTACGGGGGAAATCGTGGGTGTGAAATCAGGAACAGCTTTGAAAATCCTCGGCGCGGGCCTTGGCGCCCTGTGCCTGCTCTTGTCGACCGGTTGCGGTGGCAAAGGCAACGCTGCCAATGTTGTCACCGTAACGGTTTCTGCGTCCCCCACTACAGCTCCCATCCTTGGTGAGTCCGTTACGCTGACGGCCACGGTGACTGGCGCGACCGACACCCACGTAACGTGGAGCGACCTCGAATACACCACCACAACCACAACGAATGGCAAGACGACCACCACCAATCCTACCAAGGCCCCGACTGATGGTTCCTTCGGAGTGCTCTCGAATCAGCAAGCCACGGGCACGGCCACCTACACCGCGCCTGATCCTTCAAAGTTCCAATTGCCTGACCAAACCAAGTTCCCCGGCTTGCAGATTGTCATTACCGCGACCTCTGTTCAAGACACCAAGAAAAGCGGCAAGATCAACCTCATTCTCGTCTCCGGCATTCGAGCCGTTCTTAGACCGGGCACCGCGTCGGTTCCCACCAAAGAAAGCGAGCAGTTCTTCGTCAACCTCGTCAACGACGTTCAGAACAAAGGCGTGAAATGGCTGCTCACGCAGAACATCCCATCCACGACCAACGGTGTCACCACCACTTTTCCGGAGCTTCCTACTTGCAGCCCCACCTGCGGCACTATCACCCCGGACATGAATAATCCCAACCTCGCCGTGTACACTGCTCCCGATACCATTCCCACAGCCATTACTCCCGCGCAAAAGAACAATCCTACCTTGCCCGCGAACGTCACCATCGTGGCTACGCCTAACGCCGATAGCGCGGGCGTGGTGATCGGAACAATTACCATCGTTACCGGTGGGCCCATCACCTTCAATGGCATTACCCCGACGATTGCCCCGCAGGGCGGCGCTTTATGGGATATCTACCTCGACGCTCCCAATATTTCTTCCGCATCCAAAATTGTCCTTAATTATCAGGACGGTGCGAATCCGCCTAATGTAATTGGCACAAAGACGTTCGACTCTACCGGCGGCCAAATCAAGGTCCTGTTTCCGCTTCCACCCTCCTCCACTTCGACCACCACTACGACAAGCCCCACTCCCACAGGCGCGCGGCTTCGCCTCTTGGCACAGGATTTGGTCAATCCGCCCGGGGTTCAATCCGTGCTTGTTACTGTCTTAGATCCTGCCGAGCCGGTATGCCCGCCCACCTGCACTCCGCCCGCTACGGCGCCGCCGGCGAGCGCTTTTACCTTTACATTTGTTCCTGTGCGGCCCACTTCGACCGCTTCCGTTCCCGACGATGTAGTGCAAGGCAGGCTGTCGCAACAGACACGCGTCACCATCGATGGAGGCTACTTTGGCCCATCCGGCACCCTTGCTGCTGCCTCCTTCCAGGGCAACGTGATTGTGCAGGACCAAAACAATCCTTCCACCTCTCGTCAGTTGAATACTCTGATGTCCACGCTCCAGATCAATCAGGGCCATCCCGGCCTCTATCCTCTTTCGGTTGTCAGCACTGCCAATCCGCCTCCAAGCGCCACGAACCCTTCCGTCACCAATATGGCCATCTTCCCGGATTATTCCACCACTCCTCCCGCAGTGGTTGCTTCGGGAATCCCGGCAGGTGCGAATCCCAGTGCCATAGATATCGATCCAACCATTGGTGTCGCCGTTGTCGCTGAGGCTGGAGCGCCCGCTACGTCCACTACTCCGGCCGTACCGAGCGCTGTGCAGTTCTACAGCATTGGCAAAGGAACGCTTACCCCCATCGATTCTACCGGCGCTTCTTGTGCCGCTTCTTGTCCGGTCACCAGTCAGACGTTTCCCGGCGTTTCGATCAACATGCCTACAGGGATCTCCGTTAACCGGACCAATCACACCGTTGCCGTGGTCAATTACGGGGACCAGACTGTCACCGTCTTGCCAGTTCCTCTTCCCGGTGTTTCCCCGCAGAACCCCGCTGCTGGAACTCCCTTCACCGTGGATATTTCTGGCGCCTTGCAAAACTCCGTGAGCCCCGCGCCGATTCCGTATTCCATCGGCGTGGATCCGGATTCCAATTTGGCGCTGGTCGCTTACTCTTCAACCTCTGCCTCTACGGCAGCCAATCTCGGATTCGTTGTGAATTTGAACCCGAATTCCACAACGAGTCCCAACCCTTACGGGTGTGTGCTGGATCATGCCATTACGCCCTCCTCAACCAAGGTGGGCCAGTGTCTCTCCTCACAGGTCACGCTCAACAATGGCGCCTACCCGCAAGTCGCAACCGCTCCCCACGGCCATCTGGCGCTCGTAACGCCCGGTGGTTCGGGCGTTGTCCGCGGCGTGGACGTCACCAAACCTTCGTCAGCCAATGCAATCGTTTCTTCCACGCTGACCGCTGGGCTTGTTACCGTGACGGTAAATACCACAAATGACGGTACTAGTTGCCCTGGCGGGAACCCGCCACCAGGCCAGACGAGTTGTCCGTTTAACATGGTTCCCGGCAATGCCGGCACGGTGCTTATCACCGGCGTGAAGCCGGGGAACTCCGCGAACGATGCTCTTTTCAATGGCAATTTTTCTGTGACCGTAACCAGCGGCAACAGTTTTACCTATGTCGTGAGCAATTCGACCGCTAGCGATTCGGGTTCCGGAGGTGCTGTCTTCTACGGCTCTCCCGAACAGATTTTTCAGATTACGCAAGGACTTCAGGGTGTGGCCATCAATCCCATCACTCGTACGGCGGTTATGGCCGATGCCAATTCAACTGGTCTTCAGCTCGATCTGCTGAATTCGCTCGACCAATCCGTCAGCTCTGTCGGCTTCACTGCTGCGTGCACTGCCTTCGTCAGCCCTTGTGCAGGTGCGCCGGAGTTGCTAGCTACCACTGGTGTAGCTTGGCAGCCTTTCACGAACGCCATCGTTTCTTACAATCCGAAGCAGAACCAGGTCTCCATTTCGGATCCTGTCAGCCGTCAACGATATGCCTTTGCTTGTGAGATTAAGCCTGCACCGGCACCGCAGTCGTGCATCACCAACCCGATGACTTCTGCCGACCAGCAGAATTTCCTGAATCAGATCACTCTGAATGGCACGGGTACATCCACGCTTTCGGTGCAGAACGGAACCACCGGCTCCCTTACCCTCTTTGGTGGTGTCGTTGTCGATCCGGCCACCAATCAAGCCTTAGTCCTCATGTCCGGAAGCGGCACCCTGGATGTTATTGACCTGGGCGGACCCGGAACAGCCACTCCGCTGAAACCTACTCACATTTCCGAGGTGATCGTTCCAAGTCCTACGCCCGGCCCCGGGGTTATCGGTGGCATTCCCAACGCTCTTGTTCCGCAAGCCACTCTCACTTCGACTAAAGCACTTTCCGGCGTGCAGATCTTTGGCTCCGGCTTTGTGACCGGATTAAGTGTGCGCCTCGATGGTGTGGACATCACTACTAAAGGCGGCACTGTGGACAGTATTGCCTCCGGCGGCCGCGAAGCAGATGTTACCATCCCCGCTTCGTTCCTCTCTGCGCCCCATCACTATGCGCTCGACGTGCTCAGCAACGGCTCGCCGTCAAACGCCGCGGATTTTATCGTCGTTCAGCAGACACCCCTAACCGGCGTTTGCACCGACTCCAACAACAACCCTGTCAACACACAACCAACGTCGGTGGCCGTCGCGGATCAAATTGCCAACGGACCTTTCTCTCCCTTCGCTCTGATTAGTGTTTCCGGTTGCAATAGCATTGTAAAACTTGACCTGAACCCGGCCAGTCCCACATTTGGCCAACAACTCGGCAGCCCCATCTCTGTGGGAACCACCCCGCAGGGCATTGCCATCAGTCAGAAGCTGGGCCTCGCGGTTGTCGCAAACCACGGGACGAACACCGTTTCCGTCCTTGATCTGACTCAAAATCCTCCGGTCCTGAAAGTACCGGATGTAACTACCGGAACCGGTCCCACCGGTGTGGCCATTGACGATGCCATCGGGGCAGCCGTCGTCGCCAACAACGGCGCAAATACCGTCAGTGTCATCAATCTTGCGTCGTTGTTTCCTCCGTCCGGCACGACTCCGCCTACGACTTTGACCGCCACGAGCATCGGCGGTATCCAACTGCCCATTGCCGTGGCCATCGACCCCGACCGCGGCGCAAACAATCAAGGCATTGCTGTCGTTACCGCCGTCCAGTTGAGCAGTGCCCTTGGACCCACAGGTTCTCTCGACGTGGTCGAGATCGGTTTCGCGACCCCCATTCTTAGCGCTACGAGTGGTTCGGGCTTCGTCTCAAGCACGCCCACCGGCATTGTTTTCGATCCCACCGTGCCCGAGGTTCCGAGCCCCGGAATCTTCTATGCCAACTCGAGCGGCACGAACACCATCACCCTATTCAATCCCGATGGAGCCGGCTCCGGCATCATCAACGTAGGCGTTAATCCCACCTCTCTGGCAATCAACCCGCAGACGGGTGCGATTCTCACGGCCAACTCCGCAAGCAACACCATTTCCATCGTGGATACGGTTTCGAATCCCTTTAAGACGCACCAGACCCTGAGTATTCCCGGCTCGCCCACCTTCGGTGTGGCCATTGACCAGTTCACGAATTTGGCCGTCATCGTTGACCAGGCGAACATGCGTGTCTTGCTCTTCCCCATGCCCAATTGACGGGAAGGTTGCGGGTGCGCCGCAAGCGCATCGCCGCCGGGTGCTGCGAGGTCCAGTGCTTGGCGTTTCTGATTGCAGGAGAGGAACTGCGTCGGCTATACTCTCAAGTTTGCAATGTCTTCGTTTTACCCGCTAGGGGAGCGGTGGAAAAAGCTTTCAGGTTTAGCTGGTTTGAATCGGTTTGTTCCAGCTTTCCGAATCGCACCAATAAATAAGGAGAAAAAAGTGAATTCCAGAATGATATTGCATACGGCTGCCTTGGCCGCTGCCGGCCTTCTGCTTGTCGCTGTCGCCCGGGCGCAATCCCCTTCTGTCGCAAGCTCGGTCCCCGCTGGCAAGGTTGGGGTGATCAATATTCGCGGGGCCATTGGCAGCACGGCCGAAGGCAAGCAGGCGCAGGCGGAACTGCAATCTCAGTTCGCGCCGCGCCAGACGGAGCTCGAGAATCTGAACAAAAAAATCAACGATCTTCGTCAGCGCCTGGCCGCCTGCGAGGGCAAGTGCAGCCAGGAGGAAATCACGCGGCTGACGCAGGAGGGCCAAAAAGCCACCCAGCAATTCGACCGCAAAAATAATGAATTGCAGGAGGACTCGAACTCGGCTCTAGGCGAAGTCATCGACCGCATCGGCCGCAAAATGGTCGACGTGCTCGACCGTTATGCCCGTGAAAACGGCTACACCGTGGTCTTGGATTCTTCTGCGCAGAACACTCCAATTCTTTATGCCTCAACCCAGATCGACGTTACTCAGGACATCGTCCGCTTGTACGATCAGGCATATCCGGTGAAGGCTGGTGCACCTGCGC
This sequence comes from Candidatus Acidiferrum sp., assembly GCA_036518275.1. Taxonomy (GTDB): domain Bacteria; phylum Acidobacteriota; class Terriglobia; order Acidiferrales; family UBA7541; genus Acidiferrum. The sequence continues at coordinate 9,990 of DATDNK010000187.1, forward strand.
AGCAGAAACCGCCCGCTGCCAAGCCGGCTACCCCTACGACCAATCCGACCAAGCCGTAGCTGCGCCCGTCTGCTTGCTATAGTTTGCAGTTTTTTGGAAAGCGCCCCGGTTGCCCGGGGCGTTTTCTGTTGTTGGGCGTTGCTCCACTCAGAAAAAAAGTGGGAGCGAACCCTGGAAAGAAGTCATGCTGAGGGGACCTAAGCATCTAAGCGTGAACTTTGGCTTTGCTTCGGTTGAAACGCTCTGTCGCCTCCCCCACATCATTCCCCTCTTCCCAATCGGCCCTTCGCTGGGGCACAATTCCCTCACCACCCATCCGTCACGGAGGTTCTTATGCCGCAACCGTCGCCTTCAGCCGTTTCGTCGGTCCATAGCACCTTCATGGACCGTGTACCGCGCCCGCCCGTCTTCGCCACTCCCGCGGAAGAGCGTCGTCACCGCAAAGAGCGCCTCGCCGCTGCCTTTCGTCTTTTCGCCGAATTTGGTTTTGACGAAGGCGTCGCCGGCCACATCACCGCGCGTGATCCCGAGCGCCTCGATCATTTTTGGGTGAATCCTTTCGGCCTGCATTTCGGCCAGATTCGCGTGTCGGATCTGATTTTGGTGGATCATTCCGGCAAAGTGGTCGAAGGCCGCGCCGAGGTCAATCTCGCCGCCTTTGCGATTCACTCGCGCATTCACGCCGCTCGTCCCGACGTGGTTGCCGCCGCGCACGCCCATTCGCTTTACGGCAAATCGTGGTCTTCTCTCGGCCGTCTGCTTGACCCGCTCACGCAAGATGCTTGTGCGTTTTACGAAGATCATGTGGTGTTCGACGATTACAGCGGTGTCGTGGAAGAAACTTCAGAGGGCGATCGCATTGCTCGCGCTCTTGGGGCAAAGAAAGCCGCCATCCTCCCCAACCATGGCTTGCTCACCGTCGGCCACTCCGTCGACGAAGCCGCCTGGTGGTTCATCACCATGGACCGCTCCTGCCAGGCCCAGTTGCTCGCTGAAGCTGCGGGCCAGCCGCACAAGATTCCGCACGAAACCGCAAAAAACACCTATGCGCTTGTGGGCTCGCACCTCGCCGGCTGGTTTCAGTTCCAGCCTCTCTGGCAGCGCATCTCCCGCGCGCGCCCCGATTTGTTCGACTAACTTTGCACTCCCTGGGTGCCGGTACGACAGTCAAGCCATTTCACTGCGTGTGACCCAGCGCACCCTGGCCTGTATGCGCGCGCACTGCAAAGCCTGCTGCATCGCGCTAGCGTTGTGCCCTGGGGGATTGCGGCGCAGCGTGCCTTTTGCTACAGAGCGTCACAGCGGACCACCACCGCGTCCCCACAAAATTCTTGAAAAGGGGTGACATATGGCAGCGAGAGCAACAGCAGTGAAAACCGTGCCAGCGCCCAAGCCCACCGCGGTTCCCGTCACTGCCAAAGAAATCATGCAGAGTCCGGTGATTGCGGCCACGCCTCGCGCTTCTCTTCGCGACTTGGCAGCCCGGTTGGTCACCAATGAATTCAGCGGCATGCCCGTTGCGGATCTCGACGGGAGAGTCGTCGGTGTCATCACAGAGGCGGACATTATCCGTGCCCTCCTCGAGGGCAAGCGCTTGGAGAATCTGACTGCCGGCCAGGTCATGACCGGGCCTGCACTCACCGTTGATGCAAAGACTCCACTCGAAGAGGTCATGAAGTGCCTCGTGGAGCACAAGATCGTTCGCGTGCCCGTGACTGCCGAAGGCAAGCTCGTCGGCATCATCGCACGCAGAGACTTGATTCGCGCCCTCATCGAGCCGGAGTTCATGGTCTTTCGCGAAGCCCGCTGAACGCGGTGACCTCGAAAAAAAGCTGAGCCGATCGCTGATTCAAGAGCAAGGATGCATTTGAACAGGACCGTGGAAGTGGGGGTTCGTAATCGGTGTGAGCGAAAAAATCACTCTGATTGGTTCAGCCACCTCCATCAAATTGCGGTCTGGTAAGCGGATAAATTATCCCCACTTTTCGGATACGCAAATTGTGATGCGACTCGCCAAGGAGTCGATGTTTGTGCTAAACAAAAAGTGCGTGCCTAAATACCCGCATCTCCTGCTCAGGTTCTGGTCCCTAACAAACGGTCCAGCCGCTGCTCACCGGCAGCGGCCGTTCCTATTTTGAAGTCTTGTTGGCAACCTGGGCGAGTTCGTGTGGTTCAGCGTCGAGAACCGCTCGAATTTTCTGCGCTAGGGCAGCGAGCGCAAACGGCTTGGATAGGAACGCAAAACTAGGATCGTGCCCTCCGTGGTGCACAATGGTGTCAGCCGTGTACCCAGACATGTAAAGGATTCGCATCTTGGGATTCCGCGCAGACAACTTTTGAGCAAGTTGAACACCGCTGCTTCCGGGGAGAATCACATCCGTCAGCAACAAATCGATGGGGCCGGAGCAAGCCTCCGCCACTGCCACTGCTTCCTCTGCTTGCGACGCCACCAAAACCGTATAGCCTTTGTTACTGAGGTAGTTTCGCGTCACTTCGCGAAGCGATTCCTCATCCTCCACCAGCAAGATGATCTCCGACCCCCTCGGTACCCTCTGGTCTTGCGGCTCTAGTTCTTTGGCCTGCGTCTTCTCCTCTGTCAATGGCAGATACACTTTGAAGGTCGTGCCATGACCTACTTCGCTATAAACCGTCAGGTGGCCGGCGCTTTGTTTGACGATGCCGTATACGGTCGCTAGCCCCAGCCCCGTGCCTTTTCCGCTTTCCTTGGTGGTAAAAAAGGGTTCAAAGATTCGCGTTATGATTTCCTGGCTCATCCCGCAGCCTGTATCTGTAATCGCGATGCACACGTATGCCCCGGGACGCGCATCGGGATAATGTTGACAGTATTCAGCATCAATGCGCGCTTCGGAAACTTCGATAGTCAGGTTGCCTCCGGAGGGCATCGCGTCACGGGCGTTGACTACCAGATTCATGATCACCTGCTCGAGTTGCGTAGGATCCACGCGAAGCCGAATGGAAGGCCCGCCCGTGTCGACTGTCAGGTGAATATCTTCCCCAAGAACGCGCCGCAACAAGTTTTGTATCCCTTTGAGGTGCTCCCTGATGTCAATCACCCGTGGCTCGAGAACCTGCTGGCGGCTGAAAGCTAGCAGCTGCCGCGTTGATGTGCTGGCGCGCTGGGTGGCTTCCAGAATCTTTGTGACCAGCCCGGAAAGCTTTGCGTCATCCCCTAGCTTCTCCAGCAGCATCTCGGAATAGCCCGTGATGACTCCCAGTACATTGTTGAAGTCGTGAGCGATTCCTCCGGCAAGCCGCCCAATGGCTTCCATTTTCTGCACGTGTCGCAGCCGATGCTCTGCGTTGCGTTGCTGGGATACGTCTTGCACGATCACTTCGAAATACATCACCTCACCCGTATCCGAGGAGATAGCGCGCCCGGTAATCTCCACGGGCATCACGCGGCCATCCTTGTGTCGCCAGCGCGATTGCAGTTGCGTAAACTGCTTCCGGTGCCCCGGCTGATCGAAAAGCTGTGAAGAATACTCGCCGGGTTGAAAGATGTCGGCTGCCAGGTTGAGAGAAAGAAGTTCCCTTTCCGATTCATAACCGAGCATGCTGGCCAGTGCTGAATTGGCCATTAGAATCTTGCCTTCCGGCGTCGCACGGTAGACCCCGTAGGTTCCCTCCACCATCCCCCGGAAAGCCGCTTCCGATTGCCGCAGCGCCGTTTCAATCCGCTTGCGCGCTGTTACGTCTCGAATCGTGGAAGACACCACAACACCATCCGGCGTCTGTTGGGGGCTTAGACTGATCTCTACCGGGAATTCGCTGCCGTCCTTGCGCAACCCATACAGTTCCAGGCCCGCGCCCATCGGGCGGATCTGCGCATGCTCCAAGTACCTGCTTCGGTGCTTCCGGTGTTCCACCCAGAATCGTTCCGGAACGAGAACCTCCACCGGCTGACCCAGCAACTCTTCCCGTTTGTATCCGAAGAGCTGCTCCGTTTGGGAATTGACCAGAACGATTCGGCTGTCCTCTCCGGCTACCACCATGGCATCTGGAGCCGAATCTAGCAGCGCCAAAATGCGCTGTTGCGCCTTTTTGCGGTCGGTTATATCCCGGATCGTGCTGGAAACCAGTAGCCCCGATTCCGTTTCGATCGGACTCAGGCTAATCTCCACGGGAAACTCTGTACCATCCTTGCGAAGACCGTACAGTTCCAGACCAGCCCCCATCGGCCTCAGCAACGGCGTACCCATGAATCCCGCGCGGTGTCCCCGGTGTCTCCCGCGTAGTCTCTCTGGCACCAGGACTTCGACTAGTTGGCTCAAAAGCTCGCGGCGGTCGTAGCCAAATAGTTTCTCCGTCTGCCGGTTCACCAGCACAATACGCCCCTGCGGATTCACAATCACGATTCCATCAGGAGCCGATTCGACTAGGGCGCGGAGAATAACAGCGTTCTCAGACAGAGAGTCCTGCGTCATGTTTGCGTCTTTATCTTTCAGCCGGATAAGAACAGGCCGGCGCGAACGGGAAGGGGAGAACTACTGCTGCGGTTCGAGAACAGGTCTAATGCTAGGAGCGTTAACTCGTCATGTCAACAACAATTTGGCGCATACGATAACCGACGCTGGCCGCGAGATACGAATGCGTCACTCCTCAGCGCTGCCACAAATCCGGCTTGTACCTCTGCGAAGTGCGATTCTGAACATCGCCGCCATCGCCGTCTTATAAGGTCTTGACCTGACCGCTTTTTACAAGTTTTCTCTGCTTTTTCTTCTTCGTTTTTCCCGTTATTTATATTCATCACAAATAGTTATCGTCGGGTGTTCGAGATAAGTTACCGGACATAACAAAGATAAGGAGGATTCTGTTGTGGAAACTGTGTCTTATTGCCGCAGGGGTGTCTCGCGCATCGCAGCGAGCGAAAGCGTTTACGCCTTCTGGAGTTGCGACGGTCGAGACGGCCTCTCACGCGTTCGCGACCTCAGCCTACGTGGCGTGTTCATCGAATCCCCCGTCCAGCAGAGCTTTGACGCACCCGTGAAGCTGGATTTTCTTGCCGACGAAGGACAGATTCGCGCAAGCGCCGTGGTGCGGCACGTAAAACCCGGCCAAGGCTTGGGGTTAAGATTCATCGCGATTGATGGCCAGGATGGGCAACGCCTCGCGAGCCTCCTGAAACGTTTGCGAACTAGCCCCAGCGTTTGCTTGAGCTATTGACCCGCATGAATTCTCCAGCCGGCTCTCCATCTTGCGTCATCCCCCGCAATCTTAACGGCTCCTCCTCTTCGTGCGTCCTGCACTTGTCCCCGCCCGAGTCACGGCTCTTCGAGTTAAGTTTCTAGCGATTCGCACGCAGGGCTTTCCTCACTCCGCCTTCGGGTTAATCGAGAAGCTCTGCCCTTGACAATCGTTGCTATGCGACACACGATGCGACCAGCATGCCCAGGGCAGGTCTGAGCCAGCCAGATGAACGTCCGCCAGCGCCTGACAATTTGCTTGATGCTGCTCGCTGCCGTGGTGCTCACCGGCTCGGTGGGATTTCACTTTATCGAACATTGGGGCTGGTTCGATGCGTTTTATATGACTCTAACGACGATGACCACCATCGGCTACGGCGAAATCCATCCGCTCTCCCACGCTGGCCGTATCTTCAACAGTTTCCTGATTGTCTTCGCCGTCTTTTCCGGCGGCTTCACGATTGCGACCTTCAGTCAGGCTTTGTTACAGTTCGAGTTCGGAAAGGCCTTCGGTCGCCGTCGCATGGAACGCGAACTCGCGAAACTCTCCGGACACTACATCATTTGCGGGGCGGGACGTGTCGGCCGCACCGTGGCTCGCGAACTTCGCGCGCGTGGGCAATCTATCGTTTTTATTGAAAGGGAGCCACAACGCGCCGAATGGGCGGTCAACGAAAAAATTCCTGTCATTATTGGAAGCGCCTCGAGTGAAGAGAACTTGAGGCGCGCTCATATCGACACCGCGAGGGGATTCGTCGCGGCAGCCAGTTCGGACGCAGAGAATCTGTATATCGTGCTGACGGCGCGCGGGTTCCGCTCCGACCTGAAAATCATCGCGCGCGCCAGTGAAGACGAAGCCACCTCGAAACTCCTTCGCGCCGGCGCTTCCCAGGTTCTCTCACCCTACTTCTTCGTGGGTAGCCGCATCGCCCAGCTTCTGCTGCGGCCGAACGTGCTCGATTTTATTGACGCCGCTTTCGGCACCGAACGCCTCGATGTCGAGATTGGCGAGGTGCGGATCGACGCAAGATCAAGACTCGTCGGAAAAACGCTCGGCGATGCTGCAATTCGTCAGCAAGCTGACGTGATCATTCTTGGCGTGAAGCCAGCTGAAGGAGCGCTACTCTTTAATCCCGCACCGGATACGGTCATCCGCGCCAGCGACACGCTCATCGTAATCGGGGCGGATACCCAGTTGAAAAAGCTGGAGGCACTCGCCGCAGTTGCGGCTTGAGTGGCGCCGGAAAGCATGCTGAAAAAAACTCGGGTGGCCTTCCCCTCCCGCAAAGGCCACCCGAGGAGGGAAGCATAAACCGGCAAGGTTAGACCAGCCCTTGGTCCAGCATGGCATTGGCGACTTTGAGGAAACCGGCGATATTTGCTCCATTCACCAGATTTCCCGGAGTGCCGTACGCTTCAGCGGTTTCGTAGCAGCTCTTGTGGATGGCGATCATGATCCTGTGCAGGCGATCATCCACTTCTTCGCGCGTCCACGCTTGCCGCATGCTGTTCTGTGACATTTCCA
>DATDNK010000188.1:0-2323 GCA_036518275.1 Candidatus Acidiferrum sp.
TTGTCCTGCACGTTGCTCTTTTCTGTCGGCTTGGTTCTTGCGCAAAGTGGGGCGAATCAGGTCAAACAGCAGCTCCCGATCAGTCTGGGCACGTCGGGCGGCAACATCCGTGACATCACGCATCGATTCTGCTGCTCCGGAACCTTGGGCGCGGTGGTGGCGGATGCCAGCAACACCCAATTCATTCTCAGCAACAACCACGTTCTTGCTGATACCGACACAGCGACTCCAGGGGATGACATCTCACAACCGGGACTGGTGGACGTGGGCTGCGTTTTGACGGCGGCGAATTCTAATACCGTCGCGCACTTCTCGACCACCAAGCCACTCGGAACAGCCAATATCGATGCCGCGCTTGCCCAGGTTGCCCCAGGCGCCGTGAGCACCTCGGGAAACATTCTAGAAGTAGGGATACCATCCAGCACAGAAGCTACCCCCGTTGTGGGCGACGCCGTGGCCAAGAGCGGCCGCACCACTGGCCTGACCTGCGCCACAATAGGTTCTGTGAGCACCAATGTCCGCGTACAGTATCAGCGCGGCTGCGGCAAGGGGAAGAAGTTCACAATCTCTTATATCAACCAGGTGCTCGTCAATGGCAGCACATTCAGCGCCGCGGGTGATTCTGGCTCCCTCATTGTCACGCAGGCCACGGCGCAACCCGTAGCGCTGCTCTTTGCCGGCAGCAGCACAACAACGATCGGAAATCCCATCAGCGATGTCACTACTGCTTTTAACGTGTCCATCGTTGGCGGCGCAAACCACGCCGTCAGCTGCCCAACTGCAGCAGGCGCGATAAGTCCCGCGGCTGCTAGCGGACCTTTGGTCGGCTCTATGGGGCGAGCGCTCTTGGCCAAAGAAAAACATGCTGAACGGTTGATGCAGGACGAGGCGGTGATTGGCGTGGGCGTGGGCGCTGATCCGGCAGACCCCTCCGAGGCGGTCGTGGTCGTCTATCTGGAACAGGGACAGATGCACGGGCCTATTCCCGCGGAGCTTGACGGCGTCCGTACGCTAGTCGTGCGTACCGACGCATTTCGCGCGTTCGGCTGGAACGAACCGCAACCGCGTCCCTGCCGAGTGCAGTAGCTCCCGGTCGCGTTGCTAGGACACTGCCACAGCGCCGCGGCTTAATTCCGCGCGGAAGTTTCTGAGAGGGGCAGAACGAAAGCCCCGGTGTCCATTCATGCGCGGCATGAGTGGTGTTTTGATTCTCTCGCGTAGGCTCCGCTCCCGTGTAGGTACCTGCGTGGGACGCAGTTCAGTTAACGGCGGATGCTGAGTTCGGCCACATCCGGCTCGTAACCTTCTTCCTGCACGGTCTTCTTGACCACCGAGCGCAGCGTTTGTTCGTCCGCATCTTTCGGCGCCTTGCAATGGCGCCGAATCACCTCTTCGCCCGACATGATCCGCAGGAGCCAGTTGGATTTGGATGTATCCCAGGAAACTTCCACTCGGTCGGCATGCATCGCGTCCCTCCATGCCCACAATTTACGGAGATTTTACTCCTCAGAACGCCCGCAGGGAACCATCGCAATGCCACACGTCAGATGTGAACTTTCGAGCTGACACCTAGCCCTCAGTGGGGCAGGCCGAAAAGCGTCCGAAAGCCCCAGAAGGCGGCTGCGCCGAAAAGTACAATGAAGGCCACTCCGGTGAGGCGGCCTGAAGCGGGAGTTTTGCTCCAAGACTGGAGCACGGCAACGACTCAAACAATGAACAGCAAGATGGCTCCTGCGCCAAGAACTTTCAGCCACATGGTTCAAACCTCCGCCGGCGCGAGTGCATCGGGATAGCCTTGCGCGTGATGCGCGTATATTTTCAAAGAGTATGGAAAACGGGTGCGGTGACGGCGGTCACGCGCGCTTGTGTCGCAAGTTCGTTCCAGGGGGTTTATATCTGTTGAGAATGAAAAGGCGTCAAACCGAAGCACTCCAAAATACGCGCCGGCACGATGCCGCGGCGGTGCGAAATACTGTGCCACCAGTGAATTTGTGAGAGAATCCGGCCACGAAAAGGAGGTGGATCACCGTGTGGAAGCAAGTGGCGGGATTGTTTATCGCGCTTACGATCGGTTTGAGCTCCGGATGGATTCTGCGCGGCCAGGAATCGGGCGGCACCATCGCGAAGGTGTACTACTGGAAAGCGAAGCCCGGAAAACTGGACGACTACAATCACTACATCAAGACGGTCGGAGAGCCGATAGACTTCGAGGCGCAGCGCACCGGCGCGTTCCTCTCGATTACCACGTACATCTCCCACAAGCCGGATTCTCCCTGGACGCACATGCGCATCTTTGTTCTGAAAGACCGCGAGCAGGCGGCGA
>DATDNK010000189.1:0-4011 GCA_036518275.1 Candidatus Acidiferrum sp.
AGCATCACCTTCACTCCTGCAAGCGCAGGCTCACTTACCGCCAATCTTCAAGTCGCAGACAACGCTCCCGGCACGCCGCAAACTCTGGTCCTCAACGGCACCGGTTCTCCCGCACTCCCTGCCATGACCCTGTCGCCCGCCGTGCCTTCCTTTCCCACCACAACCCAAGGGACATCCAGCCCCACGCAGACCCTCACCGTCACCAACTCCGGCAATGCGCCACTCACCATTTCTTCCGTTTCTCTCGGCGGCTCCAACGCCTCCGATTTCAGCCTCATCAACAATTGCACCGCATCCGTCGCCGTAGCCTCCAACTGCACCGTCTCTTTGACTTTCAATCCCATCGCCCCGGGGCTGCGTACCGCCGACCTGCTGATTTCCGATAACGTTCCCAGTTCGCCGCAAACTGTCTCCCTCAGCGCCACCGCGAATCCCGCATTTTCCGTAGCGGCCGCTTCCGGCAGTTCGACCGCAGCGTCCGTCTCCGCTGGACAAACTGCGCAGTATCAACTTCAATTGACGCCTGGCACGGGCTTTTCCGGCGCCGTTTCCCTCGTCTGCAGCGGCGCGCCCCTCGCCGCGGTTTGTCAGCTTCCCGGAAGTGTGTCGCTTACCGGCGGAGCACCTACGACATTCACTGTCTCCGTCACAACCAGCGGTCCGGCCCTTTTGCCGTTGCCAACTCCGCTTCACGTGCCTCCAGTTTCAAGGGTGCCCCTGCTCGCTCCGGTCTTGCTCGTCCTGCTTCTCTCATTTTTCTTGTGGTTTCGCAGAAGCTGCCGCTGGCCGGACTGCGCTACAGCCAGGAATCGCCTGGCTTTGTGCGCTGCCCTTTTCGCCGCCATTTTCTGCATAACCTTCAGCCTCGCAGGTTGCGGCGGTGGCAGCGCGGCCGTTACACCTCCTCCACCGGTCGTCACTCCCTCCGGCACGTCAACGCTTACGATCGCCCCTTCTGCTAATTCCTCAACCGGCCAGCCTCTGCAACTCCAGCCCATTCAACTCACGCTGACCGTCAACTAGCGAGCGCATTGTACCCACAACGCCCACCCAGCCCTGTCATCCCTACTCTCAGGCTGCGTCTTCCGCAGCCTGGGGCGCGCCTTGTGCACTCCGCGTGCCTCGAATGGATCGGAGGCCTTGCCTGCCGCGGCTTGCCTGCTGCAAGCAAGGCAGGGATCTGCCCTGAAAATAGGCGGTAAGTTCTTTGTTTATATAGCGCGAAAGAAACGCCTCATTCTCGTGGTTGCTGGGTGTTGGGAACGTTCATGACCCACTGCTTTTAGCTTCGGCATCGCTCTCAGCATCACCATTTTCTACTCTTTGATTTCTCTTTCTAATCGCTTGTAGAATCAACACTTCCGCAAAAACTGTGGAAGGGAGGTGAGGCTTAAGACTAAGCTGTCCTGCAACTGGACTTACCCGGAGGCGCTAAACATCTATAATCACCGAAGCGGGGAAATGTCCATGACACTGGGAACTGGCATATTCGCTTCCGTATTCTCTTCCACCGTTCTTGTGCTCGCGGTCTACCACAAACCATTTCGGAAATTCTTCTTCTGGTTTACCGGAGCCGCGGCCGTCGCCGTGGGCATCTTCTTCGTCAGCGTGCGCCTATACCATAAACATCAGGACAAACGGCGAGCGGAGTCCGAACGCAAATTCAACGCTTGCGTGGCTCGTTTTCCCATCCCGTACGTTCTCGATGGCGAGCGCATGTCGGCCTTCGCTATCGCTTCCGCATGTGCGCGAAATCCCGATTTTGCTCCTGCCGCCAATTCCTCCTATCTTGCGAACGTTGTCGAAATCCGCGGCGGAGGCACTTTGCAAATCTCGCCGCCGCAAAAATTTTCTCCCGACGGCGAACCTGACGTTATCCCGATTATCTATCTCGGCCATCACCAGGCCTTCGTGCTCACCTGCGGCAATTATGGCGAACCGCAAACCAACGTTTCGATCAATCAGGGCCTGGTCACCTGCCCGGAATCGACTGCGGCGGCTCCGGAGTGCGCGCAATGGAACGACAAGGCCGACAAATGGGCCAAGTACATCGGCCTTTCCTTGGGCGACTGCACTAAAAACGGTTGCGTCGTCTTCAATGGAAAGAGAATCATAGGCGGCATGTCCCGCAACGAGATCACCAACGCCCAGTGGCATACTTGCCAGAATGACGGCGCGGGTAGCCAGGCCAAGACTGTGGGGGCTAAAGCCGCCCGCTAACTCTCCGCACGCCGGTGCGCGTCGGATTATTTCAAGCTAGACTGTCTCCCGGGGTGAACCGCTGTGACAACCGCGCGCGCGCGAGAAAATCAATGCCGCAAGCCTACGGGATGGTTCGGCCGCTTCACGTTGTGGCGCATGAATGCCAGCCATTCCAGGCTGACCGACTGGGGCCTGCAGCACGTTTCGATCCACAATTACTACACCATCCTCGACGTAGGTTGCGGCGGTGGCAGGACCGTCAGTAAGCTGGCAGCCCTCGCCACGCACGGGAAAGTCTACGGCGTCGATTATTCCGAAGAGAGCGTCGCCACAACAGCGAGAACCAACGCACGATGGATCGATCTCGGCCGCGTCGAGGTCCGCCACGCCTCCGTTTCTCAGTTGCCGTTTCCAGACGCCATGTTCGATCTCGTCACCGCCGTGGAAACCCACTTCTGGTGGCCAAACTTTCTCGGTGACATGCGCGAAGTCTTCCGCGTCACCAAACCCGGCGGCACGCTCATCCTCATCGCCGAAATCTACAAAGGAGCGAATACCATAACGGCCAGGCTTGCCGAGAAATATGCCGATCGAAGTCCCATCGCGCTGCTGAGCGTCGATGAGCATCGCGATCTCCTCACCAGCGCCGGCTACTCCGATGTTCAAGTCATCGAGGAACGCCCGAAGGGATGGATCTGCGCTTTCGGCAAAAAACGGCTAGCAAGCGCGTGAGGAACCGGAGCGTCTTCGGAAGTATGCAAGCTCCTGTCATGAAAATCGGTCGTTGACTGTCGCCCTACGATGCGGACATACTTTAGTGATTGAAGACGACGCCGCTTCAATGAGCAAGCCATGTCAGCGCAACTAGCTTTCGCGGCTGCATTCGACGGAAACCAAGCTGTCGTTGCCAGGGCGGTAGCGGGCCTTCCAGGACTCGCCATAGACCTGCAGTTCGGTTCCTTCCCCACTTGGACGCAGGCAAACGAGTGCGCGCGGCGCCTCAACGACGGTCTGGGCCTCAGCCAGTCCCAAGCGCGTTCGCTCGTTACAGACGTGACGCTCGCAGTTCAGCAACTCATCCTCGAATGCCAGTCTTTGCGGGAAATAGCAAGGCAATTGCGCCGTCAGCATCATCCTCCTCTCGCATCCATCACCGGCATCCAGCATCAGCCCGAACCTCAGTTGGCCGGTTTGCTGGCCCAATTGGAACTCGGCATCACCTTTTGCCAAATCACCTGCACACGCAGCGACGTCCCGAAGCAGTGGCTTCTCCGAAAGGCGCGCAAAGTTCTCTCCAACGTCACGTCCGCCATGGGCAAATTCCAGTTCACGATGCGGGGCATTGACGAAATCAACGCGGGAATCAACCGGTTGCAAGACGCTTTGGACGAATGTGCCCCGAAGGATGGCCCATCTGGCGCCGTCTCGAAGGCTGGATTGGCGCCTTCGGCAAAGAAATCCGTCACCCACTCCTGACTGGGTGCGGAAATTCTCCCTGCCAGCTCTAGCAGTAACTTTTCCGGTATCTGCTTCTCACGGTGACTCTCTCCCTTAAAAACGGATTCTCAACCCGAACTCTACCCGAGTTCGGGCGAGAGCCGCTGCTTCCTTCTTCTCAAGTTTCAACTAAACTTAGAATCCTCACTTACAAAAAAAGTAGGGGAGAGGGCCTTGCCACCATCAACAGATTTCAAATCGCCAATCACTTTGGTTGTTGCGTGAATTGCCACCCGAACCGGCCCTTGATGCACAGGTTCCCTTGGGTCACGGAGTGGTGGAGCGGCGAACTCACTTTCACAATTTGCCCTT
>DATDNK010000190.1:0-2155 GCA_036518275.1 Candidatus Acidiferrum sp.
CGCTCGTGGGATTGAATTGTGACGGAGTCTTCCAGCCAAAAAGCTAGTGTTGTTGTCGAGTGCTTGCGCTCGTGGAGCCAACAGGCCGTTGCAGAGGTCATTGAATTCCGGGGCGAAACGACCATTGTGGTGCCGCGAAACCTGCTCCGTGCCGTGGCGGAGCGGTGTTGCGCGGATGCCAGACTCCAGTTCAATCTGCTAACTGATGCCACTTGTGTGGACCGCTTCCCCATTGAACCGCGATTCGAGTTGAACTACCAACTGGTGTCCATCCCTCGACGCAACAGAGTGTGCTTGCAGGTGCGCCTGAGCGGCCAAGATCCTGCGGTGGATTCGCTGGTGCCCGTTTGGCCGGGAGCCAACTGGCTGGAGCGCGAGATTTTCGACCTGTTCGGGATTCGCTTCAACGGGCATCCCGATTTGCGGCGAATTCTCCTTCCGGAAGACTGGGAAGGCTATCCGCTTCGCAGAGATTATCCCGTGGAAGGTTTTCGCGACGCGCCCAGCACGGGAGAGCTTTTCAAGAAGAGCAGCATGTTATGACCACCGTGGAAACCGCTACCGGCACAGCAAAGACGATGGTCCTCAATATGGGGCCGCAGCACCCGTCGACACACGGCGTGCTGCGCATTTTACTGGAGCTCGACGGCGAGACGGTGGTGAAGGCGGTACCGGACATCGGCTATCTGCACACGGGAATCGAGAAATCCTGCGAAGACAAAACCTACTCGCAGGTCATCACGCTCACGGACCGCATCGATTATCTGAACCCCCTGGGAAACAACCTGGTTTATTGCATGGCCGTGGAAAAGCTCCTGGGGTTGGAAGTGCCCAAGCGCGCGCAATACATCCGCGTGCTGATGGTGGAGCTGCAAAGAATTTCTTCTCACCTGGTCTGGCTGGGGACGCACGCCATCGACCTTGGCGCGATGTCGGTATTCCTCTATTGCTTCCGTGAGCGCGAAGAAATCCTGAAGATTTTCGAAATGTTCGCCGGCCAGCGCATGATGACCAGCTACATTCGCATCGGCGGCGTGGCGCTGGATCCGCCGGCGGGCTGGCGCCAGGCGGTGCAAAAAGTTTTGAACATGATGCCCAGCCGAGTGGACGAATACGAGACGCTGCTCACGCAAAACCCCATCTGGATCAGGCGCACGAAGGACATTGGATACGTTTCACCGAAAGACGCGATTGCGCTAAGCATGACCGGCCCGACGCTGCGCGCCGCAGGCATAGCGTACGACAACCGGAAAGTTTTTCCCTATTCGAGTTACGAAGAATTTAACTTTGTCGTGCCGACGCGCACGGAATCGGATTGCTACGCGCGGTACCTGGTGCGCGTAGCGGAAATGCGCGAAAGCCTGAAAATTGTCCGGCAGGCCATGGAAAAAATCACCGAAGAAGGGCCGATAAAGGCGGAAGCGCCCGGGATCATCCCGCCACAGCGCGAAAAAATGAAGACGGAGATGGAAGCGCTCATCTACCACTTCAAGATTTTCACGGAAGGCTTCTCGCCGCCGCCTGGCGAAGCGTTTGTAGCCGTGGAGTCGCCGCGAGGTGAGCTGGGCTGCTTTGTCGCCAGCGACGGCTCACCAAAGCCGTTACGCGTGCATTTCCGAGCGCCATCGTTCATCAATTTGCAGGCGCTGCCCAAGCTCGTCGAAGGGCAGCTGATTGCCGATGTGATTGCCTGCATCGGGACCATCGACATCGTGCTCGGAGAAGTCGACAGGTAGCTATGGAACTTTCCCCCAAGCTCTCGGCAAAATTTGAAAAGCTGCAAACCAGCTATCCGGTGAAGCGCAGCGCGCTGATTCCCATGCTGATGTACGCGCAGGACGAGTTCGGCTACATCGGCGACGAAATGATCGAAGAGATCGGCCGGCGGCTGGATCTGAACAACGTGCAGATCGAGGAAACCCTGGCCTACTACTCGATGCTGCGCCGCAAGCCCATGGGCAAGCATCACGTGCAAATCTGCACCAACGTCGCCTGCATGCTGAAGGGTGGCTACGAAATCCTCGAGCGCGCGAAGAAACGCCTGGAGATCGGCCACAAGGAAACCACACAGGACGGCGTGTTTTCCCTCGAAGAAGTCGAGTGCATCGGCGCGTGCACGGGCGCTCCGGCAATCCAGGTGAATTACGATTTCTAT
>DATDNK010000191.1:0-4704 GCA_036518275.1 Candidatus Acidiferrum sp.
TTGCGGAACTTCTCGACCACGGACGACACCTTTGTGGCCTCAGTAATAGGAACCACGTTGAATTCAGCCTTCGCGCCTCGCGCATCGATCCGAATCGACGGGTTCTTGAGCACGTTCTTGTACCACTGCGTATCCGACCCAGACACAGGCAGCAGGTAAACGTTCTCGGCGTCCAACACGAACCACACCGGTATGGAGATGCCGCGTCCGGACTTTCTTCCGGTCACAGTGATGTTAATTTCGCGAGATCGCGAAAGGTGGTCTCTTAGAGCATCTTTCCGGGCTGGCATGTGCACCTCCCGCCCCTAACTCTTAGCTTTAGAAAAGATCTCCTTTGCGACACCAACCGCGTTCACTGCTGTGGGCCAGCCGGAATAAAACGCCAGATGCGTGATTGCCTCGATCAATTCTGTCTTCTTGACCCATTTTCCAGAGCTCTTTGCAAGTGAAACCGCAACTGTTCTGTCCGATTCAAGGCCACCAGCGCCGCCACGGTGACGAGGCTGCGATCTCGTTTGGATAGCTCTTTGCGCTCCCAGATATCTCCAAAGAGCACTTTGTCGGTTAATTCCGCGAACTTGGGCGCGAAGTCGCCCATTGCCTTTTGCGCTGCGGAGGGTTCTTGACTCATGTTTGCTGCTCCCTTCATGGGCTAGATCTTCTGTTGCTCAACGGCCTACCATTTTTTGCAGCCTTTCCGGGTACCGGGCTCCTTGCACGGTGATCTTTGAGGCCGCGCTGTCAATCTCACGGAGATCGTCGTGCGTAAGTTCCACTTGAGCTGCTCCGAGGTTTTCTTCGAGCCGATGCAGCTTGGTTGTGCCTGGGATTGGAACGATCCACGCCTTTTGCGCCAGCAGCCAGGCAAGCGCGATCTGCGCTGGTGTCGCCCTCTTCTGTTGAGCGAACTTGCCAATCAAATCAACCAACGCCTGGTTCGCTTTCCGGTTCTCCGGCGTAAAGCGCGGAACAATGTTGCGGAAGTCGGACTTGTCGAACGTGGTGTTTCCGTCGATCTTTCCCGTCAGGAAGCCTTTGCCCAAAGGGCTAAAGGGTACGAAGCCTATCCCTAGTTCCTCTAGCGTCGGCAGGACTTCCTTTTCAGGCTCTCTGAACCAAAGCGAATATTCGCTCTGAAGCGCCGCGACCGGCTGGACCGCATGGGCGCGACGGATGCTCTGCACGCCTGCTTCAGAAAGTCCGAAGTGTTTCACCTTGCCTTGTTGAATCAGGTCTTTCACAGCTCCGGCAACGTCTTCGATCGGCACGTTGGGATCGACACGATGCTGATAAAACAAGTCGATGACATCCGTTTTGAGCCGCTTGAGTGAAGCATCAGCGACTTCCTTGATGTGCTCGGGCAGGCTATTCAAAGCAGTCCACCTGCCTCCGTCGTCCGGATTCGGCTTCCAGCCGAACTTGGTGGCTATCACCACTTCCCCGCGGAAAGGTGCCAGTGCCTCACCCACAAGTTCTTCGTTCGTGAACGGGCCGTAGACTTCGGCGGTGTCGAAAAACGTTACGCCCCGTTCCACCGCCGTCCGAATCAGCGAGATCATCTCTTTCTTGTCCGCGGCCGGACCGTAGCCAAAGCTCATTCCCATGCAGCCGAGTCCAATGGCCGAGACTTCCAGATTGCTTTTTCCTAGTTTGCGCTTCTGCATTGTTTTCTCCTTCCAGGCAACTCTCGCCGTGGATTGCTTCTCACGGCAACAGAATCTTCTCAAGATCTTCGAGTGCGACCGGCCCCTGGTCCAGGGCGCGATCGTGAAACTCTGCCAAATTGAACTTCGGTCCCATCGCGGCCGCGTACTTCTTTCGCAGCCGCCACCAGTCGCGATTCCCTACAAAGTAGGTGGGCAGCTGTGTGGAGCTGAGCTTGGCGCGCTGCAACTTGCCTTCGGCCTCAGCCTGCGTCTGAAAGCTGCCTTTCTGCATCAAGCTTAGCGCTTCTTCGTCCGTCATCCCCATAGTCTGCATGCGGATATCCAGAATGGCATTGGAGATCGCGCGAAGCCAAATCTTTAGGTAGCTGATCCGGTAGCGTGGATTATCGTTGTTGTAGCCCTCCTGCATCATCACCTGCGCCATGTACTCAGCCCATCCTTCCACGTACGGGCCATTGCCGAACATTGCGCGGACCAGCCGCCTCGCGACCGGCCGCACGGTGTTGGCATGCTCGGCCTGTACATAGTGACCGGGCAATGCTTCGTGGATCGTCAGCCATTGCAATACCCACTTGTTGTATTCACGCAGCTTCGATTCCGCTTTTGCCGCCGTCATGTCTGCCGGTATCGGAGTCACCCAATACTGCGCCTCCGAATTCGGGTCGAGGGGAGGGGCGGCGTGGAAACCCCCCACCGAATAAATCCCGACCATGAACTTTGGTGTCGGAATGACCTTGAGATTCGCCAGTGTCCCCAGGCTCACAATCTTTTTGTCTCGCACGAACTGCGCGATCGTAGCTACATCCTTCTTCACCGTGTCCATGAGCTCGCCGGGCGCGGCGTGTTCGTCCGAGATCTCTTGCAGAACTTCGCCAATGATTTTGTTTTCTCGCTCGCCTCCGCTCAAGTCGGCGTGGTCGCTGTGATCGGGATACATTTCCTTGTGCATAGGCAGCGCGAGTTTCATCATCTCCGCGCGCACTTCATGAAGCTGCTGTTCGGCGTCGGCGAGCACTTGCTCGGGCGTGGTAGCCGTTTCCATTACCAGTCGGAACTTCTGGGGATAGAATTCCTTGCCCAGGCGCCACGTCCTGTTTGTGGGGCGCTTTGCCAGGTCATTTTTGAGCCAGGAAGAGAAGTCCTTTAGCGCCTGCTCCGCCGGCGGCCCCACCCTATCGAAACGGGATTTCGGCTCCCCGGCCGGTATCTCCCGGGCGATGACGTTTTGGATCAGGTCAACATTGCCTTCGTTTTCCTCGATCGCTACCTTGATGAAAATGGGGTCCGCATCGATTAACCGTTGTTTCGCATCGCTCAGGAACCGTGGGATCTTCGAAATACGCGACAAAATGTGCCCCAGCCGCACTTCCTTGGGCGCATATTCATCGGTGAGCGGAGCAAAAAGCGCGCTGCCCAGCAGTTCGACATACATCGTGGGATTATGCCGGTAGCTCTGGATACCATTGAGTTCCAGCAAGCTGAAATCGATCTGATCTTTTATCAGCCGCAGGTCGGCAGCGTCTTGCGCGTCGCCTAACTTCTGACTCGCAAATCGCTTGCGCCAGTCCTCGTAAAAGCGAACCTGCTCAGCCATGGCCTTTGAGCTCACGTCATCGAGTTCGGCGTCGAGTTCTATCACTTTTCCTGTACGCGGCTCCGTATGCTTGTGATAGCCGGCTTGGGAGGCGCTGGCCGGCGATAACACCAGGGATTCATGAACGAACTGTTCTGCAAGCTGCAGAAACTCTGCGTCGCCCGGCTTATCTGGCGCTTTCTTGAAGAGAATAATTGAAAGCAGTAGGCATGCGAAAATGGGCAGCGTGCGCATGGTACCTCCGCAAATCAGGTCAGTAGTATAAGAAGCAGGACTCGCCGTTGCCAGTCGAAAGCAGACGGAACGCCTGCCTACGTGGCAAATTGGCGCTGGACGATTGACACCCGGCCTTGCCAGACTCTTCCCCATGCACATCAAACCCTTTCGCATCGAACAATACTTCGGCAAATACGAATTCACGGCCAAATACTTGTTATCGAGCTCCGACGCGGAATCCCGCACCATCCAGGAACTGCTCGACCTCGAGCCTGGCTCTCACGAGCGTTTTCTAAAGCATTGGTGTGGGTACACGGAATCGCCGGGTGCGCCCGCACTCCGCGAAGTCATTTCGGGAATGTATAAGGGAATTAAACCAGACGATGTGCTGGTCATGGGCGCAACCGAGGAGGGCATCTTCGTTTTTTATCACGCGCTCGCCGGGCCGGGCGATCACATCATCGTCGAAACTCCGTGCTACGAAAGCGCCCTCGAACTGGCGCGCAGCACGGGGGCGCAAATCAGTGAGTGGCGCCGCTGTTATGAAAATGGCTGGGCGCACGATTTGGCCGCTCTAGAAGAACTGCTCCAGCCCAACACGAAAATCATCTACATCAACACGCCGCACAATCCGACGGGGCTGCTGATGACTGCGAGCGCCTTTCAGCAAGTCATGAAACTCGCATCCAGCCGAGGCATCATCGTTTTTTGCGACGAGGTCTATCGTGAACTCGAGCACGATCCCGCAAACCGCCTCCCCGCCGCTTGCGAAATCTACGAACGCGCCGTCAGTCTCGGTTCCATGAGCAAGACTTACGGCTTGCCCGGCCTGCGGCTTGGCTGGCTCGTTTCCAAAGACGCAGACATTCTCCAGCGCTGCCTCGAATTCAAGTACTACACTACAATTTGCAGCAGCGCTCCCAGTGAATTCCTCGCCGCTGTGGCTTTGCGCCATCGGGAAGTTTTGGTTCAGCGCAATCGCGAAATCGTCCTCCGCAACTTGCCTCTTCTCGATGCGTTTTTCCGTCAGCGCCCAAATCTCTTCGAATGGGTCAAGCCCAACGCCAGTCCCATTGGCTTCGTGCAATTCAAGCCGCAGCGCGACGTTCAATCTTTTTGCGAGGAAGTTGTGAAAGACACTGGAGTCTTACTCTTGCCGGGAACCGTCTACGACCAGCCGCACCACATTCGCTTTGGTTACGGCCGCAAGAACATGCCGGAGTCGCT
>DATDNK010000192.1:0-4782 GCA_036518275.1 Candidatus Acidiferrum sp.
TGTTCCTCAGAACGCACCACAGCATCGCGGTCGTCAAACTGAATGTGCAGGTCCGAGCAATCGGTAATCGGATGTCGGTAGCCATCGTGAATGTTCACGGAGTGATGATGGCGTGGAGCCGCTGGAGCGGCTGAAAGACCAATGGCGATCAAAGCCGAGGCGAAAATCAAGCAAAACGTGCGTGGACGCATGGGAGCCCTCCTTGCAGCTATAGACGACGGAAGGGCCCGTTTGTCACGCTACGCATGGCGGCCGATGCTTCGCTTCTGCCTCTGCCTCCACGCTGTCATTCCGAGCGTAGCGAGGAATCCTGACTACAAGCGAAGACTGACGCAACTCCACTTGAAACAAAGTCAGTTCCGCCAATCCCAGTCCTCATCCGTCCCAATCGGCTGCCCATCCGGCGGCTCCGCGGGCGAGGTAAGGTCAATCTTCTTCGGATCCTTCTCAAACTGCTCGATTTGCCGCAAGGCAAAAGAAACGTGCGCCTGGTCCGCAATCGCCTGTCGCCCGCCCGAAGGCGAATTCAACCAGGCGTAAAGGTCGTGCAGTTCCTGGCTGGCCACCGCTCGCACTTCATCGCTCGCATGCTCGTTTGCAACCAACGTCATCAGGTCATAAAGCGCTACGCCGTCCACCACGTTTGCGATTTGCGCTCCGACGCCTTGGCCATGTGGCGCCTTCCATGTCGCCGTGAAAATCGCATCCAAGACTTCGTGTAGACCAGGGTTCTCCTCATTCCGCGCATGGAATTCCACCAGCCTCGCCGCGCGCTCCGGATTAAACAAAAACTGCAGCGTATGCTGCGCCGCCGCCTCTGCCGGAGCCAAGGCGTCAAACGCAGGGCTGGTGCGAATCTTGAAGTGCTCTCGCCCACGCTCGTATTCGGGCGGACGCGGCGGAATGATTTTCAGCAGCGACTCCGGCAGCGCCAACACCTCCGGCTTCAGCGCGGCCAGAACCGCCGCTAGCGCGCGCCGTTGTTCTGCCGGCGCGACAATCTGCGTCGGCGTCTCTCCATCCCCGCGCAGCGCGAACGTATAGTCCATTCCTCCCACCATTTTGCTCGCCGCCTCCACTTGATATCGGTGCAGCATGTACACCGGCACCAGCACATCTTCCAACGTCGCCATTGGCGCGCCTTCGCGAATGTTGTTCTCTCCAAACCGTTTCAGCGCCGCCGCCCGCACCTGCATCAAGCGGTTCAATTCATCCACGGCGTTCGTGCCGGAATCCCACAAATGCGCCAGGCTGCTCGAAGAACCCGCCGGCCGCGCGTCCTGATCCGTCAAGAAGCGCAGCCCGCGCGCAAAAGCATCGCTCAAAATCTTATTCAGCGCCGCATGCTCGTCCACGCCCGGCGGAAAATCCTGATAGCCGTACGTGATCGACACTTTATCCCACTCGCCGATCCCCGCGGCGTAGGCGTCCGACAAGTCCGGCACGCCATCCGCGCTCAGCTTGATATACGGCGGCGGATAATCCATCACCGACGAACGATTCACCGTGCTGGCTGTGTAGTTATGTTCCAGCCCCAGCGTATGCCCCACCTCATGCGCCGCAAGTTGCCGCAACCGCGCCAGCGCCATCTGCTGCATCTTCGGCGAAACGGGCTTGCCTTTTTCGTACGGCGCCAGTAGCGCTTCCGCAATCAAATAATCCTGCCGCACGCGCTGCGAGCCCAGCGTGACGTGCCCCTTGATAATTTCCCCGGTCCGCGGATCAATCACGCCCGCGCCATACGACCATCCGCGCGTCGCCCGGTGCACCCACTGGATAACGTTGTAGCGCAGGTCCATCAGGTCCGCGCCTTCCGGAAGCATCTCCACGCGAAACGCGTTCTTGTATCCCGCTGCTTCAAACGCCTGATTCCACCAGCGCGCGCCTTCGAGCAGCGCCAAACGAATCGGCTCCGGCACCCCTCGGTCCAGGTAATACACGATGGGCTGCACCGGCTCGCTCATCGCCGCCTTGGGATCTTTTTTCTCCAGCCGGTGCCGCGCCATGAACCGCTTCAAAATCGGCTCGCTGATGGGCGTCGCGTAATCCATGTACTCGATGCCGAAGAAGCTGGCGCGCGGATCATAAGGCCGCGGCTTGTACCCGGGCGGCGGCAGTTGCACGAACGAGTGATGCTCGCGCACGGTAATCGCATCCGGCGAAGGTGTCACCTGGCGCACCCAAGGTCCCGGCTCCGTGCCCACGAACGTCAGCGTCGCTTCCACTTCCGTGTTCAGCGGAAAATTCTTTGTATTCGCCAAATAGATGGCGCACCGCATTCCATCCAGGTGAAATGCTCCTTGCTTTGCTCGTTGCAGCGTTTCCGGAACATGATGCGCATCGCGAAGAAAAAAATCCGTCGCATCCACCAGCACGCGATCTTTTTCCTCGGTCTTTTCTTCCGCCGCCACGGTAAATCCCCATAGCGCCGACTCTGCAAACGAATCGTGCACCGCGCGCCGCTCGTCCGGATCGTTGCTCACCGCGCGGTATTCTAGGTTTTCCTGCATCAGCAGCGCCTTCGGCCCGCTGCGATCAAACCGCACGATGCGCGTCGCCCCCAGTTGCCCGCGATCCAGCCCGATGTCATTCGATCCAATTCCCGCTGGCAACCCGCTCTGGTAAAGAAACTCCGTCCCCCACTTGTCAATCTCCAGCCACAGCTTCCCCAGCTTCGCATCCCAGTACAGGTTGAAGTACCCCGCCAGCTTCTGCATCCCCGCCGTCTTCTCCGCAATTGTCGGCATCTGCGTCGCCGTTTGCGTTGCTTTTTCAGCGGTCGGCGCCTGTCCGTTCCTTCCCGGATTCGTGCCCGTTGGTGCGGCGTCTATGCTGATTGCGGACATTCCTGGTGTATCAGCGTTCGCAACGCTTTGTTGTAGGGGCGGGGCTTGCCCCGCCCGAAGCCCCGCGGAATCTCTCCCGACCCGGCCCTGTACCCCAGTCGGCAGAGTCAGCCAAAGCAGCAATGCTAGGAGAACAGTTACAAATGAGGCGCAGCCAGAACGCTTATCCATCTTGAAACCTCCAAAACGTAGCCAAGGTTTTACAACAAAAACGTGCTAGACCGCCAACCTTCAGCGCCCTCTCACAAATTTCAACGGCGTAAGTCTTGGATATTCAATCGGTTAGAGAGCTTCATCAGCCTAGCCAAAAATCGCTTTTTTTGCCGTCTCCATCTTCCTGCAAACAAGCCACTTAGAGTTACCTTGACAAAATTTTATAGTGTGGTATACTTTGCATTGCCTCGACAGAAAGACTTCTTCTGTTCCCGACCCTTTTTATGCTCGCCCACCTTACTCCTCTCGTCTCTAAGCCATCCTCTTGTCCCGCCAACAACCCCGCATCAACAATTTTGTCCTTCCTTTATTTTCAATCACTTCCAGCCATCAAATTCTGTAACTCTTTTCTTTTGATAATGATACAAAATGCCCCGGGTGGGGGTAGTCCCCATTCTTCCTCCAGTCTTCCGTATATTCTTCCAAGTTCCGTATGCTCTAAGTCTTTTGTATGCCACTCTTACAAAAACTGCCCGGGTGTACCCATGTTCTTCCCAATTCGGAACTGGCTAGACGCCACAACGTTCCTCTTGCTCTCCGTGAATCCTGTGATCTCTGTGTTAAGAACCGCCTCTTCCGCTCACTGGCCGGTTGTCATCGGTCAGCTCGTTCAAACCTTTCAGCGCGAACGAATTCTTCTAAATTGCAGCCGCCGGTCTCAGACGAAAATCGCCTCTGTTATACTGACCTCCGGTTGGGGAAACTGGAATCTTGAACAAACTGCGCATCTCCATCGTGCAATACCTGAACACCGCGCCGCTCGTCTGGGGCTTTACCAACGGGCCGCTCCAGGGAAAATACGATCTGTCGTTCACCGTGCCTTCTCAGTGCGCGGAAGACTTGCGCGCCGGCCGCGCGGACGTGGCAATCATCCCGGCCATCGAATACCAGCGCATTCCCGGCCTGGCGATTTTGCCGGACATGGCCATCGCGTCGAAAAACCAGGTGCGCAGCTTGCTCATCGTGGCCAAAAAGCCCATCGAGCATGCGAAGACCTTTGCGCTGGACAGCAGCTCCCGCAGCACTCAGGCCTTGACGCGCATTCTGTGCGCGGAGAAGTGGCGCATCGCGCCGCAATTCGCCGAAGCGCTGCCAGACTTGCCGGAAATGCTGCACAAGGCCGACGCCGCGCTCTTGATCGGCGATCCCGCGCTCCGTATCTCGCTGGGCATCGAGAAAGACAGTTGGCCGGGCGCGCCTGGTCAATCGGTTTGCCAACCAGCCACCCTCGGCATCACCAGCTCCGAATTGCTTTACCTGTACGACGTGGTCGCCGAGTGGCGCGCGCTGACCGGATTGCCCGCTGTTCTCGCCGTCTGGGCCGTGCGCCGAGAATTGGCCACGGCGGAACTCACCGCGGATTTTCTGGCGTCTCGCGACTTCGGGCTCGCCCACCTCGGCGAAATCAGCTACGAAGCTGCGCAGGATTTGGAATTGCCGCAGCGCGCGCTCGAAACGTATTTGCGCGACAGCATCGATTTTTCGCTCGACGCCGAAAACCGCCGCGGCCTGGAATTGTATTTCGACCACGCGGCGAAACTGGGCCTAATCGCAAAAGCGAACGCGATTCACTGGGCCGCCTCAAAGTCCGAAGCCGTGAAGCTGTAGGGGCGCGCTTTAGCGCGTCCCCGGCGCATTTGTGAAATTTGTAGGGCCGCAGCACCGCTGAGCCCTCTTTCAGGGGAAGAAGACGCGACTTGCCACTGACCAACCAACAAGCGCT
>DATDNK010000193.1:0-4820 GCA_036518275.1 Candidatus Acidiferrum sp.
TTGCCCGCAAGCCTGTGAGCCACCACGCTATACACCAGTGGGCTGAATACCATGCCGATATGCGTGGCAGAAACCTCTACGTCGACGTTCGGGTCACCGGTTCGGCACACACGCCAGTCCAGCAGCCCATCCATCTTCGTATAAATAGCCGTCTGCCTGACTGATTTGGGGAACTCTCCCTTCAACGACTCCAGGAAATTACAGGTGCACTGCGCCGTGTAGCAGTTTGGCAGCACGCCCCGGCCATGCCGCTCGAGGATCTGCCTTCTTACTAACTCCGCAGCAGCCATCACGGACGCATGAGCCGTAAGGCCCCGGATCGGTGAACCAAGCGTGATTACCGAGGCGACCCGTTCCGGTATTTGCGCAGCCGCCGCGCGAGCCAGCGCGCCGCCGAGGCTGTGGCCTATGAGATGGATCTTGCTCTGGCTAGACTTATTGGCCTGGGCGATCGCATCATGCAGGTCTCGCTCGATCAGCAAATTGGGACAGTCTGCGTTCAGGCGAATTCCGGAATAAAACGTCCTATAGCCGATTCGCCGCAACCAAATCGCGAACTGCGTGAGGTAAAGATCCGTGCCAAGAAAGCCGGGAACAAGCACCACCGGCGATCCGTCTCCGTGCGGGATACCATATCCCCAGTAGATGGGTGAAACTTGCAGAAAAGCTAACTCGATTCCCGCCAGCGACTCCTGCCAGACTGGCAATGAAAGCGCCTTAGGTTCCTGGTGTTTTCGCGGCGGGCGGCGACGAGCTCTCATTCGCATATAAGTCTACCCGACATGCTGCGCGACGCAAGATACATGTGCCTGCAGGGTTATGAATAAGTCTCGTTGTGCTGCTGCCGATCCTTCCCCCTTCGGGGAAGGATCGGCATGAGCGGTCCGGTCGGGATGGACCCGGCTCCAATTCGGCTGCATTCCTCCGGGTCAGGCCACTACGGCTACTGCTTCTTTCGCACCGGCGGTTTCTTTCTCTCCACGGTGCGTTCTGTGCCGCGGCCGCCGGCCTTCTTCTCTTCCTAGCTTCTTCATTGGCTTCATTGCCAAATCCAACAGCGACTTCTCGGCAGTCACGAGGTTCTTCACGCTCTTTTCCGTCAGTTCACCCCAGGACGGCTGCATTTCCTTTCGTGGCGCTTCCTTGTGCTCTCCGCCTTTGGCCGCTGCTTCCAACTGCTCGATGGCCAGGTCCAGAAGCTTTTTCTGAGTCTCGATGTACTTTTCGGCTCCTTCCTTCGCCACCTCTGTCAGTATTTCCATCCGTGCCCGCGGCGGCTTGGCAGGCTTCTTGCCGCCCTTCGTAGCGTTGCTTACTTCTTGCGCGGCAAGATCCAAGAACTTCTTCTCACTCTCCACGAAGCCTTCGATCCCGCGCCGTGCCAGCTCCGCTACATTCGCTGCTGCCAGCACGCCTTCGCCTTCGCGGTAGGATTCGGCGACCACGTGCGCTTGCTCCGCCGCCGCATCCAATAGGTGCTTCTGCATTTCAACAAAAGTGTCCACTCTATGCCGTAGAACATCGGCTAGCGCTCCCGCTGCCAACGGAAGACGCAGGCCTTCCTTCACGCCGTCCACCGTCAGCGCGGTTTCAGCGGCGGCCAAGTCCAGCAGGATTTTCCCCGCCGTGGACAGATTCTTCACACCCTTCTCGGCAATTCCGGCCAGCGAAACCCCGGGCCGGTAGCCTCCCTTGCCAAACTGCTCCCGCACCATCCCGATTAGCAACGCGTTCTCCTGCGCCGCCAGATCCAGCAGGATCTTTTGTGCGGCTACAAAGCTCTCCACGCCTTGACGAGCCCAGCCCGTCAGCAAACCTCCGGGCGAGGCCGTTTGCGGCGCCTTCTTCTCTCTCGCCGTCATGATGGATTCTCCTCTCGTGTTTCGGTATACTGCACTGCAGTATCCAAGACCACTGTACTTTTACTGCAGCGCCGTGTCAAGCTCTTTTTTTGAACTTCTTTGGATTGCCCCGGACAGGAGGGGCCCGTGAACAACCCTGAAGTCCTCATCCGCAAATACAGCGACCGCCGCCTCTACGACACCGGAGCCAGCCGCTACGTGAAGCTCGAAGACATCGCCCATATGGTCCGCGATGGCATCGACGTTCGTGTGGTGGACGCTCGGTCCGGTAAAGACCTCACTCACGTTATCCTTACGCAAATCATCGTCGAAGACGCCCGCGAACGAGAAGTTGCGTTGCCTCTCCAGCTTTTAACTCAGTTGGTCAGGGCTTCTGACAAGGCCACTCACGAGTTCCTGACTTGGTATTTGAATAGCACGCTCGATCTCTACAAGAAGGCTCAGGACTCCGTTCGTACTCGGCTCTCGGATGCAAAGAATGCTGTTGCCAGCCCCTTGGAGTTTGTGCGCAACCTTCTCTCGGGGCACACCCTGCAAACTACAGCGTCTCACGCCGGTGAAGTTGAAGAACTCCGCCGTCGCGTGGAAGAACTCCAGTCCCGCTTGCCGAAGGGCGAAAAGACCGCGCACAAAACTCCGCGCCGCGGCACCAAACGTAAACGCGTCACTCGATAAGTGGAACCCGATTCGTTCCGCTCCTTTAGCCGGGTTCGAGGTCGTCTCAGTCTTTAGAGGGAGCCATTCGCGCAAACCTGGACGCCCTTGGCTTGCTATGCGGCGTCGGCCTTTGGCAGCAGCCCTGGGAGCCAGTACCACGGACGAAACAGCGCCCGGGCGCATAGGCGCGACGTAAATGTCAGGGCACTCCATTCGATCGCCATCCAGTCTCGCGGCGAAAGCAGCGACAGGAAACTCGTAACAGCGTCCTTCCAGTGGGCCAGGAAATAGCGGGCTATCACAGAATCCAGACGGACGTGAGATCCCGCGATATCTTCCACGACTCCTTCCAAGGTGAAGAAAGCTTTGCGGAACATGAGTAGCGCAGCCGGAAAGCGAATTCCGTCCAGCGCTATTCCGTCCAACAGCCGCATGGCATCCATGGGACCGGGCAGTTCCTTCAACGGCAGGTCGTCCAACGCGCGATCCACGTGCTTGCGGACAATTTGCGCTTCTTTCTCCTTCTCGCTGGCCCTCACTTGGCACAGTTTCTCGATCGCGCTCATCGTACCATCTGCGTCGCGCAGCATCAGCATGAACACCATCATCACCACGTTTCGGCGTTGCTCCCGCGTGAGACGCTCTGTTAGCGCCCAGTCCAAGATCACTAGTTCATCGGGCCGTTTGTCGTACAACACATTGCCCGCGTGTGGATCGGCATGAAAGATCGCTTCCTTATCTTTTGAGAACGCGGGAACCGCAAGCATCGCTTCTGCCAGTCTCTCCGCGACCCTCGCCCCTCGTTTCGCGGCCTGCATGCGAACTTCCGTGACTTTCTTTCCACTCTCGAAGCTAAGCGCAGTGATTGTGTTCGTCGAGAGCAGTGGAATCAATCGTGGCACGCGCACGCCGCGTATCGAGCGATACTCTTCTAAAGCGTTGGCTAGGGTCGCCTGCTCGCGCCGAAAATCCACTTCTCGCTCCAGCAACAACCGGATTTCTGTGAGTGTCTCCGCGAAACCACCCAGATGCGTGCCCGCTGATCCGTGCTTGCGCGCGAGATGTTGCGCAAGCTGACGGAGAATCTTCATATCCTCGGCATAGCAACTCGGAATGTGTGGTTTGAGGACTTTGAACACGCCTCGCTCTCGCCGTCCGGTTTCGGGGTTCCGCCACGTGAACCCTACCACCGCGCTGACACTCGCCTCGGAAAGAATGGTTGGTTTGATCTTGATCTCATAAGCCCTGATCTCTGACTTCAGCTCTTTGTTGACGATGGCGCCTAACTCGTCAATGCTCATGTCAGAGATACCGTTTTCAAGTTTGACGAGAGCGCGCCGAAGCCGCGGATCGAGGTCGCGATTTCGCGCCAGCACTTGGCCAATTTTCTGCAGTCCGGGTACTCTCGAAATGAATCGCAACAACCGCGCTTCAGGAGGCGTGTCTGGAGCGAGTCCTATCTGTTCAACAATCTTGGGAGCTAGCCGTGAGGCCGACAATCGGGACACTACAAACAGCATCGCTTCATGCACCAGCGGGCGCCACCGTTGGTGCACCTCGGGGACTAGAAGTTCGAGAGGCACCATGCGAACCGTCCATTTTCCCAGTTCCTCGCGCCAGAATCTCCCGGCTGCACCTTGCAGCGCTGCTTGTACGGCGCCGATTTTTTCAGCGGTAGTAGCATAGGCGCTCAGAAATGGGCCCAGCGCCTTTCCCAACGGCTCACTGCCGATCTGGATCCGGTTCTCCATGGCGCCATTAGTCCGCTTGTTTCAAGCTGCTTGATGGAGGTGTGTCTACTGCGTCGCAGTATTCATCTGTTATGCTACGGCCCTGGGTTCCCTGTTCAAGCTGGCGGGCATTCCTCGTGGATCAAGTCATGTCTGGATTGTCAGCCAAGAAACTCGAACGATATCCTTCAACAAACAGAGCCGTGGACTTTCCAGGACCTTCCGTCTAGGCCGCCCAAGACTTGAGCTCCTCCGGCTCGATTTCCCAGCCGTCCCCAGTAAATCGCCGGTCATCCTTCCTATTCCTCAATTCTTCGTCGAGGCGTTTCTTGAACGCCAATCTTTGCTTGTCCTCCACCTCATTCGCAACGCTCTCGCCGATGCTGCTCAATAGCACCATGTCGATGCGGGAATGGTGCTGCTCATCACTCAGAAAATAGGCATCGCGATGATTGATTTGCGCAACAACGAACCGGGCCGCGCCGCTTCCAACCCGAAAAGGTTCGCAGCTCCTGCGGGCTTCCTCCAATACGTGGTGAAATTTTTGATCAACCGCATAACGAGCCAACGC
>DATDNK010000194.1:0-4421 GCA_036518275.1 Candidatus Acidiferrum sp.
AATGTCGCGACACTTCCATCGTTTGACCGCCTGCCCTGGGAATCGCAAAGCCCGCACGCGGACATTCTCGAGCGGCGTGCCACGACACTATTTCGATTGGTGGATGGGCAAATTTCGCTAGTGATTGCACCGATGGCTGCAGCGCTGTGGCGGTATCAGGATCCGGCGGCTTATTTATACCTGACGAAAACGCTGGCCAAGGACACGGAAATCGGCCATGAGGAATTGATTACGCATCTCGGTTCGGTGGGCTATACGCGCACGGAAATGGTGGAGCTGCCGGGGCAATTCGCCGTGCGTGGGGGCATCATTGATGTGTTTTCGCCGGAGGCCCCGCGTCCCGTTCGTATCGAATTGCTGGGCGACACGGTTGAATCGGTGCGCGAATTTGACCCGCGAACGCAGCGGTCGATTGCCCCGGTCGTTCGAACGACACTGTTGCCATTGACAGAATGGGCTGTGCCTGCTGTCGCAAATCTGAATGCGGAAGATTCCGTGAATTGGGAATCCGCCTGCGCGTTTGGGCCTTCTGGTGAGGCAGGCACTGCTTCTCTTTTTGAATTGTCCGAAAGCTCGTTGCGGCCCATTGTTCTTCTTGATGAACCGCAAGCTTTGCGCGAAGCCGCCCAGCGACATCTGGCTGCCGCCACGGAAGTGTACGAGCGCCACGGCCGCGCCAATTCGCCCTCGGCGAGCCACTACTTTTGGACCGAAGAGCAAGTTGCTGCCGCGCTTGGCAAAACCTCGCAAATTCATTTGGAGCAGCTCGCGCTGGGCATCGGAACCTCTCCGCAGTTTGAAATTTCGTCCCGCCCCAGTGCCCGCTTTCATGGAGACGTAGTCGCCTGCATGGGCGACGTCAAAGCACAGCTAGCTTCCGGGGGACGCGTGTTTCTGACTGCCGCCAGCACGGGCGAAATCGAACGGTTTGCCGACATCTGCCGCGAGTACGAAGTGCCCTACGTGCTCGGCGAATCAGCAGAAGCCGCAGCCGGTTTCACGGCCGAAGGTGCGCAAGAATCTGCAGGGATGCTGCTGATTCGCGCGCCGTTTGCCGAAGGTGTGACATTTCCCGAAGCAAATCTCACCATTTACGGGCACGCGGACCTCTTCGATGTGACGCCGACAGTCGAGCGGCCGAGCCACAAAATCCGCACGTCGGGCTTTTTCAGCGATTTTGCGGAACTAAAACAGGGCGACTTTGTCGTTCACGTGGACCACGGCATTGGGCAATTCGAAGGACTTCGTCAGATCGAGTCGGACGGCCATCGTGGCGAATTCATGCTGTTGCGCTACGCCGAAGACGCGCGGCTTTACGTTCCACTCGAGCGCATGGATTTGGTGCAGAGCTACCGGGTGCTGGAAGGCGCGCATCCCCCGCTCGACAGACTGGGCGGCACGGCCTGGAACACGCGTAAGACGCGTGTGCGGAAGTCGCTCGAAGACATGGCCGATCAGCTTCTCGCGCTTTATGCACAGCGCAAGACCACGCCGGGATTTGCGTTTTCTCCCGACGGGAATTTCCAGCGCGAATTTGAGGATGCGTTCGAATTCGAAGAAACCCCTGATCAGATCACGGCGATCACCGACATTAAGAAGGACATGGAGCGCGGCGAACCGATGGATCGGCTCCTTTGCGGTGACGTGGGCTACGGCAAGACCGAAGTGGCGATGCGCGCAGCGTTCAAGGTGGTCATGGACAATAAACAAGTGGCTGTTCTGGCGCCTACCACCGTCCTTACATTCCAGCACTTTGAAACGTTCAAGAAACGGTTCGCCGCTTTTCCCGCGCGCATTGAACTGCTCAGTCGTTTTCGGAGCGCGGCGGAACAAAAGAAAGTGCTTGCAGACCTCGAAGCTGGGAAAGTGGACATCGTCATCGGTACGCATCGCCTGCTTTCGAAAGACGTGAAGTTTGCCGACCTCGGCCTGCTTGTTGTGGATGAAGAGCAGCGCTTCGGCGTGGCTCACAAAGAGCGTTTGAAGGAGATGCGCAAAAACGTTGACGCGCTGGCCCTCTCCGCGACGCCGATTCCTCGCACGCTGCACATGTCGCTGGTGGGGCTGCGCGACATGTCGCTGATCGAAACGCCGCCGCGCGACCGTCTGGCGATTCAAACGGTGGTCGCGCCCTTTCGGGAAGAACTCGTTCGCAGCGCCATCGAGAATGAAATGGCTCGCGACGGCCAGGTTTATTTCATTCACAATCGCGTGGAATCCATCTATTCGCTCGGCTCGATGGTGCAGAAGCTGGTACCCAAGGCGCGAGTCGTAGTTGGTCACGGGCAAATGGGCGAAAAAGACTTGGAAAACGTGATGCTGAAATTCATTCGTGACGAAGCCGACGTTTTGGTTGCGACAACCATCGTGGAAAACGGCCTGGACATTCCGCGCGCCAACACCATCCTGATCAATCGCGCCGATCGGCTCGGCCTGGCGGAGCTCTACCAGTTGCGCGGTCGCGTCGGGCGCTCGAGTCAACGCGCTTATGCCTATCTTCTGGTTCCGCCGGAAACCACACTTTCCGACATTGCGCGCAAGCGCCTCGCGGCGATGAAAGAATTCAGCGAGCTGGGCGCAGGGTTTCGTATTGCCGCGCTGGACCTGGAGCTGCGCGGCGCCGGCAACATGCTCGGTCGCCAGCAGCACGGCCATATCGAAGCCATCGGCTTTGACATGTATTGTCAGATGCTGGAGCGGGCTGTAGCCAAACTCAAAGGCGAAGAAGCGGCCCCGGATTTGCGCACGACCCTCAATCTCGGCTTGGATGTGCGCATCCCACAGGATTACATCCCCAGCGAAAACCTACGCCTCCGCACGTACAAACGGATCTCCACGATTGCCACGGAAGAGGAGAAGCAGGACGTCCGTAAAGAGCTGGAAGACCGGTTCGGCGTTCCCCCGACCCCCGTGGAAAACCTTTTGGACTATGCCGTGCTCAAATCCATGTGTGAGCGCCTGCGAATTTCCGCGGTCGAGCGCCAGGGCAGCCGCATTGCGGTGCGCTTCCACCCCGAGACGACGCTTGATCCGGCCAGGCTGGTGAGCGTGGTGCGCTCGCGGGCAGGTATCAAACCCGATCCGAGCGGCGTCTTGTGGATTGAATTGAAGCGCGGTGAGCCGGTCCCGTCAGTTTTGAGAAACGTATTGCTCGGCCTTCAAGGGCAGAGCTAAACTCGTCACGTGAGGATATTGATGCGAAAACTATTTCTATTTGCGGTTTTTTGTGCCTGTGCAGCGTTGCCGCTCACTGCACAAGAGAAACCCGAATCCAGCTCTCAGGCACCGCCGCCTGCCGCTGCGGCTCCGGCGAAGCCCGCCGCTCCCGTGCAGAAACTTAAAGGCGCGACGGGGACGCAGCCGGTGGACCCGAACGCCGGCAAGACCATCGAGGAGATCATCGCGCGCGTCAACAATGAAATCATCACTCTTACCGAATACGAAAAGGCGCGCCAGAGCGCCGAAGAGGATGCCAAACAGGAGTGCCAGGGCCGCTGCACGGCGGAGCAGTTGCAAGCCAACGTTGAGGACCGCCAGAAAAATACGCTGCGCGACCTGATCGACCAATCGCTGCTCGTCCAGCGCGGAAAAGATATGGGCGTCAGCGTCGAAGCCGATGTGATCAAACAGCTCGACCAGATTCGCATCCAGAATAAATTGGACAGCATGGAGGCGCTGGAGAAGGCCGTCACTTCCGAGGGTATGAACTGGGAAGACTTCAAGAACAACATCCGCAACCACTTGCTAACACAGAAAGTGATCGGTCAGGAAGTCGGATCGCACATCAACATCAGCGACGACGAAGTGCAAAAGTATTACGAAGCGCATAAAGCGGAATTTGTGCGTCCGGAGCAGGTGGCTTTGCGCGAAATTCAAGTCAACACGCAGGGGAAGAGCGCGGATGATTTGCCTGCGCTGAAGAAGAAGGCGGAGACGGCGCTCAAGCGTGTTCAGGACGGGGAAGACTTTGGAGAAATTGCCAAGCGCTACTCCGACAGCAGCACGAAAGATCAAGGCGGCTATCTCGGCATGTATAAGCGCGGCGAACTCGCCAAGGAGCTTGAAGACAAAGTGTTCGCCATGAAAAGGAATCAGCTCACGGACGTCCTGGAGACCAAACAAGGGTATCTGATTCTCCAGGTGCTGGAGCACTATGACGAAGGCCAACAGTCGCTCGACAAAGTCAGAAATGAAATCATGGAGAAACTGTACAGCGGGCGCATGGAGCCGGCCATGCGCGCCTATCTCAAGACGCTGCGCGAGCAAAGCTACGTCATTATCAAGCCCGGCTACCAGGACATCGCGGGCGGTGGAAGTTCGGAGATTCAGGAAGTAAGCGCCACACCCGAAGTCAACAAGCAGAAGAAAGGCCACAAGAAATTCCTGCTGTTTGGCAAGAGATCCGGCGGGGGTTCCGGGAA
>DATDNK010000195.1:0-5215 GCA_036518275.1 Candidatus Acidiferrum sp.
TACGCGGCCCAGCGAAAGTTGCTGCTGACGTAGGTGAGTACGGTAAGCGCGCCCGCAGCGATGACGGTGCAGCCGATGGCGAGGCCGTCGAGGCCGTCCGTGAGATTCACAGCGTTCGAGGAACCGACAATCACCAGGCAAACGAAGATGAGAAACGGGATAAAGGCGAGCGGCCACCAATACGGCGTGTTCATCAGGGAATGAATCACGAGATCCGGATGAAAGCGCTTCGCAAAAGGAATCACCAGCTGCGTCGTATAGACCTTGCGAGTCAAGAGCACCAGCAATGAACCGCCCACCACGAGGCTAACGATAACTTGAAAATAGATTTTTTTCTTGGCGGTGAGGCCCAGGTTCTGCTGCTTCGAGACTTTTGCGTAATCGTCAATGAAGCCGATAATCGCGAAGCCGGCCAGGGCGAAAAGCGCAATCAAAATGAAGGGATTCGTCAGATCGGCCCAGAGCAACGAGGGAATCGCCGTGGACAACACGATGAGCACGCCACCCATCGTCGGCGTTCCCGCTTTTTTCTGGTGCTGCTGGGGACCTTCTTCGCGGATGAATTGGCCAATCTGGAGCTCTCGCAAACGCCGAATCAGCCAGGGACCAAAGACGAGCGCCAGGAACATCGCGGTCAAACTCGCGTAAACAGTTCGGACCGTGATGTAGCGAAAAACGTTGAGCGGGCTGAAATAGCGCCGCAAGACTTCGACGAGGAGGTAATAAAGCATTCTAGTGCCGAACCTCCTGACGCGAATACTCCCCGGGCGCAGCGTGGCGGGCAATCAGTGCATCAACAATTTGTTCCATCTTTACTCCGCGCGAGCCTTTCACGAGCAACAAATCGCCCGGAGAAACCAGGGTCTCGAGGAATTCGGCGGCTTGCTGCGGTGTTTCAAAAAACATGGTGTGATTGCGAGGCAGGCCTGCGCCTACCGCGCCTTCCACAATTCGCGAAGCGTCACCGGCCACACCGATGACCCAATCCACTCTGCCGGTTTTCGCGGCGAACTGGCCTGCTTCGCGGTGCAGGTCTGGTGAGGCGTGGCCCAGTTCGCGCATTTCGCCGGCAACAAGAATGCGACGCTGAAAATTGGGCGTGGCCGCGAGCAATTCGGTCATTGCCTGGAGCGCTGCCGGGCTTGAGTTGTAGCTGTCGTTGATGAGCGCCGCTCCATTGGAAAATCGCAAAAGTTCTCCACGCATCGCGGGCGCATGCAATGTGTTGAAGACACTTTGCGCTTCGGCAGCGCCGATTCCCCAAACGCTTGCTGCCGCTAGCGCCGCAAGCGCATTGGCAATGGCATGGCGTCCGGGAACCGCTAGCTCCAGCCGGACGCGTCCTTCGGGACTCAGGTAATCAAAAGCCGAGCCCAAAGCGCCGCGGTCCTCGATTTCTGCGGCCATGAAGAATGCCTGCTTCTCGATGCCGTACGTCAGTACGCGACCCGGTGCGTAAGGCCCAAACGCGGCTACGCGCGGATCGTCGGCGTTTAACACCGCCGTGGAACCGCGGCCGTTCAGTCCTTCGATCAATTCGCGCTTGGCCAGTGCAATTTCATCCACGGAAGAGAAAAATTCCAAATGCGCAGGAGAAACGCGTGTAACAACCCCGACGTCGGGCCGCGCAATTGCCGCCAGGCGCGAAAGTTCGCCGCGCCGCGACATTCCCATCTCCAGCACGGCCGCTTGGTGCGTTTCCTCCAACCGAAACAGCGTCAACGGCAGGCCGTACTCGTTATTCAAATTTCCTTCGGATTTCAGGACCCGCAGCTTCGCGCCCAGCAAGGCCGCCAGAATTTCCTTCGTGGTGGTCTTACCAACGGAACCGGTGACGCCGGCAATTTTCCCGCCCCACGCTTCGCGAACGGCGCGAGCCAGTTGCTTGAGGGCCTCGAAAGTGTCCGCCACGGGAATGCAGCGGTCGCCCACCCAGCCTGCAAATTGCGGGATCCTGCCTTGCGCCACGACGGCGGCGCTAGCGCCGAGCTCCAGCGCACTGGCCACGTGATCGTGTCCGTCGTGACGCGGTCCGTGGATGGCCACGAACAGTTCTCCGGCACGTACCGTGCGAGAATCAATCGACACACCGGCCAACCGGGCCAGGGGGTCGAGCCCCGCTCCCTGCCGAGAACCCAAAGCGCCAGCCACCTGTGCAATCGTCCACCGCATAAGTTCCTCAAAGGGTTGGTCTTATTCCAGTATCCGGCCCAGTACCCCACGGCTCGTTCGGTTTTCAACGTTTTGAGGGCTCCTCCTTGAAGAGAGGTCCGTTATTGGCTGCCCAACTGCGGGCCCGAGCGCCCTCGTTATTGCACTAATACGAGCGCGCTAGGTGCCAAACCCTGAGCCGTCTTTCGCCCCTTCAAAACCACGTTCGCGAAGAGCGCGCCGCGCCATATCGCGATCGTCAAATTCGAGCGTGCGGTCCGCGAGAATCTGATAACTTTCGTGGCCCTTTCCGGCCAGCACCACAATGTCGCTCGCACGCGCTTCATCCATGGCCATGCCGATGGCTTTTTCGCGGTCAGGCTCGATCAAATATTTTCCATTCGTTTTTTGGAGACCGACCACGATGTCGCTGATGATTTTCAGCGGATCCTCGGTGCGTGGATTGTCGCTCGAGAGAATCGTAAGGTCGCTGAGCCGTCCGGCGACTTCCCCCATGACCGGGCGCTTAGTGCGGTCTTTGAGTCCCCCGCAGCCGAAAAGCGTGATGATGCGGCCCTTGGGATTTAGTTCGCGCGCGGTGCGAATGAGATTTTCGAGCGCATCATCCGTGTGCGCGTAGTCCACAATCACGAGAAATGGCTGGCCTTGATGTACACGCTGGAAGCGACCTGAAACGCTCTCCAGATCGCGGATGCCTTTCTCGATGACTTCATTCGAGAGGCCGAGTGCCTGGGCAGCGCCAATCGCAGCGAGCAAGTTGTACACGTTGATGCGACCGACGAGCCGCGAAGTCACTTCCAGCTTGCCGTTGGGCGTTTGCGCTGTGAAATGCAAGCCTTCGAAACTCAGGTGAAATTTCCTTGTGGTGATGTCGGCGTCCGATTCGAGACCGTAAGTCACGGTGCTTTTTGCGAGGCCGGCCAATTGCTTGCCGTAGCCATCGTCGGTATTCAGGACGGCCACTTCCGGCGCGCCCGCGCCCGTGCCTTCAAAGAGCCTGCGTTTTGCAGCGAAGTAGTCCTCGAACGTCTTGTGATAATCCATATGCTCGCGGGTCAGGTTCGTGAAGGCCGCCGCTTGAAAATGGCAACCCCACAGCCGGTCCATCGAAAGCGAATGCGAACTCGCTTCCAGCACTGCGTACTTGCCTCCGGCATCGCGAATCTCGGCAAAGAATCCTTGCAGGTCCACGGATTCGGGTGTCGTGTTCGGGGCGGGATAGTCACCCAGCGGTGTGTGGTAGGCGATGGTTCCAAACAAACCTGTTTTGGCTCCGGAGGCTTTGATGATTGCGTCCACCAACGAAGTAGTGGTCGTTTTTCCGTTCGTTCCGGTGATTGCTACGAGTTGAAGGGAATTTGCCGGGTGCTCGAAGAAGTTCGCTGCTGTGATTGCGAGCGCTTTTCGTGCGTCGCGGACTTGAACCCAGGCCGTTTGCCCAAAAAGCTTTTCAGGCGCCTGCTCTTCGCTGACAACGGCCGCGGCTCCGCGTTTCACGGCATCTTCAATGAACGCATTGCCATCCGCTCTTGCACCGTGCAAGGCAAAGAACAGAGCGCCTTTCTGCACTTTGCGCGAATCGCAGGTGACCTGTTGAATCTCGATGCGATCGGCGGAATCTGGCAGCGTGGCCTCGGCGCCACGAAGGAGTACGCTCAATTGCTTTCCAGTCTTGGTTCCTGCGACTTGGACAGAGTGTTTCAGAGGCACGTCCCGCTCGGTCGTGGTAGTGGCTTTCACCTGTTGTTCAGGGCTGAGTGTCATCTTCATCCTAATGCCTGCGCTTCCGTTTCGGCCGGGCGATCTTTTCCGCTGGTGCTCCGAATTGCACCGTCAGTTTTGCGCCGCGCCGAAGCTTTATTCCCGCCGCCGGTGCCTGACTTACTGCAAGACCGCTGCCAACCAAAAAGGGATCGAGGCCCAACTTCAAACATGTCTCCGTTACTTCCCGCATCGTCTCCCCTGAGAAGTCCGGGATGGGAATGTCGCCCCCTTCGTCGACGGCGACGGTCACCGCAGGCGCCTGGTCTTTTGCGCTCCTCTCATTGGTCCCCGAGGACTCGGCTGGGGGAAGGTCGGGTTGGGCAGTAAAATCAGTTGGAGTGAAGTCCGAGAGCGCTGCTAAGTTTGATGCATTTCCGTTCTTGTAGGCAACTTGAATCAAGCGGGGCTCGAGGGGCACGTCGCGAGGAACATCCAGATAGGGCAACACTTGTTCCGCGATGCGTTTGAAAACGGGCGCTGCGACTTGCCCACCCTCGTGCTGCCCCACCGGCGAATCCAGCGACAC
Organism: Candidatus Acidiferrum sp.; assembly: GCA_036518275.1. Lineage (GTDB taxonomy): Bacteria > Acidobacteriota > Terriglobia > Acidiferrales > UBA7541 > Acidiferrum. The sequence goes on from DATDNK010000195.1 coordinate 4,463, forward strand.
GAGGATGGTCACAGCGGGGTTGCTGATGGGCGCAAAGCCTGTGAAAGAAGCAATCAGTTGAGTGTGGGAGTAACGGCCCGTGGCGGGATCGATCTTTTGTGCTGAGCCGGTTTTGCCAGCGGCCGTCCAGCCATCCAGGTGGGCTAGCGGCCCCGTACCGTTCAAGATTACGCCTTCCATCAAGCGACGAAGCGTCGCGGCCGTCTCAGGACGAATCACACGCTTTGGCTCGGTGGGTGCTAACGGGCCTGTAGCGGGCAAGACTTGATTGTCACGACGCAACTGCTCCACAACGCGTGGTCTATAAAGCATTCCCCCGTTCGCAATGGCCGAAACCGCGCTGATGAGCTGGATGGGCGTGACGCCGACTTCTTGCCCCATGGAAATCGATCCGATGGAAATGGCCGACCAATTCTCCAGCCGCCGCACCAGACCTTTGCTCTCTCCGGGCAAATCCACGCCGGTGAGTTGGCCGAAACCGAAGGCGCGAATGTAGTCGTAAAATTTCGGGGCTCCTAGCCGCAGCGCAATTTTGATGGCGCCTACGTCGCTCGACTTCACCAGGATGTCGGAAACGGTCAGCAAACCGAAAGGCTTGTGGTCGCGAATGCGATGGCCTGCGATGTACACGGCGCCATTCTCGCAATCGAAGATTTCTTCCGGACGAACGATGCCCTGATCGAAAGCTGCTGCCAGAGTGATTAACTTGAATGTTGAACCTGGCTCGTATAGCGCGGTGACAGCTCGATCCAT
>DATDNK010000196.1:0-5121 GCA_036518275.1 Candidatus Acidiferrum sp.
AATTGCTTGGCGGAATCTTCCAAGCCCGCCGCGGCTTCCTGCCAATACGGCAGGCTCGTATTGAAAGCCACAAAAACGTAACGCTCATCTTTCTCGTGGTAAGGCGGCGCGCACGACACCAGCAATCCAGTCAGAAGCATCGCCGGGAGAAAGACGCGAAGAAAATGAAGTCTCATACCGGACCTCCTTGCGGAAGTTTTTTCCCAACGCGGGCCGAAACGCGGACACGAATCCGGGTACAATCTGGATTCTTCGGTGGCAAGCCTATCACAGCTTTCGCCCGAAGGAGCATCCTCAAAATTCGCGCCGGCGGGGGCTTCGGGGTCAATGACAGAAACCAGTGCAGCGATGGGCAGCTTCGTGAAGCAGCGCGACCTGCGAGCGGACGCCAGGTTCCTCGTTCAGGTCTCCCGGCCAGGGCTTTGGAGCACCACCGCGCTGTTCTATCTTCTGCCGCTTGGCCGCGCGGACTTCGCCCATTCGGGCCGGCTCTGGCTCGGACTGGTCTTCGTGCTGTTTCCCCTGGGCTTGCTGCTCTATGGCGTCAACGACCTGGCCGACGCCGAAGCCGATCAGCTGAATCCGCGAAAAGGAACCTACATGTTTGGTTCGCGCGGCGCGCGCGAGCAGCTTGCCGCCTTGAAATGGCAAATTGTCCTCGCGCAGCTTCCTTTCCTGGCCGCGTTCTATTGGCTCCTCGGTCCACGAATCCTGTGGTGGTATGCGGTTCTGCTCTTGGCAGTCGGGCTTTATAACGCGCCGCGCTTCGGCTGGAAAGGCCATCCGCCTTTCGATGTGCTGATTCAAGCGAGCTACTTGCTCGTGTTCGTCCTAAGCAGTTGGCTGAACCAGTTGCCGCAACTTCCCCTGCAAACGTTTCTCTTTGGCGCCCTCTTCGCCATGCACTCGCACGTCTTCGGCGAAGTCATGGACATCGAACCCGACCGCTTGAGCGGGCGGCAAACCACGGCCACTGTGATCGGCCGCGTCCCCGCAAAATTCTTGATCGCCGGATTTCTTTGCATCGAAACCCTGCTGGTGCGAACTTCTTTTGCCGATTGGATCGTTACGGGATTCCTCGCGCTTGGCGCCGTTTGGTTTGTTCTGGATGCAACTCTGTTTTGGCGCGATCGCGCGTATCGCCCGAAAGAAATGCGCCTGTTTCTCTGGGGCTGGAACCTCGCCGCCGCCCTCGGCATCTTCTGGAACTGGTCGCACACCCCTCTCACCCATCTGCATCGTCTCAACACGTTGTAGGGGCACGGCATGCCGTGCCCGTTCGGATTTGGCATAGCAGGCTCAGGCTATGTCCACGCCCGAATCTGCATCGCGAATCATGTTGTAGGCGGGGGTTGTTTGCCCCGTAAAGGCCCTGCCCGAATCCGCTTCGAGAAATATATTGTAGAGGCGGGGCTTGCCCCGCCCATTTGGAGTGCGGCAGCCCTGCTGCCGCTTTTCTTGACTTCGCCCGCCGCTGCCAGCCAAGCATCCAACTGTCCTTCCGAGTGAACCGGGCCGACTTTTTCCTTCCGGTCCGCTCCTGCTTGCTTTCGTAGGGGGCGAACGCGTCGGCCCGCGCAGCCGAGGTACTCTGCCGCATCGAGCGGTTTTTGCTCGATGAATCTCTCTTCGCTTTCTTTTCCTCTCTTTTCTTTACTTAAGACATAAAACTTAGAACTTACAACTTGCTTCCCTTCGCAGCCTTCCTCGTGTTTCACTTCTTCTTCGACACGACGAACCATGCCACACAAATACCTCCTCGAAATCAGCGTCGACAGCCTCGAAAAAGCCCTCGCCGCCGAACGCGGCGGCGCGGACCGCCTCGAGCTGTGCGCCGACCTCTCCGTCGGCGGACTGACGCCGAGCCGTGAACTCCACCGCGCCGTCCGCAAGAAAGTGCACATCCCCGTCTATTCCATGATCCGCCCGCGCGCCGGAGACTTCGTCTACTCCGACGCCGAGTTCACCGCAATGGAGCGCTCCATCACTGTCGCCACCGAGTGCGGCATAGATGGGGTGGTTTTGGGAGTCTTGAAGAAAAATCACCGCATTGACATGGCGCGAACGCGAAGGCTCGTGGACCTCGCCCGCCCCTTGCCCGTAACCTTTCACCGCGCCTTCGACGAAACTCCCGATCTTGCGCGCGCCCTCGAAGCCGTCATCCAAACCGGCGCCGCCAGAATTCTCACTTCGGCTGGCGCAAAAACTGCCCTGCAAGGCGCCGCCAAACTCGCCGAACTCGTCGCCGCCGCCCGCAACTGCGTCTCCGGCGTCGGAAGTCCCGTGCAACCGTACCGCATCATCATCGTCCCCGGTGCCGGCATCACTCATTCCAACCTCGCCAAAGTCGCCCAGCAGACCGGGGCCATCGAGTTTCACGCCGGCCTCGGCTCCGTCCTCCACTACTCCAGCCGCGATTACGCCGCCTTTGAATCCGAAGTCCGCAAACTGGTCGATGCGATACACAGTGGCAAGTGACAAGCGGCGAGTGCTGGGTGTCCAGGAGAAAATGGAAAAGTGAAAATGGAAAGTGGGAAGGGACCAGTTGCACTGGGCGTTCCAATTTGGGAAGAATAGGGCCCCCACCCCGGTAGTTTTTGTAAGAGTGGTAAACAAAGGACTTACAGCATACGGAACTTGGAAGAATATACGGAAGAATGGAGGACAAGGAAAGAGCGTACCCCCTCCCCCTGTTTTTTCGTAAGGATGTGATTCTATGGGAGTTAAGGTGTGAGGGTCTGCTAAGGATTTGATTCGGAAGGAGTTACGGGAATTACGAGGCCTGAGTAGGAGAGTAGCGCGAAGGCTTTGAGGTACCCCACGGTGGCCGTACATAGAAGACACCTGGGCAAAATGATGCCCAATCGTTGAAAAGGGTTGTATTACAAAGTAATGTCAAAGTAGAGGAAAAAAAGTTGTGTGGAATCTGTAGGATAGCGGGACGAGATTTGAGTGTAGAGCTGTCAGCTTCCGAATCCAGAAGATCGATCACCCAGGCGTGTGCTGTTCCACCTTGCAGTAGGGGCACTTGATTCGGCCCAGCTAAGGCTGCGATTGGGACGCCGGAGATGGATCGCCATCGATGCGGAAGGTCGCCGCAGCATGAACCGTTGCATAGATTCTGATGTCGTCAGTCCTCGGAAGCCCTGGACCAGGTTCAAACTTCGTACCATCAAGAGGGCGCCAAGTGACCACGACGGAGTAAACTCCGGGTCGATTCGGCAGCCAGCCTTGGCTTGCCAGCGTGCGCTCTATGGTAACGAGTTTACCGGGTAGAAATGGCGTGGGACCGCGTCCATGGCCGGTCCAAATCGCCGCGGTTGAAAATCTTTCGCTCTCCTGCAAGAGCCGACCTCTGGCGTCACGCACTTCAATGCCAATGGCCTCATAAGGATCCCATAAGGGGTCAGTAGCGTAGATGGGCACGGAAGCGTCGAAATTCTCGATGGCGATGTGAAGCGGTACGTTTTCGCCAAGCCGGTAACTGAGCTTGTCCAAGGTGACATCAACGCCGACGCCCTTCTCCTTTCCATCCCACTTCCGAGCGATAACCGCTGGGTCGTCGATTTGGACGGTGAATTTGTTCGAACCATGGAACCGGATTCTACCTTGGAGGGAGGAGGAGACGGGCTGGAATAGCTCGAAGCTGTGTTCGCCGATGCCGCCCCAACTGCTGCGCACGCCCGAGTCCACTTCGAAGCCGGATTGCCAATCCGCATTCCGGTTCGCGCCCCACGAAAAGGACTTACAAGTCTTAAATCCGCTCGGCGGCACTTCATCAAAACGAGTGCTGCCGTCAGGCGACTTTTCGCGCAAGAAAAGCGTGGGGCATTCGTCGTCACCTGAGAGTGGCTCAAAAGCAGGGTTTGCGAGGGCGACGTGCAGGGTGAACATTTCATCCTGGTAGTAGCGAGGCTTGCTGGAAGATAGCGCGAATACCTCACCGATCTGCTCTTCGTCAAGATGAGGTTTGTCCTTCAGGTCCGGGGGGACAAACGCGCCTGCATACGTTCGGCTGACCGCGATCTCCGAACACACCTGCTTGAAGAGTGTTGGCGCAACGACCAAAACAGGAGCGAACAGAGCACGGACTCGCAAACACTTGACCGTATCAGGCGGCGCCACCGTCTTCCATTGATAAGTCTGGTGCGCGATGTCCCCGGGATTCAGAACCACGGGATCATGCACGCGGTACTGCCCATTCGGAAGGCGGTCCTCGCAATCGGTGCAAAGGCCGAACGGCTTTGTCTCCTGAACCTGCTCAAGATCAAACTGAGGAAAAGAGACGCTAGGCTGCGGCACACATGGACTTTGGGAAATATTTTGCAGGTCGAAAGCCACAGCGAAATAGGTGTCGGCATTGAAAAAACTGACGTTCGAATCGAGATCGGCAAGCTTACATACCGGGACCATGTGTCCCGTGGCTCGAATCATGACTTCTGGCGTCTGGGCTTTCGCCGGTGGTATGCACGCGGCCAAACAGAGCAGAGCGACGACTCTGGCTAAGACAAAGTAATGCAAAGGCGGACTCATCTCCCACCTCCGTACTTCTCTGCCGGATTTAGATTCGCAGAGAATGTACCGTGTTGCTCGCCGAGTTAGGCGGGTTAGCCAACTGAATTATCGGAACGCGGAATCCTGACCTAGGATCCGAAATGCATCAACGCCTTCATCGTCAGGCGCGAAGTAGCTTAGGTTAATAGCCTCACATCAAGCTTTTTGGGCTTGGCGGCGCAGGAATGTGGGGACATCCAGGTCGTCCGCGGCGGGAACTTCCTGGCTGACTTCGCGCACGTTGTGCTGGACCTGCTGCACCACGTTTGTAGGCTGCGGCATTGGGGAGTCCATGATTTCGCGCCCGGCTTTCCAGGTCTTTGGCAGGAACGACTGCTTCGGCAGCGCGTTTTTCTTGTTGGCGTCCTTGAAGCCCGCAGCAATCACGGTGATCTTGACAGAGTCCTTCATGGTGTCGTCCTGCACCGCACCAAAAATGATGTTGGCGTTTTCGTGCGCGGCTTTCTGGATGACGCTCGAAGCTTCGTGAACTTCGTGCAGCGAGAGGCTGGAGCTGCCGGAAATGTTGATGAGGATGCCCTGCGCGCCTTGAATGGAATTGTCTTC
>DATDNK010000197.1:0-4283 GCA_036518275.1 Candidatus Acidiferrum sp.
TAAGGCGTTTCGAGGATGGCCTCCGCATCGACGGTGATTTCGACCAAATCGCCCACAACAATCCCGCCACGATCCAACGGTGCGTTCCAGCTCACACCGAAGTCGTGGCGGTTTATGGCCGTGGTGGCCATGAAACCGGCACGCTTCTTAGGCCCCTTGTCCACACCGCTCTCCCACCAAGGGGTTTGCCACTGGCCTAGATAGGTTACGCGGAGTTTGCAAGGGCGGCTCACGCCGCGGATGGTCAAATCGCCCGGCACGGAGTAGTCGTGGTCACCGAGCAAGTTCACTTCGCGGCTGCGGAAAGTGATGGCCGGGTAGTGCTCGACGTCCAGGAAGTCGGCGCTGCGCAAATGTGCGTCGCGATCCGGCTCTCCCGTCCACAGCGTGCGGGCATCGATCTCGATCTCCACCGAGGAGTGCTGCGGGTTTGCAGGATCGAAGTTGAGCCGTCCGTGGACGTTCTTGAAGTGCCCGCGGACGTAGGTGACCATCATGTGGCGCACGCAGAATTCTGCGGCTGTGTGCCCGGGTTCGAAAAACCATCGCGCCAAGGAAGTCCACTCTCCTTGCTGTGATTCTAGCAAAGCTATGACTCACCAGGATTAGTGATCCTTGAAGAGATCCAGGAGGCTCTGGTGGACGCGCTCGACGGCTCGGAGAAATTCTTCAACTCCCACAGTTTCGCGAACGACCTCGTGTGCAGCCGCGGCATTGGCAATGGCTTCGCAGAGTTGAGTGGCGCGCCGGACGCGCTCGGCGGTCAGCAAAGGAAGCACCGATTGTGGATCCTGCTGCCGCGACTGGCGCTCTTGCCACTCCTGAACGGCCCACGCGGTCTTGCGCACATTGTCCACAGCTTCGCGGAACTCCCTCAGGACGCGCTGGTCAGTTGAGCCGAAGCGCATGTCATATTCCAGCCTGACGAGATCCGCACACGCCTTTTTTAGTTGGAAATTCACGCCCCAGAACGTTTCACTGGGGACCAGAAGCTCGATAGCAACGCCCAACAAGCGGCCCTCGGCGTTGCGGCGAACGCCGACGACGCGCGCGTGCGAGGATTCATGGGAAAGGAGACTTGTCAACTCGATCTGTGTTCCGACTGCCGGATAAGTCTTCATCTCCAACAAGCCGCCTTGAGCATTCACTTCGGTAGCCTGTCCGGGTTCTCGAAAGATTTTTCCGTTAGCCTCCTGCCACGTCGCTTCCACGGGGGAGATAAAGGGGAAACGCCTGCTGCGCCGTTTTCCGGCTGGTGAGGAAGGTTGATTCGCGACTGGCTGTGCCATTAAAGCGCCCCCGTGGCCGATCAAGCGGAGCTATACCATTACACCAATCTCTTTGCCATGCCAAACAGAGACGATAAGCGCAGCGAGGTTTGCAAAGAAACCGTCTACCTTTAGGCTTCATGCCTGAGGCGCGCGGAATTCCTCAGAGTCTAAAACCTCGCGGACCTTGGCCGCCAATCCCCCTTGCGAGAAGGGCTTCTGGAGAAAAGCGAACGACTTGTCCAAACCGTGGCTGCGGATCAGTGCATCATCGGTGTAGCCGGACATGTACAGCACTTTGACGCCGGGGCGCATAGTCCCGACGCGCCTCGCAATTTCGCGCCCGCTCGCCCCAGGCAGAATCATGTCCGTCAGCAAAAGGTGGATGTCCCCGGGATGCTTCTCGCAGATGCGTTCCACTTCGCTCGGGGGTTCGGCGGTTAAAATTGTATATCCCTTCGAAGTCAGCATCATGCGGACAAGCTCCCGCACCCCGGGATCATCCTCCACCACAAGAATGGTCTCGGAGCCCTGCCGGAGCGTGGTTTGCGGTCTTGTTGGCGCGGGAACCTCGGCTATCCCTTGCGCCTGGGGCAAATAGATTCTGAAGTTCGTCCCTTTCCCCACCTCGCTGTTCACCCAGATGCTTCCACCGCTCTGTTTCACGACGCCGTAGACCATGGCCAGGCCCAGTCCCGTTCCTTGTCCGGGTTCTTTGGTGGTGAAAAAGGGTTCGAAAATTCGCGATACTGTTGCGCTATCCATCCCTGTCCCGGTGTCCGACACTGTCAATAACACTTGCGGACCGGCGGAAGAGCCAACGTGCTGCCTTACGAAATCCTCGTCCAGCACCACGTTTCGCGTCTCCAGCGCCAGCCTCCCCCCGTTGGGCATGGCATCGCGCGCATTCACGCTCAGGTTCATAAGTACCTGCTCCAACTGTCCCGCATCGGCTTTCACCGAGTGCAGATCCTCGGCCAGATTAGCGTGGATTTCGATGTGCTCGCCGATAATTCGTTGCAACATCTTAAGCAAGTTCCGGATGATGTCATTGAGATTGAGCACGCGCAATTGAAAGACCTGCTGCCTGCTGAAGGCCAGCAACTGGCGCGTCAGCGCGGCCCCGCGCTCTGCGGCCTGGTGAACTTGTTCCGCGGCCCGCTGCTGCTTCGATTGCCCATCGAGTTCTTGAGCCAGCGAACTGCTGTAGCTCAAGATGACCGTCAAAAGATTGTTGAAGTCGTGGGCAATTCCTCCCGCCAGCGTCCCCACAGATTCCATTTTCTGGGCCTGCCGGAATTGGTTTTCAAGCTTCCGGCGCTCCGTCAGATCGCGGATTGCTGCCGATCCCCACAAGCCTTCTTCCGTCTCCAGCAAGCTCAAGTTGATTTCCACGGGGAACTCGCTGCTATCCTTGCGCAATCCAAAGAGCTCCAGCGTCGCTCCTGGAAGCGGCTTCTGCGGTCCCTTAAAAAACCTGGTTCGATACTCCAGGCACTTTTCCCGGAGCCTCTCGACGACCAAAATGTCCATCGATTGCCCCAGCAATTCTTCCCGCCGATAGCCGAACGTTTTTTCTGCCTGCGCGTTAACCACTACAATCCGGCCGTGTTCATTGACGGCAACCAGGGGATCCGGGGCCGATTCCAGCAGGCCTCGGAATTTCTCCTCTGCCAGCCTCATCGCTTCCGCACTCCGTTTCTGCTGAGCGAGCAATTCATTTTGCGCCCGCTGCCCCAGGAATAGCCGGAGGCTGGAACACGCGAACGATGCAAGCACTGCGCCCACGGCAAGCTTCAATTGTTGCTCGATCGCCCGCGTGGCCATGCCCAATACGAGCAGCGGAAAGGCGATATGCGCAAATTGCGCCAGCAACAGGGGCTCTGAGGCACTTTTCTTGGGCACGGGCTCCGGCTCGACCGGAGCTTTCCAGTTGACGGCCAGCCATACCAGTAGCGTTCTTGGAATCGTCCAAAGCAACTCGTACCAGGTGCCGAACGGGACCTGCCGCCAAACCTCGACGTAGTCGTAGGCCACTTCGCAGATGACAAAAATCACAAGAAAGATGGCCATGCGCCCGAAGAGCGATTTCACCAGCTTGGAGTCCGTCAGTGTCGCTCGCAAGACAAATGCTGCGGCAATCAGCAGGCCGCGCCAAGCGGTCACTTGCACGTACAAGGTGTCGATGGATGTTCTCGAATGCGGCAGCAAAAGCGGCAAATACAGAAAGAAAAAATACGCGGACAACGACACGATTCCGATTTGCAGAAAGTCGAGCCACCTTTGCCAGCGGTACACGCGCGATTCCGGGCTGTCGTCGCCAAGGAACAACGCCAGCGCCATCGGCGCCATGTGAAAGAGGAACAGGATGTCGCTTGGCCAATATTGCTCGAAGGATGCATGCAGCACGCTGTCGTAGTAGGTGGCCATAGCTTGCCCCAGCGCATACAGGGCAAAGGACACGCCCATCAGACGCCAGAAGCGCTGCGCATAGCCTGCGGCACGACCCGCCGTCTGGAAGCACGCTACCGCGGCAAGAACCACCAGCACAAACTCAATGACGCTACTCGCAATCGTGGAATGGATGGTGAGAGCAACGAAATGACAGGCCAATGCCGCCGCTGAAAGAAAAAAGATCTTGCGAGAGGCTGGCATGCTTTCCTTTGACCCCGTCAGGAAACGCAGTTCGGTGGTTCCCGTTGCGACCTTGGCCGGAATGGCTTCGCTCTATTTTAGCCGCAGCGAGTTGGCCTTGGCAGAGTTTTAGGCCCCGTTTTCCTCTTTTATACACTTCTTCACGTCGAACGCGATTCGTGGAGCCCTCGCGGATTCTACGCGGGAATCTCGCAGCTGCTAATGCGGAATTTTTTGAGCGTGGCCCGGCGCCGCCGCGGAGTCCATGCGGGCGATTCTCTTTCTTTGGATATGTATAAAAAGAGTGCAAAACAAACGCGGGATTCCTGCCCGGAGCAGGCCCTTGCCGGTTTTTGTGGATGCGGAATGTGCTATTTGGCT
>DATDNK010000198.1:0-10455 GCA_036518275.1 Candidatus Acidiferrum sp.
TACACAGGACTTGTCGAGGTTGAATACAAGCTGGACGCTCGCAGTGGACGTTACAAGCTTCTCGACATCAATCCCAGACTTTGGACCTGGGCGACCTTGGGCGCCCGCGCAGGCGCGGACTTTCCCTTTCTCCTTTGGCAAATGATGGTGGGAAAGACGGTGCGGAAGCGGACTGCACGCGTGGGCGCTCGTTGGGTACGCATGAGCACGGATATTCCAGCGGCGATTCATGAGATGATTCGCGGCCGTTTGAGCCTGGGATCGTACTTGTACTCGCTGCGCAGGCCCATCGAGTTTGCGCTGATGGCCGCAGACGATCCTCTGCCCGGATTGCTGGACCTTCCGCTCTATGTCTGCAAGTGTCTGTACAACGAATATAAGGCTATCCGCGAAGGCGCCCCAATGAGAACCGAACGACTAAAAGGTTGATTGGTCGCTCGACCGTCATTTCGTAGTGCTGAATCGAAATACAATTCCCTTTCGTTTCTGAAATCCCACCGCAATCCAAAGATTGGAATCTGAATGACGCCGCCGACGGTTGTGATTAGCCTGGACCTGGAACTCAGTTGGGGCAGTTTCGACCTTTCGTTTGACGACAGCGTACTCAGGATGGCCCGATGGACCCACGATATTGGCGTACCGCGCCTGTTAAATCACCTCACGAGCAACGGACTATCCGCAACTTGGGCGGTGGTTGGCGCCATGATGCGTTCCTCCTTGCCAGATGTTTCTGAATTGCCGGAGGTCAAATTTCCGCACTTCTCAAAGCCATGGTTCAGCTATGTTCCGAGACAGGGCGACGAAACCACACATCCTGAGTGGTTCGGGCCGAGCTTGGTAGAAATGATCAGGACGGCGAAACCAGAGCAAGAAATCGGATTTCATTCCTTTTCCCACGTGCCGTTTGGATTGCAAGGCATGACGCGGGAAAGAGCGATTGCAGAGTACCGTTATTGTGCCCAGGTCGCGCGAGAGCTGGGAATATCCGCGACCAGTTTCGTTTTTCCTCGCAACCTGGTCGCTTATCTTCGTGATCTGCGCGACGCAGGTTTCGATTGCTTCCGCGACGTCGATGTACTGCCGCTTCGCTTTGCAAGCAGGACGCTTACATCTCTTGCAATGATTTGGGCGGATTTCATCGGACTATCGCCACGCTTAATCGAACCTTCGTTCAAAGAAGGGCTCGTTTCCATTCCCGGTTCTCTCATGATCCGATACGCGGCCGGCTGGCGAAGGTACATACCTGACTCAAGCCGTTTACGGCGGCTGAGAAAAGGACTCGAGCGGGTCCGTGAAAACGGAGGAGTTTTCCACGTATGGTTTCACCCGGAAAATCTTTACGCCGAGTGGCCGAGACTGGAAAACGTGGTCACGCGTTTTCTAGAAGAGCTAGGCAACTGTGTGCGCAACGGAGACGTTCGGTGTTTGACGATGAGACAGCTTGCTCGCGAATTCCGGAACAGGTCAGGTGTTAGTGGGTGGCGTGAAGTCCAGACTCCACGCACAATCTCGCCTTCCACTGTGTCGCAACATGTGGCTTGACTTTACGCGCGTCCGGCTCTATTTCCAACCACTTAGAACCCTGGGGGAGCAAGCAGGTTGAGTTGTTGACCCAGTTGCTGACGTGCACCTTCTAAAGCAGACGGGCTGTGCGTCCAGTTGGTCCAACTTGTGGCGATAGGTACCACGATGGGGTTCGCAAAGCTCAATTGCCCAAGGTTCTTTAGGATCTGCGCGTACTCGTAGTCTTGAATGCCGTCGCGAATGGCCTTCATACGGATGCCTGGAGCAGATTCTGTCGAGGCAATGGGTGCTGGTGGATAAAGGAAGATGCCGTCCCCTGGGCGTCCCATGCCGCCACCGCAACCCGTTGTATCCACATTATTCCAGCTGCCGATAGCATTCCCGGCGTTCCACCCGTCTGCGCGCCAATAAAGGATGCCAGTTGCTCCCTGGGTCCAGTTCAAGAAGCCCGCCTGAATGCGCTCGTTGATCGGTGGATAATCCACCATCCAGGCAGGAGTGTTGCCGAAGCCCGTGTTGCAACTGGCATAACTCCAGAGGTCGCCCGCACCGGTAAACGGCAGGCTCGGCCACTGTTGCATGGCGTCAAGCAGCACCCAGTGATCGATGGCACTGCGCCCGTCTCCCTCGTTATATAGATTCGGATCGGGCGCGTTGGTCGTCATTAGGGTCTTGACGCCGGGAGTCGCGGCATGGGCGTTCATGCCCATCGTCTTGAGAGCGGAGTAAGCCCCGGAGCAGCCGTTCAATTCGTCAGCGACGTAGAAATCCAGCAGCAGGCCCGCCGGGAAATTAGCAGCGGCACTAGTGATTTGGCTGGTCGATGGAATGCTGCTGAACGAGCCGTTGCACTGAATGCCGATGAAGTAATAGCCGTCCAAGCCGGAGCGATTGAGGCCGAAATTAGTGATATCCGAGGCCGCACTGGCGGCCACATCATACCGGCTCATCACTTTGTTGCGCATCAAGGCTTGTGCAAGCGTGGTTACGGTGTTGCCGGTGTTGGGATTCCAAAGGGTCCATTCAGAAAGCTCCGAGGGCTGTGGTGGAAGCCCAAAGTTCCATACCGTCAGGGTGACAGGGATGGTGGCAGTACCCTGATCGGCGGTAACGGAGATCGTTCCGGTGTACGTTCCCGTGGGGCTGTTCGTGGCCCCGTGGGGCACGGAAATGTCGATCCAGTAGGGTTGATTCTGGCCCGCGCTAACGGTGGCATTGCAGGCTTTCAGTGTAGCTGCGGTTGCACATAGAGGCGAACCAGTTTCCGGATCGTTGAAAGGAATGAGCGGCTCGGGATACGTGCCTGAACCGAGCGGCGGATTGCTCCCGCCTCCGTAACTAGCGGTGCCGGTGACGGTGATGTAGTACTCGCGATAGAGCGTGATGTTCGCTGCCGGGATAGTCGCGCCGGCCGGACCACTGAGGGTGGAGGCGCTCAAGTTCACATTGGTCAAGCCACTGGAAGGAGCTTGCACGATGACTTGAGTGTCCACAGTTTCGCCGCGTGCACTGGAGAGAGTTATGGAGGAGGCGGTGCCAGGCGGATCGGTCCTGCCCGCGCGCAGCAGGCTGGATTGCACCCACACGGGAAAGGGCGAGCTCGCCGGTGTGACTCCGGAGCCGCTGAGAGCGATGGTTGCCGGTGAGTTTGTGGCATTGCTGGCCACAGACACGCTGCCGGTGACACTGCCGGCCGCTGCCGGCGCAAAGGCGATGCTCAGAGTCGCTGATTGATTTGGCGCCATCGTAGTACCTGCCGAAACACCACTCGCGCTGAATCCAGCTCCGGTAACAGTCAGGCTGGAAACGGTCACATTCGAGTTTCCGTTGTTTGTCAGTGTGACGTTTGAAGAGCTGTTAGCACCCACGTTTACATTTCCGAAACCGACGCTCGTCGGATTCGCCCCAAGCAGATAAGTTGGCGTCATGCCCGTTCCGCTCAAGGAAATCGCCAGCGGAGAATTGGGCGCGTTGCTGACCAATGAAATGGATCCGCTGGCCGTCCCCGCAACAGTGGGCCCGAAGACAGCATTGAACATGGCGCTTGTCCCGGCAGCAATCGTCAGCGGCGTGGTGAGGCCACTCATGCTGAAGCCCGTACCCGACACGGTAGCCTGAGAAATGGTGACGCTCGCGGTGCCGCCATTCGTCAATTTAATGCTTTGGGAATTGTTGGCGCCTGTGATCACATTTCCAAAGCCGACGCTTGAGGGCGTTGCCACAAGCTGTGGGGTGAGCACGGTGAGGGCCGCAGCGTTGCTAGTGACGCTGCCAGCCGAGTTGCTCACTACCACAATAAACTGTGCTCCATTGTCCGAAATAGTTGTGGCCGGAGTTGTGTAGGTCGCCACTGTGGCACCGCTGATTGGCGCCCCGTTCTTCTGCCACTGATAGGTCAGTGGCGCAGTGCCACTAGCTGCAACACTGAAGGTCGCGGCTTGCCCCGCCGTCACCGTCTGATTCACCGGCTGCGTGGTGATCGTCGGCGCTACCGGCGCCGGGCTCACCGTCAACGTCGCCGCAGTGCTCGTCACCGTCCCCGCTGTGTTGCTCACCACCACATCAAATGTCGAACCGCTGTCCACTGTGGTCGTCGCCGGAGTGGTGTAACTCGAAGAAGTCGCGCCGCCGATGTTTGCTCCGTTCTTCTGCCACTGGTAGGTCAACGGCGCCGTCCCGCTCGCTACCACCGTGAATGTCGCCGTCTGCCCCGCCGTCACCGTCTGATTCACCGGTTGTGTGGTGATCGTCGGCGCCACCGGCGCCGGGTTCACCGTCAAGGTGGCCGCAGTGCTTGTTGCTGTCCCCGCGCTGTTGCTCACCACCACATCAAATGTCGAGCCGCCGTCCGCTGTCGTCGTTGCTGGAGTCGTGTAGCTGCTTGACGTCGCTCCCGCGATGTTCGCCCCGTTCTTCTGCCACTGATAACTGAGCGGCGCGGTGCCACTGGCTACAACACTGAAGATCGCGGCTTGCCCCGCCGTCACCGTCTGATTCACCGGTTGTGTGGTGATCGTCGGCGCCACCGGCGCCGGGTTCACCGTCAAGGTGGCCGCAGTGCTTGTTGCTGTCCCCGCGCTGTTGCTCACCACTACATCAAACGTTGACCCGCTGTCCGCAGTCGTCGTCGCCGGCGTGGTGTAGCTGCTCGAAGTGGCCCCCGCGATGTTCGCCCCGTTCTTCTGCCACTGATAACTGAGCGGCGCGGTGCCGCTCGCAACAACGCTGAAGGTCGCGGTTTGGCCCGCCGTCACCGTCTGATTCGCCGGCTGCGTGGTGATCGTCGGCGCCACTGCGGTGGCAGTCGCCGTGAAGTTCACTCCAGTAAGGTCCGTTGTGCCCAGAGTTACATTCTGGTTTGCTGGAGTGAAAGTGTAACCCGGATTGCTGGGCGTTACGGAATAGGACCCTCTTGCCATCCCTGTAAATGTGTATAGACCGGAACCGTTTGTGGTGGTGGTGGCGTTTGCCGCCCCGGCCAGTGCCACAGTCGTCGCGCTCAACCCTGTCGTGGGAGTAATTGTGCCGGAAATGCTGAGACCGTGGGTTTTGAACGAGTGGCCGCCACTGTTCACTTGATTATTTTTTGAATCTGTGGACGTGACTTGATAATAGTAAGTAGTACCGGCCGCGAGCCCAGATATATTCACCATGTGACTGATAACCGGCATGACATCGACGGGTGTGCTAGCGCCGTAGGAAGTCGCAGTCCCGTAATTCACGCCTGAATCTGCAGGTACGTTGGTTGTCCAGACAATCTGTGCGCCAGACGCCGTTGTGGAAACGACTTGTACGCTGGTGATGGCCAGAGTTGGCGGCGGATTGCCAGTGGGGCTGCTAACGAGCCCGGCGCAACCGGACAGCCCAAACACCGCCAGGAGCGTCAGGAGAGCCGTAGCGCAAGCGAAAGAAGCGCCCTCTAGTTGTTTATTTCCAACAAACGAATACACCCACACCTTTTCGCCTATACGCACAGTAGCCCCCCGGGCTTAAGCAGCGTCAGAACAGGAAGGAGTGAGTTTGCTAAATGGCTGCTCTTGTCTTACCCAATTCTCGATTAAGGCTGGGGAGAACATTAGGTACTATGAAGACTAGCCATAGAGAGTAGTCTTCAGCTACTGGTGGGAAGGACAGATTTTGGCCATTGAACGAAACTGCGAGCGCCAAGATTACTGGCCGGGGAATGGTACAGGGTCGGACTAGACAAAGCGGTCATCACTGCAAGACTCGGGGGGGTGAAGAAAAGAGTTGGCCGTTGTCGTTTTAACGCGAAATTGATCCGACTTTTGACCAGAGAATCATCTATCTAGAACTAAGGCTATTTCCTTGCACAGATTTCCAGCATCCACCCGATTGCCGTTGAACCCTTCTGTTGCTACTAAAGAATAGCTAGAAAAGCACCGCGCCACGCCCCAGTGGCAAAGGAAGAAAAAAGCGGAGGAGCTAGCGAGAAGATCTCCGAAGAATCAGCAAACCACTACTGAGAAGAGGAGTGGGCTGCTGCAACGTTTGGGCTGTAATCGTCCGTTCGCCAAGAAAGAATAAGGTCACATCCGCCCAGCTAACAAAAGGAAGGAAAAAATGAGGAAGCTGAATGCTCTGCTTACCATGTGTTTTGGCTTGGTCTTCGCATCGACGGTCCAGGCGCAGGTAAATAACGCGCAACTGAAGGGCGACTACGCGTTTACTTTTGACGGCATGACCACCGGTGGTGGCGGTGCCTCAACTCCCTTCGCCGCCGTGGGCAGATTCACGGCCGATGGCGCCGGGAATCTCACCAACGGCGAATTAGACAGCAACGCCTCAAGTCCTACAGACAAGGCGATGGCGCAAACGTTCACCGGTACCTATTCGATCGGCGCGGACCACAGAGGTGTGATGAGCCTGAATATTCCCGGCGGCGGCACGCTCGCCTTCGCCATGATGGCTAACGGCAACGCGAAATTTGTCGAAGTTGATGCTGGGGGAGGACACGGAACTGTCGGCTCGGGCACCATGGAAAAGGTGGACACCACTGCCTACAGTACCGCGAGAATTACGGGTGACTATGCATTTGGAGTCGCAGGCTATGACGGATTCAACGCGCGCACGGCCATTGCCGGTCGCCTTACTGCCAACGGAGCGGGCACATTCTCCAATGGAATGGCGGACGTTAACCAGTCGAGCCGCTATACCAGCGCGGCCCCCATCCCTTTGGCGACCTACAGTGTGTCTGACACAACAACGGGCCGCGGCCTCATGACTCTGCCGGGTTTGCTGGGCATGCCACCGCAGAACCTCAATTTCGCCTTTTATGTCGTCAATGCCGGGAAACTGTTCGCCATGGAGATAGACCCCGTGACAGTGACGACTCCGCTGTTAAACGGGATGTTGCTCCAGCAACAGACTCCCGTAGGCGGCTTCTCCAGCGGTTCGCTGAATGGAAATACGGTGATGTACCTCACAGGGCGAACGATCTGCCCCGGCGGGGCAAATCCCGCGCCGAATGTGATTGCCGGCTTGCTCTCGACGAATGGCGTCGGAATCGCCAGCCTTACCTATGACCAGAACTGCGGTGGTGGTTCGAGCTCCGTAACCGGCCTGGCGGGGGCGTACAATGTCACCGCCAATGGCCGAGCCGCATTCAACCTCGGCGGGGCGTACGTTGCCTCCTACTTGGTCAGCTCCAATCAAGCGTTCTTCATCGTCCCGGATGGCTCTGTCTTGTTCGGCTTCGGCGACGCGCAAGCAGGAGGGTCATTCACGAATGCGGCAGTCGCGGGTACGTACGCTGGGTCGACCACAGCGGCCGCGGCCCTTGGCGTCAGCTTCTTCTCCGGAGAATTCACGGCAGACGGTGCCACCCCGACTGGCAACGTTGCTGGTACCGAGGATATCGGCGCCCCAAGTGGACCTAGTCTCGGTGTGGCGGTCAATGCCACCTACTCCGTATCGTCCACTCCAACAAACGGAAGAGGACAAGTCTCAGGGAACCTGGGAGGGAGCGGGGTCATCTACATAGTTTCTTCTTCGAAGTTTGTCATCATCTCGCTGAACGATCCGAATCCAGCGGTCCTAATGTTCGAACAGTAGATCCGAACATTAGATTCATCTGATCGGCCCGCTGGCGGAGTTGTCCGGCCATTTGATGGCCGTCCCTAGGAAGCGCATTCCCACACCGAAGCGCCCGTCCGATAAGCGCTGGCAATACACGACCTGGGCCACGGTCCCTTGTTGCCTCACAAGAGGACGGATAGTAAGGAGTTCATTAAGTTCCCTGGGCCGATCTGTCAGAACACGCGCACCCATGGAACTTACGTTTTCCGTGGAGGCGCGCTCTATTTTCGACGGATGTTGAGTAGGGAACATCTCGACAGGGACAGCTTGCTGAATTCGTTTCTCGATTCTTCCAGTCCGCCATGGCATGGGAGGAATGGCCTTCCGAGCTGAGCTGTTTTTATCGTACTTCGCTTTACGCGAGACAAACTTTCACAAAGCGATTAATGCTCCCTCTCTTGCGAAGAGCCGGCTGAGCGGATCGGGAAGCCGTAAACGGGGAGCTGGAAGCTCGAGAGAACTTGTGTTCGTACATTGCCCGGTCGGCTTCAGTCATCAATTCCGCGATTGAAGCCGGGTTGTGATGATCGAATCGCGCGACGCCAATACTAAGTGAAATCTTAGGGCCAGTTGCCCGGACATTAACGCCCTGCAGGTATCTCTGAAGTCGGGTCCTGATTGTGGCCTCGCTGTAGCCGGATGCTTCAACGGCTAGAACGGCAAACTCATCCCCTCCCAAACGCGCGATGATATCGGAATCTCGAAAAGTCTTCTTCAACATTTGCGCCGTTCGCCTCAAGCTTTGATCACCTTCCGCATGACCGCTCAAATCGTTGATCTTCTTCAGGCCGTCCAAATCAATGAAGAACAGAAGCAACCCGCGGCCGGCCCGGCAAGCGAGTTTCAATTGGCGTTCCGCCAAAGCATAAAAGCCGCGGCGATTATAAAGCCCCGTCAATTCGTCAATGATTGCAAGATTCTTCAGCTGCATTTGGAGCATGAACTGTTTCGCAGCGCATTGAATGGCCCGCGCAAGGAGTTCCTGGTTTTGTCCCTTGTCATTGTTCCATGGGCCCGGCCCTGGATGTACTCTGCTGACATCTCGGAGCAAGGTCGCCAATTCCTGATTAGCATCCGCAACGAAGGCCTGAAAGGACGCATCCAGATCCTTGCTCGTGCCAGCGCCGAGGTGAGGGAATAGCAAAGGGTCGCGAGCTGATCGGGAAACTTCCATGCGCAGAATTGGGGCGCCGGTTGGATTGTTTGGGCGTCTCGATCTTTCCTTGCGCTTAGGTGAACCGTCCAAAGGAATCATGACTTGGCCCGTTTGCCCCGCGCTTTGATGCGTCGACGACACTGTTTTACCTCAGGCACTCTCTAAGGTTCGGTTCCCCCCGCCGCCTGGCTGACAGAATTGGGGTGTTTCGGAGGGGGCCAAGGCAGCGGAGGCGAACCCTTCTCCTGCTGGGACAATAGCGCGTATTGAAGGGATCACAATCCGGTGAATCATCTAATTCGATTGGGTGGAATGAGGGAGTGAAGTCCTACGCAGAGCATCCCAGCGGCAGGCCCTCAGGCCTGGATGAGTCCTCGGCGAATGGCATAACGAACCAAGCCTGCTGTTTCGTGAATATCGAGTTTTCGCATGAGCCTGGCTCTGTGGGACTCCGCGGTTTTCACGCTGACCCCCAGGTACTGGGCGACCTGCTTGGTGGATTTCCCTTCACCGACCAACTGGAGAACCTGACGCTCGCGCGGGGAAAGGGGATCGGCAGGGCTATCGGTTTTAGATAAGTAAGCGCCTACCACGGCACGCGAAATGCTCGGGCTGAGATAAACGGAGCCGCGGCGCACTTCCTGTATTGCGTGAACCAGATCGGTCGCTACTTGGCTTTTCAAAACATAGCCGCTGACACCGGCGCGCAGCGCCTCGGTCACGTACTGATCCTCTTCATGCTTCGTGAGCAGTATTACTTTTGTCTTGGGTACTGATTTTTTTAGTTCACGAGCAGCGTCAACGCCGTTCAAGAGCGGCATACTGATGTCCATGAGGGCGACATCGGGCTGCTCTTTCATGGCCATTTGAATTGCTTCCTGGCCATTCGCAGCCTCACAAACGACTTGAAATCCCTGTCTATCTAAGAACGCTTTCAGCCCTTGACGTACCAGAGTATGATCATCCGCGAGCAAGAGTCGTGTCGTCATCGTCACATGGGCAGGGTAGGCGAGTGACAGCGCCAGGGTAATCGGGCAACTACCCTATTTTCACTGCGGCAAAGACTCTACAGGTTTGGCCTTCTCTGGAATAGTCATTGCGGCCGCTTAAAGTTTCAGGGCTGCACCAAACCTCTGCGGACCGCATAGCGGACCAGACTCGCTGTTTCGTGGATATCCAGTTTTTGCATGAGTCTTGAACGATGAGACTCAGCGGTTTTCACGCTGATGCCCAAAAGAGATGCAACGTCTTTCGTAGATCGCCCCTCAGCAATGAGCTGGAGCACTTGACGTTCACGGACACTAAGTGGGTCCGAGGGCCTCACGGATTTTGAATGGTAGGCCTCCACGACTGCCTGGGATACACCTGGGCTTAGATAAATTCCGCCCCTGGAGACCTGCTGCATGGCATGAATTAGATCGCTTGCCACCTGGCTCTTCAGCACATAACCTTTCACCTTGGCTTCCAACGCTTCATAAATATATTGTTCCTCCTCGTGCTGCGTCAGGAGGATTACCTTCGTCTTCGGACAGGTACGAGCTAGTTCGCGGGCGGCATCGATGCCATTCAGGGTCGGCATGCTGATGTCTATGACGGCAATATCCGGTTGGTGCGTCTCCACCAAACGGATCACCTCCTGCCCGTCTGATCCTTCAGCAACGACTTGAAATTTCTCCCTT
>DATDNK010000199.1:0-4736 GCA_036518275.1 Candidatus Acidiferrum sp.
CGCAATCGCCGCGCCGACAAAGGATCGAGTTCCAAACTGTCAAAAGTCTTGATGCGCACATTTTCCACGTAAGGATGCTCTATATCAGCAACAAGAATGAACTCGATCATCGTGCCGCGCGCCAGGCCGTCCAGTTCCCGCAGGTCGCGCACCTCCATCGGCATGATCATCGCGTCCATATAGCCGGGGATGGCTTCGCACGAAATGGTTATGGTGCGATGTTCCTTGTCGACCGCGAGAACAAGACCCTTTGCGGCGTACTTTTGCTGCGCGAAGGCGGGAGATGTTGCGAGCAGCGCAAGCAGCAAAAGTACCGTGCCTACAGCGTGTCCTCCCTGAGCGAGCTGCCGAAAACTCCAGCTCATGGCCTCCCCTTGGTGGATTTGTCGCGCTGTTGTGACGGCAAGTCAGCGGCCTGGGACTTCGCAACACGGAAGGGAGCCGCACGCCGTTCCAAGCGTTTCATTTCCTTGCTGTCCTCACGGACTTCCAAAAACTGGTTCTTAGCCACTCCATTAAGGGTCCGCCGAATGCCGCTCGCCGGCCAAAAGACTTCGATGTTCAGAACACGCGCGGATTTTCCCAGGCCGATGTGCTGTTCGAACGGTGAAGCTCCGAACGAGCCACCGCTTCCGACCGTGCGGTAGATCGACCGCGTCGTTTTGCCATCATTCTCCACGGTTACCTTAATTCTTGCGCCGATGGCCGCGCGATTGCTTTTAACGCCTACAAGTTTGAGGTTGATCCAGTCATTCCCATTGCCCGTATTCGCGAACAGCCGCAAGGCGTGGCGATCTCCCGGGACCGCTCCGCCAGTTTCCGTCACGATGTCCTCATAGCCGCGGCGTTGTAGATCTGCAAACGCAACACCGTGGCCTTTGTGCAGTTCGCCCGTTCTTGAGGATGCTGTGACGTCCACGAAATATTTTCCGTCATGGTTTCGCAGAAGCACATGCGGCAGAACGGAAGCGTAAGAAGGGTTCCCGTTGCCGAGATACATGTCTAGAAACCCATCGTTGTCGATGTCGCCAAAATTCGCTCCCATGGGCATAAACACTTTGTCCAAGCCGGTCTCCGCGGTCACATCCCGGAAAGTTCCATTCCCCAGATTCTTGTAGAGTTTCAGAGTGCCTGCGTTGTGCGGAAGTCCCAGGTAGGTCCGCACGGATTCATCCACCGAGGGGAAGTAACTGTTCACGAAAAGGTCGGGCCAGCCGCAATTGTCGTAGTCGAAGAACCAAGCGGCAAAGCTTTGCCCCGGCCCTAGCACGCCCGCCTGGGCGGCTACGTCAGTGAAAGTGTTGTCATGATTGTTGTGATAAAGCCGATTCTCGCCGCGAAAATTGGTCACGTAAAAATCCACGTAGCCGTCATTGTCGAAGTCGGCGGCCACCACGCCTTTGGTCAAGTCGGGTCTGTCAATGCCCGCGGAATGCGAAATGTTTTCGAACGTTCCGTCGCCCTTGTTCAAAAAAAGCTGATTTTCGCCGCCTTCGTTTCCGACAAAGAGATCCAGCAAGCCATCGTTATTGATGTCCGCCCACACCGCAGTTTGCGAAGCCACGAGCGGCGCGGCGAGACCGCTCGCCGTGGTGACATCCGTGAACGTGCCGTCGCAATTGTTTTTCAGCAGCGACAGTCTTTGCGGAAATTCCCAGCCTCCCCGCAGGACCAGTAAGTCCGTGCAGCCATCGTTGTTGTAGTCGGTCTGAATGATGTTGAGTCCGCCCAACTGCTTTGCCAGCCCCGCCTCGCGGGCGCGGTCGGTAAACGTCCCGTCACCGTTATTGTGGAAGTAGCGCAGCGGCTGGCACATGTCCATGCTAGAAGTGAGGATGTCCAGGCGGCCATTGTTCTCGAAGTCGTCCACGATCACTCCGCCGGCCATGGAAAACGTATCGACTCCCGCCGATGGCGCCACGTCCACGAAGCGGCTGACGCTTTCTTTCGATTCGAACGCCGATAAAGGGATGCGATATTTCGCCGGAACAACGTCCGGATACTCTCCCAGAGTCGCATAGGACAGGTTGAGGAGCCATCGTGCGTCCAGCGCTTGCGGCTTCTGCTCCAGGTATTTCGAGAAATACTCAATCGCCTTTTGCGAATCCGCCGCTTTCGCAAAGGCATTGCCCGGCCGCATAGGGAAAAGACATCTCTCCCCAGGCGCGCCGTAAACGTCGTTCGCCACCTCTGAACGATGCAGATAAGCTACTGCGAGAGCGAATTCCATTTGCGGCACGGCACGCGGAACTCTTTCTGAGGCGATTCGGTAGGCCTCCTGATACTGCTCGATGGCGGGATCCATGTTTCCCGCATAGGAATAGAGCTCGGCCAGCGCGAAGTGTTCTTGTATGAGGTCCAGCGGCTTTTGCTGATCGAGTTTTTCCCGGTTCGCGGCCACGAGAACTTTCGCCAGCCGTTCGGTTGCAGCTAACAGAGATTGCGTGCGCATTTGGCAGGCAAGAACGGAATCCTTCTCCCAGCCCTGTACTTTTCGAAATCGCACCAAGGCGTCTTCCGCCTCGGCGAATCCGGAAATGCCTAGGGAATAGAGCACGCTTCCAGCTGCGGACATCGCTTGCAGCCGCGCCTTGGGAGCGTTCTCGATTCCCGTAGCTTCACTCTCCGGAATCACTCTTAGGATGGCAAAGCCTGACGGAATCCTGGTAACGGCAGAGATTTGTCCTGGGCCGATCCCCTGGAGAGCTTCACGCAGTTCCGGCCGCAAGGCCGCGGGCTCCATGCGTCCCATAAAGCCTCCGGAATCGGCCGTGGGATCAATGGATTTTTCTTTCGCCAGAGAAGCAAAGTCGTAGCCCGCCTTGAGCTTTTCCAGGATCTCGTTGGCCTGCTCGGGGGTGCTTACAACAATGACTTGCAGCGCAACTTCTTTGGCCTTGGCACTTGCGTCAGGTTTTGTGGACTGACCATACAGGAACACGCAAAGAAACCCTGACCCGCAGAACATCAGAAGCGAGAGAAAACGAATAGTTTTGCGATTCCTTGGCCCGACCAGCCCATTCCCTTGCGTCATGCAGGAATTCTACCCGCCAAAACCCTTGCGTCTCAATCCACGGTTGCACTTTCAGAATCCAGCCTTCCACTTAGCGGCCATATTTCCCGATCATTTCCGCGTGCGCGAGGATATGCCCCTTCATGGCGCCCTCGACGTCGGCCTTCGTCCCGCCCGCTTTAAGATTCAGCTTTGCATCCAGCGCATAAAGCTTGAAGAAATACCGGTGCGGATTGCCCGGCGGCGGACACGGCCCTCCGTAGCCGATCTTGCCGAAATCGTTTCGCCCTTGCCGCGCTCCATTGGCAAGTTGTTCTTGCTTCGCCAGTCCTTCCGCAAGTTCTCTCGTGTCTGCGGGCAGATCGAACATTACCCAATGGACCCACGTGCCCGCGGGAGCATCCGGATCGTCCATGATCAACGCGAAGCTTTGCGTCTTTGCTGGAGGCTCGGTCCAATTCAGCTTCGGGGAGGCATCGGGCCCATCGCAGGTGAATTTTTTCGGAATGACTTCGCCGGCAGAAAATGACGCGCTGGAGATTTTCATGGTTTCCCCCTGGGTTTGCGCAAATGGAGTTGCACCAAGGAAAGAGGCGAGGCACAACGAAAAACAAGTTACGCCAGTGTACGCGAAGCGCATAAAAACGGCCCTGGCCATTTTCACACACCCGGCGTTTTAGGAACACGGAAAGTGTGAACTCGCAGGATCAGGGGCGGCTGAGGTCCTTCAGCACCGCTTTATCAATCAAAGCATAAACCTTTGGGGTCCACGCCCACGCAGGCTAGTCGCGGAGCCTTGGTCCGCGATTAGGTCCGGTTTTCGTAACGCATCAGGCAGAGGATCCTCTGCAACTACGGCGGGGTGAACTGGTGCTTGCTGAAATTGTGGTTTTGGTCGTGAGAGCGATCACAATTTTTTCTCGAACAGCTCGATCAACACCTTGCCGCCGTCGGGAGACGCTACTAGAAAAAAGTTGACCCGGGTGCCATCCGCGCCAAGCCGCGTGACCGGATAAACGGCAGCAATTCCAAATTTGTCTTTCAGCACTTGCGTCGCGCGGTCCACGTTCGTGCATAAGAATTCAACTTGCTGCATGCCCTCTCCAAACTTGGCCAAGTATTTGGCAATGGCTCCCGAACCGCCCGGCTCTCGGGTGGTGAGAATGTCGAGAAAAATCTCTTCACCGAAATGAAGTTCGAACTCCTCAGCGTCCTGGTCCGCGGGCACTTCCGCGAGCCTGGGCGTGCCGTTGGCAATGCGAATCCGGTTGAACGTCTCGCGTTGCACCGCGAGCCCCACCGTAATCGTCGGCTTAGGACTGTGCAGCAGGGCTGAAAGCTCTTCATCTGCCCACCAAGCGGAAATTGCAATTCCTGCAGCCGCGCGCCCCAAACGGTAGACCTCTTCCGCCGCAGCCTGCCTTACCGGTGCTTCCGCGGACGAAAGTCCCGTGATCGCGGATAATAGTTCGTTCCCCATGGCTGGTCTTAGAATTGTAGCCTGACAGGCAGGGCCGAATCGAGCGCTGGACAAGGACGCGCCCGGAATTGTAGCGTGAGGGTTAGCTTAAGGAACGCCGTCCCCGGGCTATAAGTCTGCAAGGACGCAACGAAATCCACTTTCTATTCATCTCAAGGGCATGCCCAAGCCGGTTTTGCTTACGGTCGACGACGACCCGGAGGTATTGCGCGCCATCGAGCGCGATTTGCGCAGCCGCTATGC
>DATDNK010000200.1:0-3475 GCA_036518275.1 Candidatus Acidiferrum sp.
ATTCAGGCGCAGGATTCGCTGTCGCGCGCGAATGACAATCAGATTGCGGCGCTGTACCGATTCAATCAAGCGCGGGCAGATCTAGCACGGTCCATCGGGCAGATGGAAAAAGTTTACGCCAAGTAAGACGGGGGGACCATGAGCGTTGAGATAGAAGTCGGACTGGAGAATGCGACGAGGGCTCCGAAGGTCACGGAAGAGCTGCGTCTGGAAGAAACGCCGAAAGGCCTGGCGAGTCCAAAGACAAGGCGACTGCTTTTTGGAGCGGGTGCGGTGCTGCTGACCGCGATCATTGGATTGTTTTTCTACTCTCACAACCGCGAATCCACTGACGACGCGCAGGTGGACGGGCACATCACGCCTATTGCCTCGAAGGTGTACGGACGCGTCGGGCAAGTGCTGGTGGACGATAACCAGGAAGTGAAGGCGGGGCAACAGCTGGTGAAGATCGATCCACGCGATTATCAAGCGGCCGTGGACCAAGCCAAGGCGGCTCTACTGCTTGCCGAAAGCGAAGCAAAGTCCGCGGGAGTGGACGTGCCGCGCACGCGGGAAAATGTGCTGAGTGGAACGACGAGCGCAGACGCACAGCTTCTGGGAGCACAGGCGGACCTGGCGCGCGCGGAGACGACTTATGAACAGGCGCAGACGGCGGATTTGGCGTGGGCCCAAGCGAATGTGGAGAAGAGCCTGGCCAACGCGGAGCTGGCGAAGGCGGATCTGGCGCGGTATCTGCCGCTGATGGAAAAGGGCGAAATCTCGAAACAGCAATACGACGCGGCGAAGGCCAACGCCGACGCCACCGCGAGCGCATTGAAAGCGGATCAGGAGAAGCTGGCCCAGGCAAAGCGCAGTGTCGACGTGACCAAAGCCCAATTGGAAGCAGCAAAGGCGCGCGTCGAGCAAGCGAAGGCGGAATTGGTTTCCGCGCGAGCGAACGTGAAGCAAGTGAGTATGAAGGCCGCGGACGCGCAGGCAAAAATCGCGAAAGTGGAGCAGGCGCGGGCTGCGCTGGAAGCGGCGCAACTGAATTTGAGCTACACGGAAATCACTGCGCCTGTGGATGGCGTGGCGACGCACAAGCAGGTCGAGCCCGGGCAAATTGTGCAAGCAGGCCAGGGACTTTTGGTCGTGGTGCCGCTGCAGAACGTGTGGGTGACGGCAAATTTCCGGGAAACACAGCTGAAAGACATGAAGCCGGGACAGAAAGCGGAAGTGAAAGTGGATACCTACGGGAAGACGTTCAGCGGACACGTGGACTCGATTGCCGGGGCAACTGGATCGATCCTGAGCCTGCTGCCGCCGGAAAATGCCACCGGGAATTTCGTGAAAGTAGTGCAGCGCATTCCGGTGAAGATTGTGCTCGATCCAATTCCACCGGAGAAAGCCGTGTTGCGGCCGGGAATGAATGTGGATGCGACGGTGCTGACCAACTAAGCGGGAATAAAGAAAAGGATCAAAGCAGTCGTACGTAGAAGCCGTAGGGCGTTAGAAGCAGAGCAGGGGACGCAAGGGCGATGGGAAACAGGATTCTAGCCAAACTGAGGATGCCAGACGGGACGATCAACCCGTGGGTGATCGCCATTACGGTGACCCTCGCGACGTTCATGGAGGTGCTGGACACTTCCATCGCGAACGTGGCGCTGCCGCACATCGCCGGCAATCTGTCAGTAGCGGAGGATCAATCGACCTGGGTGCTGACTTCATACCTAGTATCGAACGCCATCATCCTGCCGCTCTCCGGCTGGTTCTCGGGACTCATCGGCAGGAAGCGCTTCTACATGTTGTGCGTGGCGCTGTTTACCGCCAGTTCGTTCTTGTGCGGATTGGCACCGAGTCTGGGCATGTTGGTGGTATTCCGGATTATGCAAGGCGCGGGCGGAGGAGGGCTGCAACCGAGCGAGCAAGCGATTCTGACCGACACCTTCCCCTTGGAGAAGCGCGGGATGGCATTTGCTGTGTACGGCGTCGCGGTCGTTGTTGCTCCGACCATTGGCCCGTGGCTTGGAGGCTGGATCACGGACAACTTCACCTGGAGATGGGTCTTTTACATCAACGTGCCGATCGGGATTATTTCGCTGCTCCTGACGGGTCTGTTGGTCAGCGATCCGCCGTACATGAAGAAAGCGAATCTGAAAGCGGGATTCCGGATCGATTACATCGGCATCGGTTTAATCAGCCTGGGACTGGGCAGTATGCAAATCATCCTCGACAAGGGTCAGCGCGACGACTGGTTCGCGTCGAACTTCATCATCGCGTTTTTCGCCTTGATGCTGGTGGGAATCATCGCAGGAATCGTCTGGGAGTGGCGCGAGAAGGAACCTGTTGTGGATTTGAAGATGCTGAAGGATCGCAACTTTGCTATCGCCACACTAACCATGTTTTTCCTCGGCTTCGTCCTGTACTCGACGACGGTGCTGATCCCGCAGCTCTTGCAGCAGTTGATGGGCTACACCGCGCAGCTGGCGGGACTGGTGCTGTCTCCCGGCGGCCTAGTGATCATGGTCATGATGCCGGTAGTAGGAATTCTGGTGTCGAAGTTAGATACGCGGTTGCTCATCGGCTTTGGGTGCTTCATTTGCTCTTTGTCGCTGTTCGTCATGGCCGGCTGGGACCTTGGGTTGGACTTCCGGCACGCCGCCGAGGCACGCATGCTGCAAGGCTTTGGGCTAGCGTTCTTGTTCATTCCCATTAACGTGGCAGCTTTTGCATACGTGCCCAAGGAAAAGACCAACATGGGCACGGGCATTATCAACCTGGCGAGGAACATTGGCGCCAGCGTGGGGATCGCGACAGTGACGACCTTGCTGGACCGGCGGGCGCAGCTGCACATGGCGCGGCTGACGGAGCGCGCCAACGAGTTGAGCGCAGCGTACCACAACGTGCTGAACGGCATTCAGATGAGGCTGGTTTCCGCGGGCTCGACGGCGGCGCACGCCAGCGCCCAGGCACATGCGATGGTTTACGGCACCATCGAACGGCAAGCCGCGATGCTGGCGTTTCTCGACGATTTCAAAATGCTCGGTCTCGTGTTTTTGGCGGTGATTCCGATTCTGCTGCTGATGAGGAAACCGAAACTGCATGGAGGCCCGGTGTCGATGCATTAAAGAAAGAGTTCTTTCGCTGGGAAACGTCAAAGTGATTTCATGGATTGAGGTTTGTGAAAACTGGGGGGGATGACAATGGCGACACAAGTAGCAGTAGGAATACAAGGAAGTGAGGCGAAGCTGATTCGCGCGGGACAGCGCGGCGATCATGAAGCGGTGGAAACGCTCTTCCGCCGCTACCAGCGGCCGCTGTTTCAGACGGCGCTGCGCGTGCTGGGCAATACCGAAGACGCAGAAGACGCGTTGCAGGATGGGTTGCTTTCGGCGTACCGCAATTTGAAGCGTTTCGAGGGCCGCTCGCAGTTTTCGACCTGGCTGACGCGCATCGTGATCAACGCGGCGCTCATGCGCCGGCGAAGCGCGAAGGC
>DATDNK010000201.1:0-11364 GCA_036518275.1 Candidatus Acidiferrum sp.
GGAAGCCCGCCGATACCCATATCGGGACTGTCGAGGGCGGCAACGAGCTGCTTCTGGTCGTCGTGCGTGACGTGGAGCTGAAAGCGCAAACGCAGGCCGTTGGCTTCGAGCGCCCCTTGCCACACGCCTTCCGCGCTGGCGATGGCATCACCGGGCTTCCTGGCTCCGGTACCGGGGGCCTGGCGACGAAAAGCGAGCGGCAGGCCGACGTTACCCTGGGACCAAACGCCCTGAATCCCCGAGTGATCGGCGGAAATTCTTCCTTCGTACAAAGCGCCGACGGAAGCAACGCTAAAGTGGAGATCGGAGCCGTCTTGCGTGAGGGCGGTAACTTCGATGCCGTAAACGCCTTGATCGAGACTATCGATGGTGGCTCTGAATGAGCCGTCGTCCGCTTTTGAAACATGCAGGACAAGATGCAAAACCGCGTCGCCAGCCTCGAGAGAACCAGCCCAGTTGCCTTCCAGAGTAGCGGGGGCGTGGGAGATCGGCGGCTTGTGATTTGCCAGCGCCTGGGCTTGAGCAGGGATCGTGAAGAGGCTAAAGGAAAAGAAAAGTGCTAGCGCCAAAGCAAAATGAATACGAATGACCCTCAAACAAAACCTCCTACGGCAGATTCTTTAGTAGATGATTCTAAGAGAAAAAGAGTTGGCGCGGGTACGACGCGCTCACAACGGCGGCCCCAGCAGCTAGAACTGTCTTAGATTTGCGGTTGTTACGGTACGGCTGAACACCGTGCCCTGGTGAAACCTAAACTCTCTTAAATGAAAAAAGGCGGCACGCGAAAACGGGCCGCCTAGAATTTCCAGCCAGCGAGTTGTTCCAGCAGGATGGGCTACTTCCCCCGCTTGGCGTACCAATCGGCATTGATGGGCGTGAAGTTATTCCATTTCTCCGGCAAATCTTCGAGCGCGAAAATGGCGGTCACCGGGCAGACCGGGACGCAAGCGCCGCAATCGATGCATTCGGTGGGATGTATGTAAAGCTGCGTTTCGGCGGCAAATTCGGGCTCATCCTTGCGCGGATGGATGCAATCCACCGGGCAAACGTCCACGCAGGCGGTGTCCTTCGTGCCGATGCAGGGTTCGGCGATCACGTAAGCCATTCGAGGTCTCCTTTGTTCATACTTCAGGCCGGGGGCTACAGTGGAATCGGCACGACCGGCAAAAAACTCCTTATATCATGAGGCTGCTTGGAGCGACAAGCGGCTAAGGGTCATTGTACGCGGGGGGAAGGAGTTTCTCAACCGGCAGGGCAACGGATAGAATGGAGGCGAGAGGAATGGGGATGAACTTGCGAAAAGGGTTTTTCTTGTTGTGCTTTCTAACGGGAGCAGCCGCCTTCGCCGCGTCCCAAACGCCAAAAACCACGGCACCGCGCGACCCAGAGCTGATTGACGCACATGGATACGAGAAATTGGTTCAGCAATATCGCGGGAAGCCGCTGCTGGTTACATTCTGGGCCACCTGGTGCGAGCCTTGCCGCGACGAATATCCCATGCTGAACGAGCTGGCTAAGCAGTACGCGCCACAGGGGTTGAAGGTGGTAGGAGTGAACCTGGATGATGACGGCGATTTGATCCTGATGCGGCGCTTCATTGCACGGTACAAGCCGATTTTCCCGAACTATCGCAGAAAGCCAGGAGAAGAAGAGCCTTTCCGTCAAGCCGTGTTGCCAGGCTGGAATGGTACGCTCCCGGCTTCGTTTTTCTACGCGAAAGACGGAAAGCAGGTTGGAAGCTTTATTGGGGAGCGCAACCGGGAAACGTACGAAGGCGCGATCCGTTCGCTGCTCAATTCTGGTTCAAAGTAGCACCCCGTAACCAGAAGTTCGCGCAGTAAGAAGGGGTACAGCATGGCTGCGCCCCGGCAAAAAGACTTTAATGCAAGCTGCGTCGCTTGAGATTCCCTCCGGAGGGGCATGTGCTCAATACCAAAGGCAACAGAATCACGTATTTTGGCCATTCCACGTTTTCGCTAACGACACCTTCGGGACAAGTAGCACTGATTGATCCTTGGGTGCAGACGAATCCGTGGTGTCCCGAGGAGTTCCGGAGTCTGCAACGGCTGGACGCGGTCTTCCTGACTCACGCGCACTCGGACCACCTGGGCGACCTGCTGACGCTGGCCAAACAGCACCGGCCCAAGATTGCCGCGATGTTCGAGACGTGTCTTTGGATCGAGAGCAAGGGTTTCGCAAAGGAAACCTGTCCGATGGGGAAAGGCGGTTCGCAGAAAATCAGCGATTTTGAAATTACCATGACGCACGCGTTTCATTCGAATTCCATCGATGACAATGGCGTGCGCCACTATGGCGGCGAGCCCGCGGGATACATCATCCGCATGCCGGGCGGTTTTACCCTGTACCATGCAGGAGACACGGCGCTCTTCGGGGACATGAAACTGATTGGTGAGCTTTACAAACCGAGCCTGGCGATGCTGCCTATCGGCGACCGGTTCACCATGGGCCCGAGAGAAGCGGCGTACGCAATCCGGTTGCTGGGGGTGAAGCATGTCATTCCCATGCATTACGCAACGTTCGCCTTTTTAACTGGAACCGTGGAAGAGCTGCGAAAAGAGACGGAGAAGATCAAAGGGCTGAAGATTCACGCGCTGAAACCTGGAGAAAAATTATGATTCGCACAGAAAATCTGCGCAGCGGGTACATTCAGGACGATGTCGAGGAATACCTTTATAAATTACTGCCGGAGCGGGACGCGGTAGTCAAGGAAATGGAAGACTACGCCGACGAGCACGACGTTCCTATTATTGGGCCAGCAGTGGCGCGGCTGCTTTCGCTGCTGGTGCAGGTATCCGGCGCGAAACGAATTTTCGAGATGGGGTCAGCGATTGGGTATTCGACAATCTGGCTGGCGCGCGCAGCGGGAACGCAGGGCAAGGTCATTTATACGGATGGAGACCCTGAAAAGGCGCAGCGAGCGCAAGTGTACTTTCGCATGGCGGGAGTCGCCAAGCGAATCGAGGTGAAAGTCGGTAACGCGCAGGCAATCCTGAAGAAGACTCCGGGCAAATTCGACCTGGTTTTCATTGATGTTGACAAGCACCAATATCCCGACGCGCTGCATGCCGCGCTGCCCAAATTGCGACGAGGCGGCCTGCTGATCACGGACAATACCCTATGGTCGGGCAAAGCGGCGCGGCCGGCAGCGGAAGATGACAAGGACACGAAGGGCATTCAGGAATTCAACCGGCTGGTTTACGCATCAAAAGAATTGTATCCGGTGCTGATTCCGCTGCGTGATGGCGTGACCATCTGCCGCAAGAGCTAGGGTGAATCAATGGCAACGGCTTCGACATCCGCTGCAAAGACCTCTTTAGGCCCTCCTCCCGGGCCCAAAGGCCTTTTCCTGCTGGGCAGCATCTTTGAAGTGTCACGGGACTGGCTGGGCTTCTATCAGCGCTGCGCTGACAAGTACGGAGATGTGGTCCTTGTCCATCTCGCGCACGTTCCTGTTTATCTGCTGGTGCATCCGCGTGACATTGAGAGCGTGCTGATCACAAACGCCGCCAATTTTACGAAGTCCGCCGACTATCGCGCCTTGGCTCGAGTTCTAGGGAATGGGCTCCTGACGAGCGAAGGGGATTTCTGGCAGCGCCAGAGAAGCCTCATCCAGCCGGCCTTTCATCGGCAAAACATTCTGACCTATGCCAGTGTCATGACCAGCGCTGTAGAGCGCATGCTGAATTCCTGGGAAGACTGCGGCGAACGGAACCTTCACGAAGACATGATGCGCGTGACCCTGGAGATCGTTGCGCAGTGTCTGTATGGGGCGGAGGTCAGTGCGGACGCGGAGCGAGTCGGCAAAGCCATGGAAGTGGTGATGCGGAGATTCGTGACCAATGCAAGCCTGGCGGTTCTTTTTTCCTTGGATATCCCCGTGGCTTTCGCGCGGCGGGAATCACGCGCCGTCCGCAATTTGAATGAAATCATTGGGGGTATCATTCGGGAGAGGCGCACTTCCCAAGAGCGGCGCGAAGACCTGCTGGACATGCTGCTGCGCGCGCGCGACGCGGATGGCAAACCTATGAGCGACGCGCAACTGCGCGACGAAGTGATGACGCTCTTTCTAGCAGGGCATGAAACCACGGCGATCGCCCTCTCCTGGGCGTGTTATCTCATTGCGAAACACCCGGGCGTCGAAGCCAAACTTGTTTCAGAATTGCGCGAGGTCCTTGCCGGGCGCGTGCCCACTCCTGACGACATTTCACGGCTACGTTACACGGAAATGGTACTGAAGGAGGCGCTACGTCTTTATCCGGCAGTGTGGGGAATCGGGCGAAGAGCAATCGCGGACTGTGAACTTGGAGGCTACCGAATACCGGCAGGCTCGAATATCTTCATCCTGCAATGGCGCACGCAACGGGACGCGCGGTTTTTCCCCGACCCGGAACGATTCGATCCGGAGCGCTGGAGGGATGACCCAGTTCGCAGCGGAAAGATTCCCCGTTTTGCGTATTTTCCGTTCGGCGGCGGGCCGCGGGTTTGCGTTGGCGCCTCGTTCGCGATGATGGAAGCGACACTTCTGCTGGCGATGATTCAGCAAACATACCAACTCGAGCTTGTCCCTAACCATCCCGTCGAAGTTCTTGCCTCCGTTACACTGAGGCCCAAACACGGCATTAAAATGATCTCGAAGCGGCGAAAAACCGACGCTTAGCAATCCCCTGATCCCGCTTGAATTTTGGAGAGCTATTGAGCTGGCGCCAATTACGAGCGGAAGAAGTTGCGGAGGATGAAGCCGACATTGGCGGGACGCTCGGCCAAGCGCCGCATGAAATAGGGAAACCATTCATTGCCAAACGGGATGTAAATGCGCACGCGGTAGCCATCTTTCACCAAGCGTCGCTGCAGATCGGTGCGGACACCGTATAGCATTTGAAACTCGAAATCATCTTTGGAAATTCCCTTGGCCGCCGCATGGCGAATGGTCGCGGCGATCATGCGCGGATCGTGCGTAGCAATCGCGTGGTAGAAACCGCTGGAGAGCAAGATTTGCATCAGACGGATGTAATTGGTGTCGACGTCGGCTTTCCTAGGAAACGCGACATCTTCCGGCTCTTTATAAGCACCCTTGCACAAGCGGATGCGGCAGCCACACGATAAAAGCTCGCCAACGTCCTTTTCGCTGCGATAGAGGTAGGACTGAATCACCGTGCCAACTGCCGGGTTACGCGCGCGAACGCGCTTGACGAGATCGATGGTGCGCTGCGTGTAGGCTGAGCCCTCCATATCAATGCGGAGAAAGTTGTCGAGACTGGCAGCCCGCTCCACGATGGAGAGGACCAGGCCGGCGCAGAATTCATTGTTGATGTCCAAACCAAGCTGGGTGAGCTTGCAGGAAACGTTCGCTTGGAGCTTTGCCTGGGCAATGAGTTCAAAAATCTCGAGATAGGCGTCGCGGGAGCGTTGCGCGTCGGAAGTGTTGGCGACATTTTCGCCCAGATGGTCCAGGCTGACCATCATCCCTGCGTCATTGCATCGGCGGGCGGCGGCAACAGCTTCCTCCAGGGCTTCACCGGCAACGAAGCGGCGCGCCATGCGGCGCGTGGTGCCATTGGAAATGACCCAGGTGCCGAATTTCTTGTTCTCGGAAAGTTTTAGAAGTGCGGACCGAAGCATGCGGATTCATTATCGCAGCCTAGGCAGAACGAAACCAGTACCGTCCCACGGATGGTTTCGTGAGCCACATTGGCTATCGCGGGCTATGCTCAAACGATTCCTCAATTTCGATGACACTAGAAGCCATCTCATAAATGGTTTGGCCGTCCCCGAAACGCAGTCTTTTCAAGGGTTTGGGGCGCCCGCAGGCTATTTATGAGATAAGTTCTAGTGTTTGTGCTCTTCGAGGAATTTTTCGGCGTCGATTGCGGCCATGCAGCCCGATCCTGCGGCGGTGACCGCCTGGCGATAGCGGTGGTCCTGGACGTCACCGGCGACAAACACGCCGGGAATGGAAGTCAGGCTGCCGTGCTTGGCGATCAGGTAGCCGTTCGAATCCATATCCAGTTTTCCTTTGAAGACCGTCGTGTTCGGCTCATGGCCGATGGCGACGAAAACGCCGTCGAGCGCGAGTTCGCGCGTTTCTTTCGATTCCGCATTGCGCAGGCGCACGCCTTCCACGAGGCCTTTGGAAGCGAGGATTTCTTCGACAACGAATGGCGTGACGAATTCGATTTTTTCGTTCTTCTTAGCCCGGTCAATCATGATTTTGGAAGCACGAAACTCTTTGCGCCGGTGAACCAGATAGACCTTGCTGGCGTAACGCGAAAGGAAGTTGGCTTCCTCCATGGCGGAATCGCCGCCGCCCACCACGGCGATGGGTTTGCCGCGAAAGAAATAGCCGTCGCAGGTCGCGCACGTGGAAACACCGTGGCCGATCAGCTCTTTTTCGCCCTTTAACCCTAGTAGGCGGGCCGAAGCACCGGCAGCAACGATCAGCGCTTCCGTCTCGTAGGTCTGCTTTCCGGCGGTGACTTTGAAAGGCCGCGTGCGCAGGTCTACTTCGCCCACGGCACCGGTTTTAAATTCCGCGCCGAATTTCTGCGCCTGCCTGCGCATGTTCTCGATGAGCTCAGGCCCCAGGATACCGTCCGGGAAACCGGGGAAATTCTCGACGTGCGTGGTAAGAGAAAGCTGGCCGCCGGGCTCATGGCCGTCGATTACAAGCGGCTTGAGGTTCGCGCGCGCCGCATAAATCGCGGCGGTGAGACCTGCGCAGCCACTGCCGATAATCACGACGTTGTGCATTCCTGTTTTCTCCAGCCATTAGATTCAACACTGCGCCCGCCGGATACAGCGGCGGTATTGTAGCATTCCCCCGCGGCACGCCCCGGAATTCGACGACGGCCAATTTGGAGAGGCTTCATTATCGAGCCGGACGGAACCGCGTTGACCCGAGGGAGTGCGCGTGCCTATATTCGGAGAAACGTAATTGCCCGAGGAGATGGTCGCCATGGATCCACGCTACCCGATTGGAAATTTTGAGATGCCTGCGCAGGTCACGCTCGCGCGGCGGAAGGAAGCAATGGATGAAATTGCGTCGTTGCCCGGCAAAATGCGCGCGGCGGTGAAGGGGTTGAGCGAGGCGCAGCTCGATACTCCGTATCGTGCCGGGGGCTGGACCGTCCGGCAAGTAGTGCATCACGTCCCGGACAGTCACTTGAACGCGTACGTGCGGCTGAAGTTGGCGCTCACAGAAGACAAGCCAACGATCAAGCCCTATGACGAGGATGCATGGTCCAAGCTGGCGGATTCGAAGTCCACCCCGATCGAGGTGTCGTTTTCGCTTCTAACAGCGGTTCATGATCGCTGGGACCGCATCTGGCGTTCTCTGAAACCGGAGCAGTTTGCACGGCCGCTCGTTCACCCCGAGAGCGGTGAGCGAACCATCGACTGGCTGCTGTTCCTCTACGAATGGCACGGGAAGCATCACACCGCACACATCACCGAACTGCGCAAGCAAAAAGGCTGGTAAAGAGGCGCCGACAAGAAATGTAGTCGCATGCAGCGACCATTCTTTTTGTTGCGCACGATTTAACTGGAAGGCGGAGTGGCGTGGCACAGTCCGGCTCGTGTAGGATGATTCGGCACGCCATTAAGGGACAAGGGAAACGGAGAACGCATGAGCCGACCGGCAGGAACCTACGCCATTTTTGAAACTTCACAGGGGAATATTGTGGTGCGGCTACTGGAAAAAGAAGCGCCAAAAACGGTGGCCAACTTCGTGGGGCTGGCTGAAGGCACAAAGGAATTCACGAACGAAAAGACCGGGCAAAGAGAGAAGCGGCCGTTCTATGATGGACTGATTTTTCATCGCGTGATTCCGCAATTCATGATCCAGGGCGGCTGCCCTAACGGCAACGGAATGGGAGGGCCGGGGTACAAGTTCGCCGATGAGTTTCATCCTTCACTGAAGCATTCGAAGGCCGGATTTCTGTCAATGGCCAACGCGGGCCCAAACACCAACGGCAGCCAGTTCTTCATCACCGTCGCGGCAACGCCCTGGCTCGACAACCGGCACACGATTTTTGGCGAAGTTGTAGAAGGCCAAGACGTGGCCAACAAAATCTCCAATGTGCCGCGCGATTCGAGTGATCGCCCACGCTCGCCCGTTAGCATCCAGAAACTGCGCATCGAACGCATCCCCTGACCGAAAGCGAAGGCAAGCCCATGCTTAGGCCAGAGCAGCTGCTGCGAATCACGATCGAATTGATTTTCGTGCTGCTCGGCGGCATGGTTGCGTGGCTTGCCTTGCGCGGGCACATCCTTGTGGATAGGCATGGCAGAATGTGGCTGATCCTGAGCGCGGTGCTCATCTTGTGGGGCCTTCGCGCTTTATACAAGCCGGGCCAATGGTGGACGCGGTGGGAAAGTTGGACGCGCGGTCTTTCTCTCGCACTCCTGGGAATCCTGATGCTGGCGATAACGCGCGTACCTTTTGCCTGGGTCGAACCGATGCTGGTGGCAGGAGGCGCAGTTCTGGTAGTGCGCGGAATTGTGGCCTCTATGCTCGTTCTGCGGCCTCGCTGACTCACTTCTTCAAGAACCTGGCAGAGCAGCGCTCCTTTGACCTCGCCAACAGCTCCTCTGCTTTTCTTCCCTTGTTGGATATAATTCGCGCCAAGACGGCTTCCTCAGAGGGTGTATCCATACGGGGCCGTCATTTGCCTTCATCGAAAAAACAAAGGAGAAAGACCGTGCTGAAGGAATTCAAAGAATTTGCGATGCGCGGGAATGTGTTAGACATGGCGGTCGGCATCATCATTGGAGCGGCTTTTGGAAAAATCGTCACATCGTTTGTCGAAGACGTCATCATGCCGCCAATCGGCAAGTTGCTGGGGCACGTGGATTTTTCGAACCTATTCTTTGTCCTCAGCGCGACCAACAAAAGCTACAACACGGTTACGGCAGCAAAGGCTGACGGACTCGTCACTCTGAACTATGGCCTTTTCCTGAACACGATCATCAACTTCCTGATCGTTGCGTTCTCTGTCTTTTTGCTGGTGCGGCAAGTCAATCGGTGGACGAAGAAGCCCGTGCCGGCAGCTGCGCCCACAACGAAGGAATGCCCGCAGTGCGCGATGACCATTCCCATGGCCGCAAAGCGCTGCGGCCACTGCACCGCGCAGTTAGTCTAGTCTGACCATTCTAAATGAGAATAGTCAGGCCTGACTAACAGCTGGGAAAGGGGCCGCTGCCAGTCGTCTAGGTGGATTGCTTGCGCTTTTTCTGATTTTCCTCAAGATGCGCGCGGAGGCGGTTCACGACGCCGTCTTCGTGCTTGTCTTCCAGCTCCTTTTGGACTTCCTCCAGAGCGAAGTGGACAACGTCGTGGTGGTGCAACTCCAGCGGCGCGACGGAATCGCTGAAACGCAGCCATAGCCGGTGCAGCAGGTTGATCTCGTTGGCGGTGAGGTTCGGAGCATGCGGCCCAAGGACCTTATACAGCTTGTCCCCGTTGGGCATGTGGATTTCCAGGTTGAACTGCGGCTTCTGATCTCCCAGCTTTTCCCAGGCCTCGCCGATCAGCCGCGCCTGTTCTTCGGTGCTCTCTCTCGAAGACCGGCCCAAGACAATTGTACTGGATTGCAAGGATGTTGCTGCGCGAAGAATACCGTCGGAAAGATCGTTTGCGGACACGATCGCCAGACGAATGGATTTGCCGCGTTTTTCCGCCATGGCCAATGCCTGGGAGAAAAGCTGCTGCTCGATGCCGCCAAAGAGCTGCTCGGCTTCGAGTTCATATTCACCGGAGGCCGAACGGCGTAACAAACGAACGTGCAGAACCACGACGTCCCGGCGGCCCGGTTTCACTCGATCGAGAACATTGCCAAGGTGATAGAGCGCATGAATGTTGCTGACAGGAACGAGAATGTTGCCGGGACGCGCGCCGACCGCTTCGGGCGTTAGCTCGCTTTCCTGCTCCAAGTTGAACTGGTCGAGTTCCGCGTGAGTGGCTCCATGTTTTCTGGTGACTCTCTCAGAGACCGCAAAAACACCAAAAAGGATGGCAGTGAAACCCACTCCCCAGATTGTGGCGTCTTCCTTCGTAAAGAGATTGATGATGCAGAGGGCAAAGAGCGTGAGAGTGATCAAGCCCAGGCCCACGGGGATTTCCCAGTTGCCGACTTTCATGTTAAACGGCACTCGGAATTCGCGCTCTCCCGGTTGCTTGTAACGAAGGACCAGGACAGCCAGCGCTTTCATTGCGAAACTCCACATCACACCGAATGCGTAAGCGTTGCCGAGCAAAATGATATTGCCCCGGCTAAGGATGATGGTGATGACCTGAAGGGCCACCACGATGTTCAGAACGCGATGAGAAGTTCCAAAACGGCGATGCGGCTGACGAAACCATTGGGGAAGAATGCCGTCCTCAGATACGCGATTCAGAACTCCGTTCGATCCCACGATGGCGGTATTGACCGCGCCCGCTAGCATCAAGACACCTACAAATACGACAAATGCCTGGAATGCCAGCCTCAGATGATATGGCCCGACAAAATTCATAGCCAGACCGCTAATCAGGTTGCCGAAGTATTGTGGTCGAACCCCGTCAGGAATGATCGTGAACGCGAAGAAAGAGACTCCAGCGGTAAAGATCAAGCTGTAAACGAAGATGATGAAGCCGGCTTTCTCCAAGTTGCGTAGCTTAGGATGTTCTATCTCCCGGTAAACCTGTGCGAGAGTCTCCTCACCGCTCATTGCCAGAACGGAGTGCCCTAAACCAATAAGAACCCCAATCAGCCCGACGGTGTAGGGCAAACGCGTGTGGCGCAACCAACCGAGAGAACTATCAGAGAAGGTGAGATTCCGCGGCGCCAGCCAAGGCGGGAAATGGCCTCCACGCGTCCAAATTGTCAGGAGAGACCATGCAACCATCATGACCACCATAACCGTGGTCACATACATGATCCTTAAAGCTTTGCCACTTGACTCCGGGATTCCTTTGACGTTTTCCCACCAAAAGTAAATGGTGACCAAGACTGCGAATATCGCCGATGTAAGATCCATCGGAAGAGCGATGTTCCATTGCACGGATCGGAACACGTCATTCAAGAATCCCGTCAAGTACTGGCCCGCGGAAACGCCGCTGATCGGACCAGTGAGGATGTAATCGAACATCAAGGCGGAGACGCTAAATTTTGCCAACGTCCCACCCATTGCCTCCTTGACAACGCGGTAGACGCCGCCACGCACAAACATGCTGCAGCTCTCGATGTACATCGACCGAACCGCATAAGAAAAAAGCATGATCGCGAGGATGAACCAGGGGGCGGACTTACCGATGGCCTGTTCCGCAATGGCGCCAGCATAGAAAGCAGAGGAGCCGAGGTCGTTAAG
>DATDNK010000202.1:0-2761 GCA_036518275.1 Candidatus Acidiferrum sp.
GTATCGTTTCGTGTCGAAGTAATAGGGGAAGCACCATGACGGACAAAAGGATCGACCTCCCGCAGGGCACGTTAGACCTGCTGATTCTCCGCACACTGGCACTCGAACCCCAGCACGGCTGGGCCATATCGGAGCGCATTCACCAAATCTCCAGCGACGTGCTCTTGATTCAACAAGGTTCGTTATACCCCGCGCTGCATCGGCTCGAGCGTCGCGGATGGATCAAAGCAAAATGGGGCACCTCGGAAAACAACCGCAAAGCCAAATACTACGAACTCACCAAGACCGGGCGCAAACAGCTTGAGCGGGAGACAGACTCCTGGAAAAAACTGGCGGCCGCCGTCGCCAGAGTAATCGAGTCGGTCTAGGGGGATCTCTATGTTTGCAGATCTTGTGCTTCGTCTTCGGTCTTTGTTTCGCCGCAAGGCAGTGGAATCGGAGATGGAAGCAGAACTGCGCTTTCACATGGAGAAGCAAATTGAGAATTACATGCGGTCTGGCCTCACTCGGGAAGAGGCCACGCGCCGTACGGGCCTCGAGTTTGGCGGGTACGAGCAGGTCAAGGAGGAATACCGCGAAGCCCGCGGCGTCAGTCTCATCGAAACAGTGACGCGCGACGTGCGGTTTGGATTCCGGACGCTCAGAAACAACGTTGGCTTCTCCCTGGTCGCGATACTCACACTGGCTCTCGGGATTGGCGCAAACACGGCGATTTTCTCGGTGATTGATTCTGTCTTGCTTCGTCCTCTGCCCTACGCCGACCCCGGCAGTCTGGTCATGGTCTGGGAAAAGGATTCACAACACCCCAATCATCACAACACGGTGTCGCCGCCCGATTTTCTCGATTGGGGCAGCCGGAACTCCGTTTTCTCCGGAATGGCCGGCCTCTTCGACCAACGCGCGAATCTCACCGGAAATGGGGCGCCCCAAGAAGTTGTCCTGCAGGACGTGACCGCGAATTTCTTCTGGGTTCTGGGCGTGAATCCTGTGCTAGGCGTGGGGTTCACTGCGGAAAGCGGCAAGGCCGGTCACGATAATGTGGTGATTCTGAGCTATGGCTTCTGGAAGGAGCGCTTTGGGAGCGATCCCTCCATCATCGGCAAGACCATCACACTGAACGGCCATCCCCTGACCGTCGTGGGAGTCGCTCCGGAGAGTTTCCAATGGTTTATCAAGGATGGCTCTCTGACCGGTGCGAAACCACAAATGTGGACGCCGTGGATCATTCCGAATGACCTTCATGACCGAAAAAATGTTGGCCGCTTTATGACCGTAGTGGCGCGTTTGAAGCCTGGGGTAACCGCTCAGCAGGCTCAGACACAGATGAACACGATTGCCGCGCAAATCGCGCAAGAATATCCTGACTTCAACGGCTACTGGGGAGCCAACGTTGTTCCCGCGCGAGAGCAGATCTCCGGCGATTTGCGTCCCGCGTTGCTAATTTTGTTTGGCGCGGTCGGTTTTGTTCTGTTGATCGCTTGTGCCAACGTTTCGAGCCTGCTTCTGGCCCGCGCTGCGGCGCGCGAAAGGGAAATAGCTGTTCGGACAGCGCTCGGAGCGAGCCCTTGGCGCATCGCCTGCCAGCTTTTGACAGAGAGCGTGCTACTGGCGGTCGTCGGCGGGGGCCTTGGAGTGGGTCTGGCCTACTGGGGCACAACCGCGCTCCTGGCTGCGAGCCCCCGGAATCTTCTCAACATGGCGTCTGTCTCGATGGATGTGCGCATCCTGGCGTTTGCCGCGGGTTCCACGCTCCTCGGTGGGCTGCTCTTCGGTTTTCTGCCTTCTTATATCTCGGCGCATTCGAGTATCTCTGAAACGCTCAAAGAAGGAGGTCGCGGCTCGTCATCAGGGAAGCGCCGCGGCGTCGCCCGCAGTGCGTTTGTGGTCATGCAAATGTGCCTTGCGCTCGTCCTGCTTGCAGGTTCCGGCTTGCTAATCCGCAGCTTCATCCGGCTCGTGGGGGTTGATCCGGGGTTCGACGCGAGCCATCTGCTCACGTTCAAGGTGACGCTTCCTTCCGCGAGATACGGGAGCGACCCCAAGTGTCTGGCTTTCTTCCAGCAGCTTCTGAGTCGTCTGTCACGTCTTCCCGGCGTTCGCTCCGCCACAATGAACAGCTTTCCTCCCTTTTCCGGGCTTGGCGCCGCTACTGGCGTTCACATTCTCAGCCAGCCGTCGCGCTCGCTGACAGATCTTCCAGATGCGGCGGTGCGGGTCGTGGGACCCGACTATTTCCACACCATGGAGATTCCGTTGCGCGCGGGCCGTACTTTCAATGAGCAAGAATTGGCCGAGGCGCGGCACGTGGTCATCATCAATCAGGCTTTTGTCGACAAATATATGTCCGGGACTAATCCCATCGGCCAAAAAGCGGTGATCTTCATGAAGAGCCTTGAAGAGAGCCAGAATACGCCCTCGGAAATTATCGGGATTGTCGGCGACGTCCGCCAGATGGGACTCGACACGCCGGGCGAACCGACGGTTTATTGGCCGCATCCAGAACTGGTCTATTCTGAAATGACGATACTGGTGCGCACGTCGAATGATCCTTTGGCACTGGTTTCCGCCGCACGCAACGAACTTCAGCAAATGGATCCCGAACAACCCATGGCTGCAGTCGCCACCATGGAGCAGCTTCTTGGGGATTCTCTTTCTCGATCGCGCTTCACGATGCTGCTTCTCACTATTTTCGCAGCTATCGCGCTGCTGCTGGCCTCCGTCGGGATTTACGGGGTGATCGCCTATGGCGTCACGCAGCGCA
>DATDNK010000203.1:0-33404 GCA_036518275.1 Candidatus Acidiferrum sp.
GATGGTTTCGGTGGCGTGGGTAAAGTAGCGGCAGGAGAGATTGGGAGGAGGATTGGGCTTGACCCAGGAAATGTCGTTGAGCAGCTTGAAGCCGAGCTGCTGCATCGCGAACCCGACGGAATGGATGACGTGGGCGGTGCCCGAAACCCAGATCGATCCGTTGGGCTTTAATACGCGTTGGCAAGCGGCCAGCCACGCGCGGTTGAACTCGTGATTGGCGTCAGCGCCGCGCGATTTGTCCCACTCGCCTTTGTTGACGCTGACCATCCGCCCGGCGTGGCAGGTAATCCCGCCATTCGAGAGGAAATACGGCGGGTCGGCGAACACCAGGTCCACCGTGTCTTCCGGAATCTTCGCCAGAATCTCCAGGCAGTCGCCCTGGTAGATCTTGATGTGATGCTTGCTATCCTCAAACGCCGGCGCGGGAAGGGTGTTGGCCTCTGTTTTCGACATGATCAACGAATCGAACGATCAATCAATCGATC
Organism: Candidatus Acidiferrum sp.; assembly: GCA_036518275.1. Classification (GTDB taxonomy): domain Bacteria; phylum Acidobacteriota; class Terriglobia; order Acidiferrales; family UBA7541; genus Acidiferrum. The sequence continues at coordinate 486 of DATDNK010000203.1, forward strand.
GGGATCCTTGATCACATCCGGAAGCAGTGTCAAGTTCTGCTTTCTGCTTTTCTGCCTTCTCCTGCCCTCTGCGTTAGAATTCTTCAGGTTTTATGCGAACTTAGGTTGACAAAAGGTAAATAGTATGCTAGGATTTTACATGGTTTTCAGCTATCACTCCTCGTGTGCCGCTCACTCCCCGGTCAACTCTTTGCCCTCCCTTTCTTTTCAACAACTGACCTATCCGACGAGGATAGGTCATCCCGAGCAGAGCGAGGGATCTCTCGGCAACGTTGCTGCTTTCCGCGGCCTTTGTTTTCAGTCACTTCCCACCATCAAATTCTGTAACCACTTTGTTTTGAAAACGATACGAAATGCCCGGGGTGTGTACCCCCATCTTCCATTTTCACTTCTCCCTTTTCCCTTCTCCAATTTTCCGTACATTCTTCCAAGTTCCGTATCCTCTAAGTCTTGTGTTTTCACACTCTTCAAAAAACTGCCGGGGTGTACCCAAACAATTCCCAATTTGGAACTGCCCCCCGACGACGGGCCGACAGGCTGTCTCGGTCGAGCATCCTTGCAAATTCCCGGTGGCGTCATCACAATTTCGCCAGAGGACCCTCGCAGGCAACTGTTCGCTTCCCAATGGGGTTCGCTGATCAGAAGGGAGGCACGGGCCTGCCTCCAAAGGCGCGTCACCAATCAGCAGTCACCAGTCACCGGCTACGGCTCCTCTTGTCGCTTCGCTCCTCTCCCGCCTATAATGTTTCTTTACGCGGAGTCCGAGGCGCCATCCGCGCTCACCGGACTCCGCCGTATTTTTCAGTGCGTAAGGATTCTACGCAAGGATTCTGTGCGCAAGGATACCCGGCGCCCCCAAGGCTCGAAGTTCCGCAACGGGCGGGGGCGCAGCAAAGCTTCCGCGCGCCACAAAGACACGACGATGTCCGATCCAATCAGCAAGATTAAACACAAACTGCAGAAGGAAATCGACGCGCTCTCTCACGAGCTCAACGTTGAGCTTCCCAAAGAAATCGCGGTTGCGCGCGCACACGGCGACCTCTCCGAAAACGCCGAGTATAAATTCGCCAAAGAACGCCAGACGTACGTCAACGCCAAAATTGCCCACCTCAAAAAGCGTATGGGCGACCTCGGCATGCTCAACCTCAACAACATCCCCAGGGATCGCTCCGGGTACGGCTCGCGCATCGTGGTTCTCGACGTGACGCGCGATGTCAAAGTGGAATACAAGCTGGTCAGCAGCGAGGAAGCCGACGCCGAAAAAGGCTTGATCTCGACGAACTCGCCCATCGGCCGGGCCCTGCTTAACCGCAAGGTCGGCGATGAAATTGAAGTGGCCACGCCCGCGGGCAAAAAGGAATTTGCAGTCGTTCGCCTGGTGACCATTCACGAGGAAGAGTAGCTCAGGAACCGGTTATTCCGAGGAGCAGAGCGACGAGGAATCTGCTTTCCTCATGAATTTTCGCGAAGAACAGGCCTCGCTCCACTGGAGATGGCAATCGGCGGGACTTTGAACAGGCTATTAGGCGAGTAACCTTCTTTTTTGTCCCCGCGTCTTACTGCTTATTGCGCCAGCCACTGGGGGCTTTATGATTTGGGGAGCCGGCCCGGCGCTCGGGCTGCTTACGTTCTGCGGTTATTTGCTTTTTCTGTTTGGCGCGGCCATGGTTTGGCGCAACCGGAACAATTTTGTGCTCTGGGTGCAGGATGAAATTTCGTTTTTCCACCGCAGCTTTTCGCGGTTTACGCCCGCGGGGCCTTTCTACATTCCGCGCTCGGACTCGTCCCGCTTGAGGGAGCTTCCGCATTATGTGCTGAATTCCATTTCGCGCCTGCCGCGCACGCGCATTAACGGCGGCGCGCTGCTTCTCTTCGTCGGCATGTTGCTGTTTCTGCTCGATTTCTACATCTGAAATTTCTCTTCACTCTTGCGCGTAGAAAATTAAACGCGGAAGGCGCAGAGACCGCAAAGAGCGTGCAGAGAACACACAGCTCGCAGAGAAACCCGAGAGCGAAGAGCACATCGTTCGTTGCGTGCGGTGGACAAATCGGAATCGCTTTGCGATTCTCGTTGCGATGAAACCTGCTCTGATCGTTCACGGCGGCGCGTGGGATATTCCCGACGAAGCCATCGACGCATGCAAATCCGGCTGCGAGCGAGCGCTCTCGGCCGGCTGGTCCATCCTTTCAAAGGGCGGGCACGCCCTCGACGCCATCGAAGCCGCCGTTATGGTGCTGGAAGACGATCCAGTCTTTGACGCAGGTTACGGCTCGCACTTGAATTTCGATGGGCGCGTGGAATGCGACGCCATCGTCATGAACGGCGCGACGCTGCGTGCCGGCGCGGCTTCCACGTTGCAGCGCGTGAAGAATCCCATTCGCGCCGCCAGAGCCATTCTGGAGAATTGCCCGCACATGATGTTGGCCGGCGACGGGGCGGAGCGTTTCGCTGTCGAGCATGGCATTGCGCTCTGCGACCCGGGCGAGCTAATCAGCGAAGCGGAGCAGGAGGCTTGGCTGAAGTGCAGGAACGACAAGCACGCCGCCGAGCATCATCGCGGGCACGAGCAAGGAACGGTCGGCGCCATCGCCATCGACCGCGAAGGAAATCTGTTTGCCGCTACTTCCACGGGCGGCACCTGCTGCAAACTCCCGGGCCGCGTCGGCGATTCGCCGTTAATTGGTTGCGGGTGCTACGCGGATTCCGAAGCCGGTGGCGTTTCCTGCACCGGGTACGGCGAAGCGATTATGAAAATCGTCATGGCGAAAAGCGCCGTCGACCTTTTGCACCAGTTGTCCATTTGTGTGGATTCCCCGGCGGGAGCGCCTTGTGATGAATCTACGGCAAAGCTCGCTGCTCGCGAAGCGGTGCATCTGCTGGCAAAACGCGCGCTTGGCACCGGTGGCTTGATTCTTCTCGATCGCCATGGCAATCCCGGCTTCGCCTTCAATACGCCGCGCATGGCTTATGGTTACGTGGCGCTTGACGGGAATCTCGTCACCGCCGTTTAGAATACGACTTGCGGCGGCGCAACTGGCCCGGCAATTACTCAGTCAGGTCAAGTGATAACCTGCGAAGACTACAGAGATCCGATGCGAAGGTAGCGCACATGGTCTGTGTGGAAACCGATTACAGTATCATCGGCAGATACATCAAAAATGAGCTTTTCGCCGGGAAAGCTGGAAGGACCGAGGTCTGGTTCGCGTTGGAAGAAGACTTTAGGTTTGTCAGTCGGTTGGAGAAGCGTACCGCCGGCACGAGGATTTGCCTCGTCGGGAGCAAGGAGGATAAGATTCCCGTCGAGGCTGGCGACCAGCATTCTTCCCAAGTGATTTTTCGCCTCATAAAGCCCAACGAAGCGCTTGAAGTCCCCCGCCAGCCGCCGCTGGGCTTGTGGAGAGGAGCCATTCAGGAACGGGGCAAGCAGTTGGACAATGTAATCCCTGTAGTCTCCTAGCTCATCGTCCTCTGAGTTAGAGAGGACAATCACGCCGAGCTTGAGATCAGGCACAAAATATACGCTCGCAGCGTAAATGCCGCCGCCCGCATGGCCGACGCAGAGATGACCATTAGTCCGACAAACTCGCATGCCCAGCCCCCAAGATTCCTGCCAGCCTGGTAGAAGCCACTGTGGCCGATGCATCTCACGCAGCGTGGGCCCAGATAGAACGCTAGAGTTGCCGTTGCTTCCTTCTGTCAAATGAAAAGCGATGTATTTCGCAAGGTCCTGGACGTTGGACGCCATCGCTCCTGCGGCATCAATCGCAGTCGGGCCGCCTGGCCACAGCACTGCAGGATCGGCCGGAACGACTGCGCCGCCTGGAACTGTGCGTACGTAGCCCACTGCAAGCCCCGGCTCATTCTGCTTTGGCACAGGAAGGGTGTTAGTCATTTGGAGCGGAATCAGAATGTGCTGCTGGATGTACGCACTCCAAGATTGATGGCTCTGCACCTCCACCACTTTGCCTAACAGAGCAAATCCCAGGTTGGAGTAATACCAGCGAGTATCAGGCTCGTAAACTTGCAGCAGAGGAAGCATCAGATCTGCGTCGGTTGAAAAAGTCCCCTCAGTCCACACAGTTCCTGGCGCGTCCCGTTCGAGGCCGGAGGTGTGCGTCAACAATTCGCGTATCGTTATATCCGGCGAGCCGGGGGAGTGTTTCAGGATGTGGACCTGAGGGAGATAGCGGGTCACAGGATCGTCCAATTGAAGCTTCCCTACCTCGCGTAGCTGGAGAATCGCAAGCGCCGTGAATGTTTTTGTGACGGACCGTATGCCGAAGAGCGTTTGCGGCGTAGCAGGAGTCTTTCTTCGGAGGTCCGCATAGCCATAGCCTCGCGCCCAAACCAGTTTATCGCCAACTACAATTCCTATGGAGAGCCCAGGGAGACCGTGGCTAAGGACGCGATTAGCGGTCCAAGCGTCGAGAATGTTGAGCGCATCCGACAATCCGTCAAAATCTTGAGCGAGGGTACAGCCTGCGTTGACAGAAAGCATCCCGAATGTCATGAATATGTAAACGAGGCAACGTTTGAATGAGGGCCGTTTGCGGAGCATGCGTTCAAAGGAGCAATTTTGTGACTGGAAAAGCATGAACTCCCTACTTGCACAGTTTCTCAAGATATCTTTAGTTGCTTCAATCGTCGCCGTGTGATTTTTTCTCGTGAGTGCCGGGGACGCCTTCGGTATCCAAAATGCCGAGGCGCATGGCTTGGTAAGCCGGCAATGCTGCTGATGGCGGCAGGATCGAACGATTTCCGGTGCAAGCAAACCAGATGATGGCGTTCAGCGTTTGCGGATCGGCCATATCCGCATGTGCAAAATCCTGTTGCAACGTTTTCTTCATCCACTCCGCGGTGGCTTTGTCCTTGGCCTTTTCGGTTAGCAGGTTGCCGGCGGCGATCGTCGGCAACACTGCCTTGTAAGGCGTCAAATCCGGCTTGTCCTGAAAAACATCCATGGGAATTGCGGAAGCATCGAGTTGGTTCATCGGGGGGATTCCAAGAAGCATTTCGATCGTGCGAATCATGCTCACAGTGCTGTGAAATCTGTGAATGAGCGCGCCGGGCTTGTTGTATGCGCTGATGGCCAGACCGACCGAGCGGTGCGAGTCCACGTGATCCGGTCCGGACTGTGCGTCGTCTTCTACGACAAAAATCGCTGTGTCCTTCCAATAGACGCTGGACGAAATCGCTTCGACCAGTCGCCCGACGGCGTAGTCGTTGTCGGCCACCATGAATTGCGGCGTGGGGAATCCCTTTTTGATGCCCGTGGTGTGGTCGTTGGGAAAACGCATCACGGTGAGCGCGGGCATGGGATCCGGTTTGCCGGCTTCGCGCTGGGCGACGAATTGCTTGAATTCGGCGAGCCATTCGCCAAAGCGGGAGTTGCCTCGGCACTTGGCATCCGCATTCTCCTGGGTCACGGCAGCGTCGGCGGTTTGCGGCGAAGCAAGCGCGGCTTTGTAGCAATCCGCAGTCATGCTGTCCGGCGCAGTGACATCGAAGCTGCGGAAGCTGGGACTGTGGTGGTCAGCCAGAGAAGGCTTGTTGGGAATGTCGCGCACGGCTTTGGAGATATCAGGATACTCTTTGTGACGCTTCTGTTTTGCGGCCCCGACGTCATTTGCAGAAATCACGGTGATAAATTCGCCGTAATTTCGATAGCTCAGGCCTGCGCGAGCGGCGGCATCCCAGAGATAAAGAGTTTTCGGTTCGCCGACATCCGTGAATCCCAGGCGGTAAGGAAGATGCTTTTCCAGCAAATCGGTTAGCGCGGCGAGAGCGTCGCCGTGGAATTTGTCGAGTTGCAATTCGCTGGGAGGCTCGTAGTCGGGCAAACGGTTGTAGCCTTCAAAATCGTACGTGCGCCCACGGTCGGAATAGTTCCAACGAAAGGCCTTGTCCACGTAGTCGGTCGAAAACGCAGCGGTGGACCAGTTGTGGCCGTCGGGACTGGCTTCGGAGTTTACGAAAAAGCGGTCAAAAAGGCCGAAGCGTTGCGCGAGCGCGTGATGATTGGGCGTTACTGCTTGCGCAGTGCCATCGGGCCGGCGCGCAGTGTCGCCGTTCCCGAAGATCGCGATGGCAGGCTCGCCATCGGCAGGATGGCCATCGCCGGAAGTTTTCACGTCGCCGAAAACCTGATCGTAGGTGCGATTTTCCTTGATGATATAGACGACGTGCTTGATGGGGCTTTCGCCCGCAAAAAGCTTTGGCGGCGCGAAGTCCATGAGACCATCGTTCTCCATAGTTTGCTGGGTGTAGCGCGCCAGAGCGGGCTCGTCGGGAAGCGCGACCATGCTGATATTGCCCGAGACAATCGAACCGCTGTATTGCCCGCCCTGCCGGTTCTTTTCTTTATTCGGCGGAAACGCCGCGTTCGGCGGATTCGGCGTGAATCCCGTATTGCTCACGCGCATCGATGACGGCTCGAATCCCGTCCCTTTACCATTCCCAATGAAGAGCTTTCCATCTGCCACCGCGACTGCGGATGGATATTGTCCCGTGGGAACGAATCCGAGGATTTTTGATTTTGCTGTTTCACTATTTTTCGTTTGAGGTTTTTCGCCGCGTGCTTTTTCCGAAAGTGACACGACCGCGACCGCATTGCTGTGGGCGTTCGCGACATAAAGCGTCCTCTCGTCTTCGCTGAGTGCGATTCCTTCGGGACTCGCGCCAACCAACGCGTTCTCTGCCAACCGCACATCAATTCGTTCGATTTCCTGGTCGGAGCTGGTGTCAATGACGGAAACGCTGTCGGCGTTCGAATTGACCACAAAGAGCCGCGTTCCCTCCGCGTTCAAAAGCATCGCCGTTGGATGCCGGTCTACCTCGATGTATTTCTCCACGGCCGCTTTGCCATTAAGCGCAATCACAGCGACCGAAGAACCATTCCAGCAGGAAACGTAGGCGCGTGCTTTTCTTGCGGTTTCCAGCACGACGACGCCGTAGGGGTAAATATTCTCGTTTGGCTTTCCCTGACGATGCAGGTCCAGGCGGTGCATTTGGCGAGCGCCATTCAGATGGCGAACGATCGTGACGCTGTCACCGAGGTTGTTTGCAGCTACGAGCGTGGCGCCGTCCCGTGTCAGCGCAATCCCCGTGGGATAGAGCGCGGCTTTGCCTTTGTTGTAATCTTTTGGCGAGACTTCTCCGGGATTGCTCAAGGCAAAAAACGGCGCGGTGATTTTCGTTTCGGGACCCGGTGAGGCGGGCTGAATGGGGGCGGCAACTTTGGGATCGAAGCGGAAGATCCAAATTTTATTTTCAAACCCGCCGGAAACGTACATTGGAAAACTTCCGTCGGCTGCGGCCAAAGGCGCAAAGGCCAGTCCAACATTGGCGCTTTGCGGCGTGGGGAAGTAGACGTTTTGAATCACCACAGGCTCGGGAGTTGCGTTCAGATCAATCGCCGCAATGGATTGCTGCGCGCTGTTGCCCTCTTCGCTGAACTGCACGCCGTAGCCACTATTCACGATCAGGAGATAACGGCCCTTGCCGCCGCGCCCCAGCTTATCCGGGCTCCGCAACATGGTCATGGGCATCGCGCCCACGGCGGGGAGATGCGTTCCAGCATCCATCACCAGTGTGCCTGCCGGCGTGATGGGGCGGCCTTCTCCCGCGGGCTCCTGCTGACCCTGGGTGTTTCCGAGAAGAAAGAGAGCCGTTAGCAAGAGTCCCAACGAAAATCGCAGTGTCATGAATCCACCCTCCCACCCGTGAGTATTCCTCGTCGCACGCCTTTGATGCGGCTCTAAATGTACCTGCATGTGAGCCTAAGAGAAAATTGTTTCGCTTTGGTGAGCTCCCCGACTCGTAGGTCCTTTGGAACTGGAATAGATTTGACCCGAAGAGCAGGGCCTTTTAGGATGAATGTCACGTGGTCCTCAGCCGCCAAATTCAAACAACGGGTTTCGCATGAAGACCAGACTTCTGCTCGGAACATTCCTATGTCTTTTGCCGCTGCGTTTATCATCTGCGCAGACTTTGGATGAAATCATAAAAAAGGCCATCGATGCGCGGGGCGGCATCGACAAGATTCGCGCGGTGCAATCCGAACGGATTACCGGGCGCGTTTCTTTCTCGCAAGGCATTGAAGGCACGCTCGTCCTGGAGTTGGTGCGTCCACACAAGTTGTATTCCGAAATCACTGTGGAAGGGCAAAAAGTCCTGCGCGTGTACGACGGCAAATCCGCCGGATGGACGGTGAATCCTTTTCTGGAGAATAAAGGCGTTGTCGAAATGTCCGCGGACGAATTGAAGAGCATGCCTGATGAATCGGACATGGACGGCCCGCTGGTGGATTACAAAACCAAAGGATCGCAGGTGGAACTGATCGGGAAGGAAGGGTCGGAGGGCAAGACCGCTTACCGGCTAAAGATAACTGGCAAAAGCGGAGAGGCGCGCACGTATGTGATCGATGGCACGGCTTTTCTAACGACGAAATGGGAAGGCATCCGAAAAGTACAGGAGCAGGCCCTCCCTTGGGAGTGCACACTTTCCGATTACCGTGAAATCCAGGGCTTGAAATTTCCCTTCAAAATCGACCAGGGCAGCCCGGGGACGGAGTATCAACAAACGCTGACCGTCGATAAAATCGAGATTAACCCGAAGATCGACGAGTCGCACTTCGCCAGGCCTGCTGGAGCAGGCACACCTGCAAAGTCTGCGCCAGCTTCACCCACAAAGCCGTAATTACGGGAGTCCGTCCGATCGAAATACGTTTATCCAAACTCCCCATTGGGCGGAACTCAATTTGCCGCAGTTCGATGGGTACGATGGGTATGGTAGAGATCCGAGACGGAATAGGTTAGACCGAGGAAAAATGTAACTCGCGGCAAATTCCCGTATGCCGCAACATACGCGCCGCCATCAATAACTAAGCGAGAAGACGCGTTGTAAGTGGGCGCGGCGAGGATGGTCATCGTAGCCGGATTCTGCGCGCCCGCCCTGCTAAATCCAGCGATCTCCGCCGTGTACGCCCATTTCTCCGAGAGCGGATGAGAGTAAGAAAGCGCCGTGAAATAGCGCCGGTCAAACCCGGAGCCGCCGGGTCTACCAACAAACTGTATGCCTTCGTTGGCGTCAAAATGATGCTTGCCAAAGTCCTTGCTGACGAGGACCTGTGCCAGGTGCTGCATGGCTCCTGCGCCCAGTTGAGGCCTTGCGCTGGGAATTGTAGCCACGTAAAGAAGGGATAAGGTCGGCCGGGCGTTTTTCTCGGCAAACAATTTGAACTTGAACCCGGCTCCTGAATCACCCAGCCCGGCGGTTCCGGTGTCCCGCTCAATGGGATTGTTGAGGAACCACAACTCAAGGTTTTTGACCGCGCCCCACTTCAAGAGCCCGTTGATGTTCTGGTGGCCCTCTGCTACTTCCAAGCCGTATTCGATTTCGAACGCGCCGGTCTGCACCATTTCGGCTGTTGAGGCAAACGTCGGCCGGTTCGGGACGGCAGTGATGTCGTCCGAAGCATTTTCTTGATGCGGTCGCGAATCTGCTGGCATGTCTTGCCCGGAGGATTCACTCTGGCGTTCCTGGCTTGCTTGTTGCCGTGCCTCCACGCGAAACGCAAATGCCAGCAAAAGGGAAAGCGCAATCGCACCGTGTGAGAAGGTTCTGCTCAGCAGCAGTCTCATTTCGCTTGTTTTTATTAGCCAAAGGAGAGTTTAGCAACGCGAGGCAATTCGTGATTGATCTTCACTGGCTCTGCTTCGTCTAAGTCACGGTCTTTCCGCACTGGATCGTCGCTTTGGCATTTCGCCAACACGCTGCGATATTCTGTTTTCGTGAAAGAAGGCGCAACTCCTGAGAAACGCAAATCGGCTCCCGGTTTGTGCGCCTCTTGCCTCCATTGCCGCCACCTCGAATCGTCACGGGGCTCGGTCTTTGTTCTCTGCGAGCTGTCGCGATCCGATTCGCGCTTCCCGAAGTATCCACGTCTGCCCGTTCTTTCGTGCGAAGGCTATAAAAAGAAGGACGCGAGCGCATAAGTCGTGCGGTATTCACATTCTGCTTAGGGCGGACCTTCGCGTCCCCTTATTCCTTGGCTGAAAAATTAACCTAGTACTTCACTTGTGCCGTAGCTATGTAATAATAGCTTGCTGTGGGATTATCCTCCGGGGAGGTTTCTCATGGCTTCCCGCTCGAGACTTCTTTTCTTCACGACTCTGATTCTCTTGGCGTTCCCAACGCTCGCCTGTGCCGAGAAACTGCGAATCACCAGCAATCCTCCTGGCGCCACAGTCGAAATCGATGGCGTGAATGTGGGCACGACGCCATTCGAGAAGGAATATCCGGGCGGCTATTTTCACAAGACGCGAACTTCATTTGGCACACGGCTCGAACACCCCATGGTGGCGCGCATCAGCCTGGCCGGCTACACCATGAAGGAGCTGACGCTTACTGAGGGCCCGCTGGACTGGGTTTCCCTCAATGGCCGGAGCCACGGCGATTATTGGCTGCTGAAGTCCGATCATTTTCACGTCGAGCTCCGGCTGATTTCCGAGACATTCACAGGAACCATAGCCGCAAATCTCTCCGGAGCGAACGCTGCGGATTTGCCAGCGCTTTCCGCGGAAGCGCTGGTGCGTCAGACCAAGCCAGCGGTTGTCTATCTGAAAGGACTGGAAAAAACAGGCTCAGGCTTTTTTGTTACAAACACCGGAGTGATTGTCACCAACGCGCATGTGGCGCGTGGCGAAGATTCTCTCCTTGCAGTTCTTTCAAGCGGCGCGCAACTCAAAGCCAAGGTCGTTTACATCGATGCGGATCTCGACATCGCCCTTGCCAAAATTGATGCGCTGCCTGGAAAAAACGATTTCCCCCATCTCACGCTGATCAGCGCCAATGGAGTCCGGCAAGGGCAAAGCGTGCTGGCCATCGGAAACCCTGGGGACGCGATGCCTTTTAGCGTCACCAAAGGCATCGTCAGCGCCGTAGGAAAATTTGAGAATGCTGGTCCCGGCACTTGGGTGCAAACCGACGCCCCCATCAATCCCGGCAACAGCGGCGGGCCGCTGGTGAATTTGCAAGGCGAGGTAGTGGGCATCAATACGCAAAAACTGATCAAGAAGAATGTCCATGGTATCGGGTTCGCGCTGAGTTCCTCGGACGTCCTGGAGGTTCTGCATCGTTTCTATCCCGATTTCGCGACGCGCGCCGCGCAAAGCGCGCAGGCGCCGGAAGCGGCGCCTGCAGAGGGCTCCCCCGACGACGAATCGGCAAAGGTTTCCTCGCCTTCAGCGCCCGACGGAATCGGCACGGTGATTGTCAGCTCGGAACCGGACGGCGCGGAGATTTTCGTCGACGACAAATTTCACGGTAATACTCCGGCAACCTTGAAACTCGCGAGCGGCAGCCATGTGTTTGTCCTGAAATTCCCCGGGCACGCCGATTGGCGCCGCACGCTGGAAGTCGCCAAGGCCAGCAAAGTTTCTTTGAAGGCCATGCTCAGCCGTTCTCGCTAAAGATTGTTCTCGGTCTTGAAGTGAGTGTAATTCTGCCCTCGCGCAAAAAAAGCAGGGCGCCGTTCCAGACGCCCTGCCGGGGAAGCCAGAGAAGATGATGGAGCTTTTTACAGTTCGGGTTGTGGCCGCTGCGGGTCCGGTTGAGGCTGCTGCTGAGTCTGTGGCTGCTCGGGTTGCTGGTTTGGCTGTTGATTCGGCCGATTTGGGTCCGCCTGTGTCGTGGCGGAAACCGGAGTTACGGTTGCGGCATTCGCGCCGGCCGCGGCCAGGTCCGCTTCCTTGTACTTGGGCGCGCTGATATATCCGTGCACGAGGTTCTTGCTGATCTTGTTTACCACGATTTGTACAGGCTGTCCCGCACTCTCGGCGTGGATCCAGATGGGTTCGTAGAGATTCACTCTTTTCTTGCTGAGTGGGTTGTCATCGACAACCATCATCAAATCATAGTTCATGTGCTTCGTATCGGTTCTGCGTAGAGACAGTGTGAGCGGTCCGAAGCGCTGGAACTGCTTGGACTTCGTCAGGTCGAACTCAAAATAGTTGCGCTCACCGCGCTTCTGCAACACAACCAATTCCTCGTGCGTTTTGGCGATAGACCCGTTGAGCTCGTCTTTCGTGGAACTGAGGCTGGTTTCGAGGTCGGTCCGATTCTTGGCCACCAAGTCCTGGGTATCTTTCAGCTGCTTCCCCTGGTCTTCCAATTGGGCCTTTAACTCTTTGTAGCGCTTGTCCGCCGGCGCGCCGCGTTTTCCGGCAGTTTTCTTCTGCGCCGCTGCCTGCTCCGCGGCTTGCGCGGCGGCCTGCTGCGCCGTAACCATGTCGTTCAATTTTGCCGTCACGGTATTGACCTGGTTTTGCAACTGGTCAATCGTGGCGCTGGCCACGGACTGTTGCGCCGTCAGGTGGCCTACAGCTATTTGCTGGCGATATCCGTATCCAAATGCAATTCCCGCTACCACCAACAAAGCCACCGCTCCGACGATCAGCCAGCGGTTGATGCCACTCAATCCAGATTCCCAATTCCCGCCGTTCTGATTCTCTTCATGCTCTTCCATTCCTCTTCCTCCTCAATTCTTAGCTCCTTACGCCCCTCAGGCAGAGCTTCCGCCTCGCGTTTCCGCTTTGGATAAAAACTCTGTGGTGTGACTGTGTTTTCACACTTGAGCTCTTGGGAATCGCTGCAAAAGAGTGGCCCAAGGATGAAAACTCCCCCCGGCTGCTAACTCTCACGCTGCCAACGACTAACAGGCTAACCAAGGCACTGTTGCAGGGAATTACCTGGTACTAGTCCTTGCAATTTTGTCCTCGACTGACGCGACTTTCCCCAGTGCAGAGAGCGTCCCGCCGTCCAAAGCTGAGGCGTTCGTTTCTTTGCCCCGCGTTGCTCGCAACCAGCCCCTGTGCTAGCATCCGCGTAGCAAAGAAGAGCGTTTCAGGGATTTGTCGATTCTCCTTCGCCTCCGCCCGCACCGGAGAGCCCGAGGATACCACCGCAGGGGTTCTCGCCGAACGAAGGCACGCTCTTCGTCCTCAGTGAAAAAAGCTGGCTCAGGCGTAGCCCGCGCTTGAAAAACAGGTGGCGGGGTTTCGCCGCGATTGCCTCTCGGTCGCTGAAACGCGACCCTGTCAGAGCGCAGGAAAAGGAGAGTTCGCATGAAATCCTATCTCACCAAGGACATCCGAAACGTTGGCATTGTAGGTCACGGCGGCACTGGAAAGACGCAACTGGTGTCGTCGTTGCTTTACACCGCGGGTATGACCCAACGGTGGGGAAAAGTTGCGGAAGGCAGCGCCACGACCGACTGGGACGATGAGGAGGTTGCAAGAAAAATATCCATTCAAACGGGCCTGGGTTACGCTGAGTGGCCCGCCACGCCGACCGGCCCCTCCGGTTCGGCCGACAAAGTCAAAATCAATTTTATCGATCTTCCCGGATACTCCACGTTCATCACCGAAACGAAGGCTTCGCTGATCGCGGCCGATGCCGCGTTGATTGCGGTGGACGCGCACGTGGGCGTGCAAGTCACGACGGAAAAAGTCTGGGATTACTGCACCGAATACGACATTCCCCGCGCCTTTGTCCTCACCTGGATGGATCGCGAACTCTCGAGTTTCGAGCGCTCGATGGAATCGCTGACGGAGGTTTTTGGCCGCAATGTCGTCGCGTTGCAGTTGCCGATTGGTTCAGAAAAAGGTTTTCGCGGCGTCATAGACCTCGTGGCCATGAAAGCGCACACTTACAAACCCGATGGCGACGGCAAGCCCATTATTGAAGAAATTCCCGCCGCGCTTGCTGACGAGGCCAAGGAGGCGCACGAAAAGCTCGTCGAAATGATCGCCGAAGGCGACGACGAGATGATGGAGGAATTCTTCCGCGAAGGCACGATTCCCATCCAGGACTTGATCCCCGCCGTACGCAAAGCGATCGTCCACGAAAAGATCTTTCCCGTTCTGATGACCTCCGCGCTGCACAACATCGGCACCGCCAGCCTGCTCACGTTTCTCGCCGATGCGTTTCCTCACCCCGACGAGCACGCGCAAGTTGGCTTCAAAGATCCTGACGCCAAGGGCGATCGCGTCGAGCGCAAGTACGACGACAGCCAGCCGGTGTCTCTTTTCGTGTTCAAGACGCTCGCCGATCCTTTCGCCGGACGCATCAACTACTTCAAAGTAAAAAGTGGAGTGCTCAAGAACGACGCTACCCTGCTCAACTACAATCGCAACACCCCGGAGCGCCTTCAGCACACTCAAGTCGTGCAGGGCAAGCAGCTCACTGAAATCGGCGAACTGCATGCGGGCGACATTGGCGCCATCGCCAAATTGAAGGAGACCACCACCGGCGAAACGCTGGGCGACAAAGCTGCTCCGATTTATTACACGCCAGCGCGCTTGCCGGAGCCGTCCATCACCTTTGCCATTGAGCCGAAGAGCCGCGCCGACGAAGATAAGATTGGCGTCGGTGTCCACAAAATACTGGAAGAAGACTCCGCTCTCCGGTACTCGCGCGACCCGCAAACCAAGGAGTTTTTACTTGCCGGTTCCGGCCAACAGCACATCGAAGTCGTCGTCGCCAAGCTCCAGAAACGTTACAACGTCAACCTCACACTCAAGCCTCCCAAGGTCCCCTACCGTGAAACCATCCGCGGCAAGGCCGACGCCGAAGGCAAGCACAAGAAACAGTCCGGCGGGCATGGCCAGTTTGGCGTTTGCCGTGTGAAGTTCGAACCCATCGAGCGCAGCAAGGGCATCGAGTTCGTCGACGACATTTTCGGCGGAGCCATCCCGAAGAACTGGATCCCTTCGGTGGAGAGGGGCATTCGCGAATCCGCCGCGCGCGGCTATCTCGCGGGATTCCCGATGACCGATTTCCGCGCGATTCTCTACGACGGCAAGTATCATGACGTGGATTCCTCGGACATCGCGTTCAAGATTGCCGGCTCGCTGGCGTTCAAGGAAGCCATGAAGCAGGCCCGGCCCGCGTTGCTCGAACCGATTATGAACGTGGAAGTGTACGCGCCTGATCAATACTCCGGCGACTTGATGGGCGACCTCAGCTCACGCCGCGGCCGCATTTCCGGCAGCGAAACGCGCGGCCACAACGTCATCATCAAAGGGCAAGTGCCGCTCGCCGAAATGCTAAGTTACGCCACGGACCTTACTTCCAAGACCCAGGGCCGTGCGTCGTACTCGATGGAAGCTTCCCACTACGACTACGTGCCCAACGAACTCGCCGAAAAAGTCATCGCGGCTCACAAGGCTGCTCACGGCGAAGCCCTCGTCGAAGAAGAAGCCTAGCGACCTGACGACGCGCTTCCTACGCTCGCGCCTCACTCGAGAAACGGCTGGGCATCGGCCTGCTTGGGGTCGGCCGACTTGCTGGGCAACGACCGCAAGTATTGTTGACCGACGTAGTCAAACAGGGTCACGTAGCCGCGAGGATCGGTGAATCGAATCTGTGCAAGGCTCCCGTCTTTCCCGCGCCGATATTCGTATTGGAAGGCGCGTCCGTCCGCAAGTGTTTGGCCGGTAATCCAACCGTCGGGTGAATAGGTAATTTCCATTTGCACGTGGCCTTGCCCATCGACCACCGCCACGATTTGGCTCTTTTCGTCGTAGCGATACACTTCGGTGTTTCCCTGAGAATCGGTAACCTGGATTAACCGGCCCGCCGAATCATAGCCGTAGTGGACGACGCGCCCTTCCGAGTCCTGGATCCGGCGAAAACGGTTCTTCTCGTCCCGTTCGAAATGAAGCCATTTGCCAGCCGGCGTGGTTATGCTCAACAGATCTCCCCCCTGGTTCCGATCCATCTCGTACCGGCGGCCCTGAGGATCGCTATAACTACTCAAAACGCTGTATTTGTCCTCCGCCTTCGCTGCCTGGCGGAAAGGGAAAAAGTAGTGCCAGCCGTCTGTGGCCTCAATCTCGATGTCAAATCCACGCATCAGAAGCGTCCCCTGAGAGAAAGGGCTGAAATAGTCAGCACGGCCCCGGTAGACTTGCCTTCCGCCGGCATTGCTTGTCCGATCAAAGTCGAAATGCGTCCGGACACCGTTTTCCAGCGCCAGTTCGAGATACTTGTTCGGCACCCCACCCAGATATATATCCAGTGAATCGTTCGTTCCTACTCCAAACTCACGGGACTGCTCATCCTTGGTCGAATAGGTTCGGACAAACTGCAGAGGATAGTCTCCCGCAAGGTAAAAATCTGTTTTCCTCTGAATGAGGATTCCCGCCCAAAGGTCCGCCGCAAAATATTCTGTGGAAACGTCGGTCGGAGGCTTGGCGCTCCATTCCATGTTCCACGCTGTGGGTTGTTCAGGGTCCATGATCGCGCTGATCGTGGGCACTGTACCGTTCCGCAGGGAGTGCCAACGCCCCTCCGCTCCCACGATTTCATCGGACATGTAATCTACTTCCTCGGGACTCATCACTCCGCCGCTCACAGCGCTCGTATCATCACCGCTCATGGGCGCGCCAAAACACAGGAGATAAACATTCTTGGTGAGCATCTTCTGTAGGCGCGAAAGGGCTAGGGCGTGGTTCCACTTCTGAAAAAACAACGCGGGCTTCAGCCGTGCCGTCGAAACGACGCCAAAGCGCCCGTCTTCCCGGTAATTGATGGCGTATCTCCAGTCGTAGCTCTGGATGAACATGTCTTCAGAAGTCAGGCCCAGGAGAATGGTCGACTGGTCCTTTGCTTCCTCTGGCAAAGCGCTCTTCATCAGACCAACCAGGCGTTCAGCGACAAGTTGACGCCGTCTGGCATTCCCGACGGACGGGCTGAGAGGAATGACCGGAAGAACACGTATATCCAGGTCAAACTTGGCCTTGTAATAAGCGGGAATCCAGGAAAGATATTCTTCCGGAACGAACCCCAGGGGAACAAGGAACACTTTCTTGCTGCTTTCTTTTAAAAACAGCTTGTCCCGCTCCGGCGCTGGAGTGAGGTCCACGATTCTGCCGTCATCTGCGGTAAGCATCAGGCGCGAGTAGTGCCAGGACGAGCCGATACGATTGGCCGCCCCACTGAGCTGGCCGCTTCCCTTTGGTCCCTTTAGCGAAGCAGTCCATTCCGCAAAATCAGAGCCGTACACGTGACGCGTCTCCACAAACGTTGTCCAGCCCTCTTGTAATGGTTGTCCCAGCAAGTTTTGAATCTCTGGGGAAGAGCGGGCCATCGCCAACGATGCCTGGTATATAGGGTTCGCGCGGAATTGCGCTCGAAGCAGGAAAAAGACCGCGCCAACGATGAGCGCGCAGAAGGCAATGGCGCCGCCCGAGACCATCACAAGACCCGTCAGGATGGGCGACTCGGGTCCCTGGCTCGGGGCTTGTGCGAGAATCCCGCAGTAGGGGCACGCTTGCGTACCCGGACGGAGTTCTGCGCCGCAGGAGCTGCACTTCATATTTGTCCGATACCATGCCCGAGTTGCCTCATGCAAGCCGCGAAATCGGCGAAGTGTCCATTCTGTTGACCCCGGTCTCCGGCCTTGGCCTCCGCTGCCATCCGTGGCTGCGTGCTACAATTTGCTCCTCATGCTCCCCGCACAAACCACCGCGGCAAAGAGAATGATGCTTTTTCGCATTCTCGCCGTGCCTTGGTTTCTCGCCCAACTCGGTGCCGACGGTCAGGCCAAGACGCCCAATTCGGGAGCCTGGTCGGGCACGATTGTGTACAGCAGTTGCAACTCAGATGAGGCGTTCAACGAATCCCCGGAGTGTTTCCGGGCCGCGCCGGGCGCGAAATTCTCTCTGTATGACGACACGAACCGGGTGATGTACGCCATCGAGCCGCAAGAACTGGCCGCCGGCCACCTGGGCGACAGCGTCACGGTGCGTGGGACTCTCGATGGGGAGACGATTCATGCGGCTTCGCTCGAACTAATGTCCATCGGCCTCGCGGTCGGTCAAAAAGCGCCCGACTTTTCGCTTCGCGATCAATTTGGCCACACGCAAACTCTCGATTCCCTGAAAGGCGCGATCGGCACGGTTCTTCTCTTTTTTCGTTCCGCCGACTGGTGACCCTTCTGCAAAGGGCAACTGGTCGAGTTGCAAAGCGCGATGCCAAGATTCGAGAAGCAGGGATTGAATTTCGCGGCCATCAGCTATGACTCGGAAGAAATCCTGAAATTCTTCTCCGGCCGCCACAAAATCGACTACCCGCTGCTCGCCGACCCGGACTCAAAAATCATCCGGGCTTACGGCGTCTTCAACGCCGAAGCCACCGGAATGCAGAAAGGTTTTGCGCGGCCGGGATATTTCTTCATCGACACCAACGGCAGCATTCGCGAAAAGTTCTTCGAAGCCAAATACCGGGAGCGGCTCACGGGGAATGGCCTCATCGCCAAGCTATTTCCCGAGCTGGGCCAGGAAGTCACGGACACGCTCGAAGCGCCGCATCTGCAGATGGCGCTGGAGCAATCCGACCGCACCGGCGTTCCCGGCACGCGCATCACTTTGGCGGCGGAAGTGCGCCTGCCTCAGGATGTGCACGTCTACGCGCCCGGCACGCAAGGTTATAAGCCCATCCAGCTCGTGCTGGATGAAATGAAAGAAATGGAGTTCAAACCGGCAATCTATCCGCCGTCCAAAATTCTTTATCTTCCCGCGATCAAAGAAAAAGTGCCTGTCTTTGAAGGAACGTTCCGCATCAGCCAGGATGTGAAGGTGAGTTCCGCGGCGGCGTTTTGGGGCGCGCTTGGCACAGACGGGAAAACCTTCACGATTTCAGGAAAACTGGAATATCAGGCTTGTGACAAATCCATCTGCTATTTGCCCGCGTCCGTTCCGGTGAAATGGGAAGTGCAAGTGTTTCCTTTGGACCGCGCGCGCGCGCCCGTTGAAATTCGCCATAAATAGAAACGGCTTGTTGAAAAGCGTGAGCGGGAGAGCCGCCCAAATTGTCCAGTCGCGCTATGGATTCGAGACTGTTCTTCCTGGCGGAGAAGGCGCAAACTCGTTCGCATGAACACGAAGAAACTAGCCAGCCAAGGGCCTCAGACGAAAGCCATTCACGGCGGGGAGCCCAACCGTTACGGTGTGAACGGTCCCATCGTGACGGAGATCATTCGCTCTTCGACCTTCACGTTTTCCAACACGGAAGAAATGAAAGAGTGGGCCGAGGGCAAGAGCAAGGCGTACATCTACACGCGCTACGGCAATCCGACGCTCAGCGTCGCGGAAAAGAAAATTGCGGCGCTGGAAGGCGCAGAGGCCGCGGTCGTCGCTGCTTCCGGCATGGCCGCGATTTCTTCCTCGCTTTTAGCGGCGCTGAAGGCCGGAGATGAACTGATCTCCACGGCGCAGCTTTACGGCGGCACCTACCGGCTGATGCGCGACGTCTTTCCGAACATGGGCATCACGGTGCACCGCGTGGACCCCGATCTTAGCGGAATAGAAGAGTTGGTGAACGCGCGCACGCGCGCCCTCTACATCGAATCGCCCACAAATCCAACACTGCGCCTGGTGGACATTGAAAAAGCGGTGGCGTTTGCCAAGAAGCATAAGCTGGTCTCGCTGATTGACAACACGTTTGCCACGCCGGTGCTCCAGAATCCCATCGCGCTGGGCTACGACATGGTGGTGCACAGCGCCACAAAAGCGCTGGCCGGGCACTCGGACATCATCGCGGGCGTTTCCGTGGGCGGCGAGGCGTGGATGAACAAAGTGCGCCACATGATTATTTCCTTGGGCGGGTCGATGGATCCTGGCGCTGCCTATTTGCTCATTCGCGGCGTCAAGACGCTGGGCGTGCGCGTCGAGCGCCAGTGCGAAAATGCCATGGCCGTCGCAACCTTCCTGGAAAGGCATCCGAAGGTTGAGCGTGTGCACTATCCAGGGCTGAAGTCGCATCCGAGTCACGAACTTGCGAAAAAGCAGATGCGCGGATTTGGCTCGATGCTGGCCTTTGATATGAAAGGCGGCTTGGCGGCGGCACGGCGCTTCTGCGACCGCGCGCGATTGTTTCTGCTGGCGGCAAGCCTGGGCGGCGTCGAGTCGCTGGTGATTCTGCCGATTTACAGTTCGCACTACAACATGAGCGATGAAGAGTTGAAGCGCGCCGGGGTCAGCCCGGGAACCGTGCGCGTGTCCATGGGCCTGGAGGACAAAGAGGATTTGATCAAGGATTTGAAGCAGGCGCTGGAGTGAAGTTCGAGCGCGTGAGTATCGGGCGGGGCAAGCCCCGCCCCTACTTCGCGTTAGCTGGGGCAGGAGCTTCCCACTCTTCCAGTTCGGGAAGCAGCGACTTCACGATGTCTTCCAGTTCGTGAGAGCTCTGAACGTCCTGCGGGTAGTTGTGCGCCGAGATGTCAAACGCTTTGCCATACTTCGTGCGAACATCCTGCAACTCTTCCTGAAGACGGACCGCAGTGCGCTTGGCATTCAGCGAATCCGTTTCCGGCAGGACCAGCGCGAAAATGTCCGTGCCGAGGCGGTAAATGGAATCCGTGGGGCGCAGCTTGCGAGACAACGCTTTTGCTGTGTCGCTCCAAGCCGCGTCGTCGTCCTGGTCCGGTTTCGCCGAACCGCCGGTTTTGGCTTTCACCAGCAGCAGCGAAAGCGTTTTCTCCATGGTCATGGCGCGGCGGAACTCCATGGTCAGGCGGTCCCAGAAATGATTCTGGTCCGGCATGGAGGCGAGCAAATCCACGCTGGCCTGGTGCTGCAAGGTCACATTGCGCTCCAGCTCAGCCAGTAGTTGTTGCTTTAATTGGCGCACCGTGCGCTGGCGCTCGAGGAGATAGCCGACAAACAGCAGCGTGAGTCCGCAAAAGCCAAAAAACGCCACACGCAGCGTCCACTTATTGCCGATGGGATGGAGAAACACCAGCGGGTACATGAAAGTCGCGAGGCCGCCTGCCAAAACCAAGACAAAGACCACAGCGAGGATCGTGAGCTGCAGCTCCCGCTTTTCGAGGCGATCCAATTCCGCGCGATTCAGTGTGGACATGCTTGTCTTTGCACTTTCCTGCGGGTCCGAGCGCAACCCGACAGGGGAAATAGGGTGCCGTTTCCATGGTCGGGCCAAAGACCAGCAGCAATCAATGGGACTGCATGGATTCTGTATCGGAAGTGCTACTGTTCTTCCGCGCAGCGTATCGGTGACGCGGGTCACAGCCTGTAGATAGAATTTGGCGCTGGTCTTAACGCGCCCGTTTCACTGCACGATGCGAGTCTCGACGTTTTGTGCGGCGGCATGCTCGATGAGGAGGGTGGACATTCGCTTGGTCCAGCGGTCCAGGCCCTCCGGCCCGCCAAAAGAAACAACGACGGCAAGAATGCCCTCGGTTTTTGCAGTGACCATGGTGCGCTCGGAGTCGCTGGTGGCGCTGCCGTGCGGGCCCACGTCATCGGAGAAAACCGGCAAGCCTTCCAGATTCAAATCGTATTTGCCGATGCCTTTGTAGGTTTCGCCGGCGCGCCCGGCGCGAAAGACAATGTCTCCCACGACGTGCGCCACGTCATAAAGGCCGACCGGCAGCCGGCTTTCCACTGAGACGAGGTTGATGATATCCACCACCACGTTGATTTGCGGGAAGCCCTTGCCAGCCACGATTCTCCGAAGAAGGGCTTCCGCGGAGCCGCGATACCTTGCCGGGTCTTTTCCCAGGGCTTTGTAGGCTTTGCGGACCGCCTCAACCTGCGGCGATTCCAGGACGCCGCGGGGAAAAGGCAGCTCCTGAATCTCGAGTTCTCTTTGATTCATTTCGGCGAGCAGCGACACCGGAGAAGCGCTAGGTTGCACGCGCGCGGTGAGGCACGCAAGCGCAGTTTGCGGGCATTTTTTCTTTAAGCCCGAATCAATGGTCACGTTCATGTGGCATCAAGTGGAAAGCGGCTTGAGTTTCGCCGTGAAGTGCCGCAAGAATTTGGCTTGGTGAAGGATCTCATAGCCTCGAATCTGCTCGCGCCTGCGCCAAACTTCCAGAATGACCTCCACAACGTACTCGATATGGCTCTGCGTGTAAACCCGGCGGGGAATTGCCAGCCGCACCAGGTCCATGGTGGCATGTTCGCCGAACATCAGCGTGCCGATTTCCACGGAGCGAATGCCGCCTTCCAGATACAGCTCGTTGGCCAGAGCCACACCGGGAAACTGTGCAGGAGTAATGTGGGGCAAAAAGGCCCGAGCATCCAAGTAGATCGCGTGACCGCCCGGTGGCTGCACGATGGGCACGCCTTCGCTGGCAATGTGATTTCCAAGAAACGCCGTGGAAGCGATGCGGTACTTCAGATATTCTTCTTCGAGCGCTTCGTTCAAGCCCACGGCGATGGCTTCGAGGTCGCGGCCCGCGAGTCCGCCGTAGGTGGGAAAGCCTTCCGTTAGAATCAGCAGGTCTTTTTCCTGCTGCGCCAGAGTATCGTCGTTCGTGCAGAGAAAGCCGCCTATATTGGCCATGCCGTCTTTCTTCGCGGACATGGTACAGCCGTCGGCGTGAGAAAAGATCTCGCGCGCAATTTCGCGGGGTGATTTATCCGCATAGCCCGGCTCGCGCAGCTTAATGAAGTAGGCGTTCTCTGCGAAGCGGCAAGCGTCGATATACAGAGGGATTCCATGCTTGTGGCAGACTTGCTTTACCGAACGAATATTCTCCATGGAGATGGGCTGGCCGCCGCCGGAATTATTCGTGATGGTCAGCATCACGAGCGGAATCCTTTTAGCTCCATGGCGCGCGATCACTTCGTTGAGACAGCCGACGTCCATGTTGCCCTTGAAGGGATGAACGCACGAGGGTTCTTTGGCTTCCGGAATGGGCAGGTCGAGCGCTTCTGCGCCGGCGTATTCACAATTGGCGCGCGTGGTGTCGAAATGCGTGTTGTTCGGCACGACGTCGCCCTTCTTGCACATGACGGTGAAAAGGATGCGTTCCGCCGCGCGGCCTTGATGCGTGGGAATCACATGGCGAAAACCGAAAATGGCTTGCACGGATTCGCGAAAGCGGGAAAAGCTCGACGAGCCGGCGTAGGATTCATCCCCACGCATCATGGCTGCCCACTGCTCGGTGGACATTGCGGCGGTTCCCGAATCCGTGAGCAAGTCAATCAGAATGGCGTCGGAAGGAACAAGAAACAGATTGTAGCCCGCGGCTTCGAGAAGTTTCTGGCGTTCGGCGCGCAAGGCGCCGTGGATGGGCTCGACGCTTTTGATGCGAAACGGCTCGATAATCGTTCGAACGGCCATGGAACTGCCTCCCCAACTCGATTTCGCCGAAACGACGACCTCTCCGAGTAGTTTTCTCCGATGGACAACGAGCGGAGTCTGACCTTTCAGTGGTTCAACGGCCTATTTCTGCTGACTCGACGACTCCTCACTGCGTTGCACGTCTTCGACAGAGCGTTTTTCTCCGGGATCCGATTCGACCAGGCCCACTCGCTCCAGCGCGCGCAGATAAGCGGGCCTGGAGTGGCGGTAATGGCCGGCAGGGATTTTGCCGTCAAGCCAGGCGGTGTCCATGGGATAGACGAGCGGATCGAAAATCACCATGTAGAAATGCCACAGCAAAATGGAGAAAGTCGCCAGCAACGCTTCGTACCAATGGACGGCGGTAGCTGCATCGGTGATCCACTTCGGAAAATGGCGCAGCGCGAAATTGTTGAACCACAGCAGGAAACCGGAGATGGCCATGACGGCGGTGCCCCAAAGAAACGCCCAGTATTCCAGTTTTTCCGCGTAATTGAATTTTCCGAATTGCGGCTCTTCTTTAGACATCCCCAGGTTGTATCGAAACACGGCAATCAGATCTGACACGTCCTTTACTTTAGGAAGCATCGCCAGAAGAAATCTGCGGTCGCGGTGGTTCAGGGCAAGATGCACAAGGTGATACAACGTCGCAGCGATTAGCACCACAGCAGCGGCGCGGTGGAGCGTTCCACGGAAGGCTTCGTGCCTGCCCCAGAGCAGAAATGGCGCCGACCACCAACTGTCGGGGTACTTCAGGGCAAATCCGGTGAAGACCAGCGTGGGGAAACTCAGCATTACGCCCCAATGCGCGATGCGGAACCACAGATTCATTCGAGTGATGTGTTCTTGACTGTATTCCGGCCGGTGATGGCGGCGCAGCTTCGCCAGCCAATCCAAAAGGTTGTGCAGCAGCATGAAACCCAGGGTCAGCGGAATGATCACCAAGTAGATTCCGCGGATCCACTGAACGACAGGATGCGCTTCACCTGTGGATATGCGGACGTGCACAGGCCCAATGGCGAGCTTCTCACCGATCCCCTGGTGACACTGGCCGCAGGTCTTTCTCAGATTTGCGGGATTGATGGTCGAGCGGGAATCACTGGAGCGCAGAATATCGTGTACCCCATGACAGGAAGCGCAGTTGGCGGCGGTGAGTGTGCCTTCGCGCACGGCTAGGCCGTGGAAACTGTCGGCGTAGGAGGGCAGGCGGTCCGCAGGCAGATCATAGAGCCGGGTCAATCGAGTATCCGAATGGCAGCGTCCGCAGGTTTGCGCCGAAATATTTGCGGCATTGAGGGCTGAGGCGGGATTGCTCGGCTCCAAAATCAAATGTTCGCCATGACAATTCGTGCAGTCCGGCGCATCGCGCACGCCGGCTTTCAGGGCTTCGCCGTGCACGCTTTCGTTGAATTGGCGGGCGATTTCGTTGTGACATTTGGCACACGTCGCCGCCACATTCCAGTGGCTCACCGTCGATTGTGCGTCGCGCGCGGGCAAGATGAGGTGGCCGCCGTGGCAGTCGGCGCAAACCGCGGCGTTTTTGCCCTGCAGGACGGCTCGTCCATGCACGCTTTGCAGATACTGCTCGACGGGAT
This sequence comes from Candidatus Acidiferrum sp., assembly GCA_036518275.1. GTDB lineage: Bacteria > Acidobacteriota > Terriglobia > Acidiferrales > UBA7541 > Acidiferrum. The sequence continues at coordinate 25,239 of DATDNK010000203.1, forward strand.
GAAGGACGGGAATCTTGTGGCGCGACAGGAATCCTGGATTGGAATGACATTGCGCGCAAGCCGCAGGCTGGTTTTTCTTTGCGACTTTTGAAGCTGCTTCACTGGAGCCCTGGATTTTGTGTACAGGTCCATGGCAAGAGAGGCAGGTTGGCGCGTCGGGATCCCCAGACTTCGCTGCCTGCCCGTGAATGCTTTCACCAAGCTCCTTCACTTCCGATGCGTGGCATTCCGCGCACTTTCCGGGCTGTAACTTTGCGGCAGCAGCAACTTCATGGACGTTTCCGTGGCAGGACGCGCAGGCGTCTTCGCCAACAACCGCGTGGATGCTTTTCGCAGCGTCCGCCACTTCTTCTGCGTGGCACGTTTCGCACTTCACTTTGGCAATCTTCGCCGGATGCGGAAAATCCTTGATGGAGGCGTGGCAGTCGGTGCATGCCAAAACGCTATGCACGCTGGCCGCATGCCTGTCCGGGCGAATGGAAATGCTCTTGCCTTTCTCGGATTTCATATCCGGCTGGTCGTGACAGGCGAGGCAGGCCTCATCCTGCTTGAGAGGCTGAGCCGGTTTCTCTTGTTGGCGGGCCAGCGCGAAAATCGGAAGAAATGCCAAGAAAAGAAGGAAGCAAGGGAGAGTCATTCGCGACAGGAACGCCCTCGGGCTTCGCTGATTCTCTGCGTACACCGCCATACCGGTCTCCATCAATCAATGCATCACGGCAGCGGTAAGGATTCCCGCGGCTTATTTCAGCCCCAGATCTGCCAGGACCTTGGGATTTGTTTCTTCCACGGCCAGCAAATTGTGGCAAGCGGAGCAATCGTTTGTAATCGTTTGGCCGTCTGCGCTTGTATGGCTTCCATCGTGACAGCGGAAGCAGCCGGGAAAATCGGTGTGCCCGATGTTGTTCGGGTGCACACCCCAGCTTACCTTCATCGAAGGGAAAATATTTCGCATGTAGATGTCAGCCACGCTCTGCGCGGACTGCTCGACGAGCGCACGCCGTGAATCGTAAACCGCCGCGTAATTCGCGCGATAAAACGATTTTACGCCTTCGACGATGCGCTGCTGCGCGGCGTCACGGTCGGGATAATCGGCTTTCAAGAGCTCCACGGCTTTTTTGCGGATGAACGGCAATTCCGCACTGATTCGTCCTGCGTACATCTGCACGTTCACGGCGGTTTCGGGCAAGTCGAACGCGTGGGTCGGACGATTATGACAATCCACGCAGTCCATCGAGCGATGTTCCCCCGCGTCGAGCTGTTGTTTGGTGGCTTGAATGTCGCTCGAGACGTATTCGACAGTCTTGCCCTGGTCGTTGGTGTAATACACCACGGGTATCACCTGGCGCTGATCGTCGATTGAAATGTAGCGGATGCGCGCGCCCTCATCGAGGTGCCGGCCGTGAATTCCCACCGACCCTTGCCAGGTGTGGCCCCCAATCTTGAGCAACATCGCGGTGGTTTGCGGAGTATTGTTCTCGTCGTCCTTGAACGTCTTTTTCACCACGAACTTGTCGCCGGTAAAGCGCTGCGGCCAGTGGCACTGCTCGCAAGTTTCCCGCGCCGGGCGCAAGTATTTGACCGGCGCATGGATGGGCCGGGAGTAGGTGTGAAAGGTCACGGCGAAGACCTGACGCACGCCGGAAAGTTTGGACCGTACGAACCAGCTTGCTCCCGGGCCAATGTGGCATTCCACACAGTTGACGCGCGCGTGCGGTGAATTCTGATAGGCGGTGAACTCGGGCGTCATGACCGTATGACAGGTCTGCCCGCAGAATTGCGTGGAATCCATGTACTCTACGCCGCGGTAGGAAGCCGTTCCGAAGATAAGGACGTTCAGAAAAGTTGCGGCTCCGACGACGAAGAACCCGTGGCGGACCATCGGCTCGCGAAGATTGATGGCCGGATAAATATCCAGGAGGTCGCCGCGGGCACTAAGTTGCCGGCGACGCAGCAAAATGCCAACAGGAATAATCAGCAAACCGATGACAAAAACTCCCGGCAGAATCAGGAAAAGCAAGATGCCGATATAAGGATGAGGCGGGCCCGGAAGCAAGAAATCATAAAACCAAAAGGCAATCAGGGTAACCGCGCCGCTGGTCGTAAGCACGGCGCCAACGAAACTGACGGGGTTCTGTCCGAGATAATAAAGAAGCCGAATCCAGCTCCGGATCGTTTGGCGAATGGTCATCTTGTTGGGTGTCCGCCCTTCTTCTCACCCCGGCAAAGAAACCGCTTCTTGCGGCGCGAGCCCCGCCTGAAAAGTCTCCGGGGCTCGCATCGAAGCACGAGTTAGGTTCCGTGACGCCGCAGGCCGCGGCGCTCTACTTCTTGAAATTCATTTTCAACCGATAACCGCGAGACCGAAGGTTATGGCTGCCGCTACTTCAAGGTGGCCAGATAAGCAGCGAGCTCCTTCACTTGGTCTTCCGTCAGACTCTTCAAGCTGGCGTGCTTCGGCGAAGTGGAGATCGCTTTCTTAATGTCATCGGCAGTTTTGCCTTTGACGGAAGGCGATTTCATCGCCGGCTTGCCGGCCGCATCCGCGCCGTGACAAGCGGCGCACTTGGCCTTGAAAGTTTTCTCACCATTGGCAGTATCGTCGGCTCGCGACACGGAGCCTGCCAGGCACAACATGGCGATTAGTGCAATCCCTGAAATAACCTTGTTCATGTTTTTCTCCTTGGGATGAATCTGATGGCGCGTCACGCCTCTCGCGTGGAGGCGCTTCGCGTCGGAAAACCCTTCTCTTTTACCTGTCCGATTACTTCTTCTTCCCGAAGGTCCGGATGAAAGCCACAAGGTCCTTCACCTGGTCCGCGGAGAGTGTCTTATAGGGCGGCATCTTGCCTTTGCCGGAACTGATGGCGGCAGTCAAGTCCGCATCGCTCATCTTCTGGACTTCCTCCGAAGAGAAATCTTTCACCTTCATCATCTTGCCCGTGGCCGTTTCGCCCTTGCCGTCCGGCCCGTGGCACCCGGCGCACTTTGCCTTGTATGTGGCTTCGGCAGCGGCGGTGTCCGCTTTTGCCGAGGCGTTCAGGAAAACGATCGTGGCCAGCACAACGGCAATGACCGTAATTCCTGCGATCCAACTGGTTGTCTTGCGCATGTTTGCCTTCCTCCTAAGATGTCAGCGCTCAGCGGATGCTGTGCGCCGTGTGTGTTGTCTACTTGTATCACATCCAGACTACTGGAGTCCGCATTCCCGTCCTTCCGGATCGGCCTCTTCTATCCTATACAACACTCATTCTTGCCCTTCGTTTCGGCTGCGTGCAGCCCTCATGATTTCGGAGCTTCCCGCTCAATCTGCCGGATGTACAGAAACAGCCCTAGCACCGTCATCAAGATAAAAATCAAAGCAACTCCCAATCCTTTGCGGCGGTAGTCCCGCTCGGCCAGCGCCGCCTGACCCGCCTGCAAATTCTTCGCGGCGAGCTTCAGGCCCTCTTGAATATCCTGATCGACCAATTCCGTTTTGAAGCTATGAATCGTGACGCGCGCTTTGGTCAGCGCGTCGCGAGCTTGATCCTGGTCGAGTCGCGCCTGGCTAACTTCCATCCCGGAGGACTCCGCTACGCCCACCACTTTGTCGGCGGCTTTGACCGCGTCATCCAGCTTCTTCAGGCCGTTCAGCATTTCGGCCCGCTGTTGATCGCAAATATCTCCTCGCGTATGGCACTCCATGCATACCGCTTGAGGCCCAGCGCCCAGCTTCTCGTCGGTCGGATGAGTGATGCCGTGGTTGCTGTGACAAACCACGCATCCGGGAAGCCCTGCGGATTGAAACGCAACTTTATGTGTGCTCTTCTCAAACATCTGATCCTGAAAGACGTGGCATTTGGAGCAAACGTTTTGCACGGTGTCCACGCCGGGAGGCGCGGCTCCGTGGTTTCCGTGGCAGGTGGAGCACGTTGGCGCGCTAAGATCGCCACGCACGGCCAGCGCATCGTGATGAACGCTGGCGCTGTATTTCGCAAACTGGTCCGTGGGAATCGAATATCCCTTCATATACGCAGCGTCGGCGTGGCAACGGCCGCAAGTTTGCGCGACATTGAGCGGATGAACTTTTGAGCGAGAATCGCTGGCTGGCCGCAATCCATGTACGCCGTGGCAATCGATGCACACGGCCACTTTCGTGTCGCCCTTGGCAAAAAGCTTGCCGTGCACGCTGGTCTTGTACTGGGCCAACTGGTCGGTGCGGAGAGAGGGGTTGTATTGCCGCATGAAAGCCGCATCGGAATGGCAACGACCGCAGAGTTCCGGCACGTCCTTGCGCTCGATCTTGCCACGAAATTTCGCGGACGTGCTCATCGCTTCCATGTCCGTCTTGGTGGGATCACCGCCGTGACAACTCGCGCAGGTCAAACCCTTCTGCGCGTGGATGTCGCTCGTGAACTGCTGCTCGGTGACTTGAAGAGGGGGATCGAGGGCGCCGTGGCAGTCGAGGCAAGTGTTTTGCGCTTGCGCACAGACTCTGCCGCCAAAAAGAAGCAGCGCCAGAAACAAGAACCGCGCCTTGGAAACTCCGCTATTTCGCCACGTATCCATAAAAGGTCATCGCAATAATGTAAGCAAGCGCGAAAACTCCGGCGCCCATAATGAATTTGCGGCCGCGCCCGCCTCCCGCCTTGTCGAAAAACGGAAGCAGCATCCAGACCAGCCCCGCAGCACCAAAAATCAGAATCCCTACGATTTCGCCGTCCACGAACCACACTTTTGCCGGAATTTTCTTGAGCGTTTGAAACATGAACATGAAATACCATTCCGGCCGTATTCCGGCGGGTGCGGGCGCAAACGGATCTGCTTTGGTGCCGAGTTCCCACGGCAGAATGGCCGCCAGCGCTCCCAGGACACCCAGTGCGATGTACCAGGCCATGAGTTCACGAAGAAAGAAGTTGGGAAAGAACTTCATCTGCCGCGCTTCGGCTGGCGCAGCCTTCCAGCGCGCTTCCACGCCAGGCGGGACGCTCATGCCGAAATATTGGACCAGGGCCAGATGAATCAGGACGAAGAGGGTGGTCAATCCGGGCAACACGGCGACGTGAAACCCAAAGAAGCGCGTCGCGGTTGCGCCGGTGACATCTTCACCGCCGCGCAAGAAAACCATTAAGCGGTGGCCAATGAGGGGAACTTGGCCGGTAATTTCGGTACCCACTTTCGTAGCAAAAAACGCCAGTGTATTCCATGGGAGGAGATAGCCGCTGAAGCCGAATCCCAAGGCGAGGAAAAGCAGCACCATCCCGCTCAGCCAGGTCAGCTCGCGGGGCTTGCGATACGCGCGCAGGAAAACCACGCTGAACATGTGCGCGAAGGCGGTGAGAATCATCAGATTCGCGGCCCAGGAATGAATCGAGCGCACCAACCACCCAAACTGTACACGGGTCATGATGTACTGCACGCTTTCAAATGCTTCATTGGCGCCCGGACGGTAGTACAGCAGGAGGAGAATTCCCGTACCGACCTGAATCATGAACAAAAACAGCGTGATTCCGCCAAGGAAATACCAGTAGGAGAGCTTGTGAACCGGGACAGTCTTCTTTTTCAAGGGGCCCAGGAGTTCGGCCCAATGGAATCGCTCGTCAAGCCAACCGCGGACGCCGATGAGCAAGCTCAACTCATCCCTCCCGCTTCCGGCTCATAACGATTTCATCGCCGCGCACGTGCACCTGATAGGTGTCGAGCGGACGGGGAGGCGGACCGGAGATATTGCGGCCGTTGAGATCATACAGGCCGTTGTGGCAAGCGCACCAAACCTGGTGGAGGTCGTTGCGGTACTGCACGGTGCAACTGAGGTGCGTGCAGACGGCGGAGAGAGCGCGGTACTCGCCCTCGGCAGTCATCACCAGCAGGGCGGGCCGAGTTCCAAACCGAACGATTTTGGAGCCGTTGGGTTTCAGGTCGCCGACTTTGGCGGCCACAATTTCATCGCCACCGAGATCAGCGACGGGTGGCGGAACGAGGTAACGCAGCACAGGGTAGATGGCGGACACGATGGAAGCAAAAAGCCCGCCTCCCAGGAGTATCTCGACCATACGCCGCCGCTGCGGCTGAATTTTTCCAAGTTCCTCAGTTTTCATAAGAGTTTTGTGTTCCGCGCTGGATTCTCAAAGATCGCGACGATTAATGCTTCTTCGCCAAGTCCCGGATGAAGGCCACCACGCTGTCAATCTGCTCTTTGCTTAGCTTGCCTTCGTAGGCCGGCATCTTGTCTTTGCCTTTGGCGATGAGAGTCTTGAGGTCAGCGTCGGATTTCTTTTGAACATCGGCGGAATGGAAGTCGGGAACCTTAAGTTTTTCTCCCATCATGGTTTTCCCGGCGCCGTCCGGACCATGGCACATCGCGCACTTGCCTTTGAACAGGCTCTCGCCGGTCTCTTGACCTCGTACCGTTGGACTCAGTAATAGGATCGGGCCTAATGAAGAGATACCGAGAATCAGCTTGCTCAAACGGGATGCCGTCTTAGCATTCATGAACGCACTCTCCCTCGCGCCGCGTAGTACGGGTTTTAGTACCAGTTTGGTCCGGCGCCGTGGTTCACATTGTGATAGCTTACCCTAGCCTTGGACTGTGACAACCATCACGTTTCAGCGTGATTGTACCCGTACCTACTTATCCCCGATGTTGCCATTTGCAGAGTCTAGTATGTTCGCCCGTCACAAATAACTCTAGGGCGACTGCGCCGTTTGTTTCGGACCCCGTGAATCGCTCAATTCAGAGGATTCAGAATGCGTATCTCAAGGAAAGCGTAACCAGATTGCCCCGGAAGTTTCGCGGCGCAAAAGTATCCTGGGGGACAAAGGTTCCCGCAACCGCTCCGCTCGTCGGGTCCTCATGATACCCGTAGAAGTCCCAGAAGGCCTTGCCGGTCCAGTTTGCCGCAAAGCGATAATCCAAGCCGCCGTAGGGGTGCAGCCATTTCGAATCCAGCGGGCCAGACACCGCGTTCGGATTAATCAAGAGCGCGCTGCCGCTTGTCCCCGTAAGGTTGGCCCCCAAGCGCGCCGTAAGACGATGGTACGGCGTCCACGCTGCATCGAAGTATCCATAGTGCGACTTGTTGGTGTACGTGGAGAGCTGCGCGAGGAATGGCGTGCCGCAAGTAGTCGTTCCTGGCGGAGCAGGCGTGGCGACATAGCAAATGATAATCTGCGAAAACACATCATTGTAGTCGTAGCCCAACTCGAGAGAATACTTTTCGTTTGGCTGGAGGATGGCCGAGACACCGTAGACGCGGTCGTGCTGCAAGTTGTCAGTTCCGGCCACGTTGTCGCGCGCCTCCAGGATGCGCAGGGAGCCGTTCAGATTCAGCCAGTCCGTTACCTTGTAGCGCGAGCGCACGCGGTAATCCTGGGATTGGCGCGGGCTGATGCGCGTGAAGGATTTGTCCGCGCTCATCAGCTCCGCGTCGAAGTTGATCCGGAAGTTTGCAGTTGGCCGAGCCCAGATCCCAAATAGACCCCCATGCTCGTGAATAGAGATCGAGCCGGTATCCGAGGGAAAAGTGGTTGTCAGGATGCAAGTGCCATCCGAGAGATTGTTAGCAACGGGGCAGGTAATCGGATTCCCATTTTCGTCCGTGTTGAAAGGAGCGGGAGGCGTGCGCGAGTTTTGCAAATTCGGGAAAAACACAAACGTACCGCCCGCTGCAGTAGCGTCGGCGATGGTGCGACTGCGGTAGCGATACCCCAGCCTGGCTCCCCACTTCGCTGAAAAACGATAATCGACTTCCGCTAGATTGGTCTTTTCATCCTGCTTCAGGAACTTGCTGATATTCAAAAGGGAGATGTCCGGCCCGGAACTCGATAGCCCCGTGCTGGCTGATGCCGCGGAATGCACCGGTTGTCCCGCTATGCCATCTGTCGGCACCGCGCAAGTCAGTGGGAGAGTGCCTACGGAGGTGAACACGTTGGCATGAGTCGTCAAATTCGGGCTGAAGAAAGAACAGCTGCCAGAATCAAACGCAACTGGATTGTGCCAGTTCGAGAAATGGAATGAATCGAGGACGCTGAGCTTGTCGGTGAGATGCCATGTTGCGCCGAAATCGGCGCCAGCCGCCACGCGCCGGCCGGCAACCGGCCCAGTGGTCAATTGATTCCGCAAGTTGGTTCTGGATTCGCGGCCAAACAGAGATTCGTTGTAGCCGAAGACATTTGTATCACCCGCGG
>DATDNK010000204.1:0-3212 GCA_036518275.1 Candidatus Acidiferrum sp.
GCGGGTTCCTGTGCGGCGGGTAGCGCAGGAGCGGGCACGGTGGATCTTGAAGCGGCCGGAGGAGGAGCAAAAAGACTGCTCAACGCGCTTGTTGCGGCGCTGCGGTCCGCGGATGGCGTAGGCGCGCTCTTGGGCTCCAGAAGAGCTTTGACTCGATTGATTAGTTCCTGAGGCTGAAAAGGCTTGCGAATCAGTTCGTCCGCTTTCACGGAAACGGCTTTGTCGGCGACGCTTTTGTTTACGACGCCCGACATGAGCAGGACGGGAGTGCGGCTGAAATCGGGATTCTCTTTGATCCGGCTGCAGACGGAGTAGCCATCCTGATCCGGCATAATGACGTCGGTGATGACCACGTCCGGGCGAGTTTGTTCGAACTGCGCGAGAGCGGAGGCGGCGTCGGCGCAAGTAATCACATGAATGTTCTCGCGGCGAAAGGCAATCTTGATGACCTCTCGCATGGTGGCGCTGTCGTCGATGAAATAGACCGTTGGTATGCGCTTCGCCGGCGCTTCGTCGAGAGGGGGAATAGTCATGGCTTCGCTCATGGGGCCTCCTTATCCGCCATGTCGCGGGAACTTTCGTCGACTTCGCGCATGGCATCGAGCATTAAATCGGTAGCCGAGCGGAGCACGGTGCGCTGCGGCGAGGTGGTGCCATAAACAAATTTGTAAACGCCTTTGTTTCCGTTGACGCAATTCTTCAGGATGTAGATGACTGCTTCGTCGCCGAACAGCGTGCCGCACTCAGCATGCGAGATTTCTCCACCTTCGTAAAAGAGAACTGCGTCCGTTTCTCCGGCGTTGACATGCAAAGCGCCAGTCTGGTGGGCGTGGCCAAGCATTTGCATCACGCCGGTCAGGTCATGGTGCGTCAGATTCCCACTCAGGCTGGTATCGGATTGCGCCAGGAGTTGCGTAGGCTGGAAACCTTCCAGCTTGCTGACAATGATCTGCTTTACATGCGACGCGATAACCCCAGGTTGGCGGCTGCGGTCAATGTAGTCGTCGCAGCCGGCCTGAAAGGCCTCCATCAGAGCGCGCTGGCTGCCGTCGCCGAGCGCAACGATGGGAAGATTAGCGTTCTTCGAGTCTGCGCGAATAATACGCGCGATTTCGAGGGCACCCATCTCGCGCATGTTGGTGGCGCACAGAATCGCGCCCGGCGCGTCGTATTCGAGGGCCGTCAGCGCGTAAGCCGCCTGCGTGCTCGTGGCGACTTCGAACCCTTCGCGCTTCAAGGCGTCGCTGAGGCGCTTGGCGAAATACACGTTGCTGTCGATCAACAAAATCTTGATGGGGCGCGACGCGGGAATCATGGCCGCGCCTCTGCTTCGCTTTGACTTGAATTGTGAGCTGGCGGTCGGGACGCTGCGGACTTTGGCGTGAGATTTTGCGGACCTGGCGTCAGCGCGTCCAAGCTAAGGACTTCGATGACGTCGCCGCCGTGCGAAAGCCATCCAGCGACATGCGGTTCATCGGACGCGCTGGCTGCGGTCAACTCCGCACTGATCAGTTCGCATTCTCCCGTGACGGGAATGGCCACCCATTCGGTCCTTTGTCCATAGCGGCGCAGCGCAATGAGGTAAAAACGGCGGGAAGTCAAGTATTTGCCGACAAGCTTTTCAGCAATGTCGCAGACGGGAACAATTCTGCCGCGCCGCAGGATTACACCTTCAACTTTGCTTGTCTTGTGAGGGAAACGAAAAACGCGGCTCGGCGCAACAAGTTCTGCGGCATCGTCTGCGACGACCGCAAAGCGGCGTTCACCCAGTCGTAACAGGACGAAGGACTTCAGTTCGAGTTCCGTGGAAATGTTCATTTCTTTAGTTCAGTGCGTTAATTAAATTCCATGCCTGAGTCTGTGTCTGTCTCTTCGGCCGCCTCTCCATCTTCGCTCCAGGCCTCTGGCGGTGGGAGCGCGGCATCAAGCATCATCAACTCGTCGTCTGACAGAAAGCCTTCAGGCCGCACGACGGGAACCACGGTTTGGTCCAGGGCCGTGAGGCCGCGGTACCATTGCCGCTCTTCGTGGCAAAACGAAAGCGGCAGTGCCTGCAATCGCGTCATCGAGGTCATTCTCTCGATGCTGTCGACCAGCAGGGCTGTGCGCGTATTCCGCAGCACGAAAGCAAGAATTCCGTCGGGAGTGGGCAGCCCGAAATGCGTGGCGCCACTGACGAGAAACAGCGTGCGATCGCCACGCCGAACGAATTGGCGAACTTTTTCGACGCCGGGGGCGGTGATTTCGGTCGCGCCACCGGAGAGGCTGTCCGCGCCTCGCACTTCCTGAACCGAGGACGAAGACAGCGCAAAGAGCTGCTCGCCGATGCGGAAGAGAATGATTTGCTCCGCGCGCAGAGGGCCTGCTTTAACTGGCGTTGGCAAAGGCATCAGCGAACTCCCGCGGGGGTGGGCTTGCAAATCCCCACAACGCGTTTTTCGATGGCCTGATAGATGTCGTCCATACCAAGAACCTGGTCTGCGATTCCGGCTTTGACGACTTCCGCGGGCATGCCAAAGATCACGCAGGTCGCCTCATCTTGCGCGAGGACGAGACCGCCCGCATTCTTGATGGCTCGTGCACCACTGGTACTGTCGTTGCCCATCCCTGTGAGCACCGCGGCAATGCTCAGCGGTCCTGCGTAGGCCGCCACTGATTCCATCGTGACGTCCATATTGGGCAAATAGCCGTTGATGCGGCCCGATGTGCCGTCGAGCTGAATTCTTCCGCTCGACGTCACCCGCAGGTGTTGTCCGCCCGGGCAAATGTACAGTGTGCCGGGCATGAGAGACTCGTTGGCTTCGGCTTCCTTAACGCGGATTTCCGTGAATTCGGCAAGTTGCGCGGCATATTGGGAAGTAAACGTCGCGGGCATGTGCTGCACCAGAATGACAGCGGCAGGGAAATCGCGCGTGAAACCTGGAGCGATGCGCATGACGGTTGCCGGTCCGCCGGTGGATGCGGCAAGAACGACAACGGGAAACCGTTGATCTGTGGCACTGGCTGCTTCTGGACGCGGGCTTGCCTTAGAAGCTGCTGCCGGCTTCGCCCCGCCGGCGTTTTGAATAGTTGACGCCAGGCGTGTTGCTGTGCGGACGACGCGCACTTTGGCGGCCATGCGGATCTTGCGCAGGAGCTCGTCCTTTACGCTTTGCATGTCCAGGTCGACGCCGCCCGATGGTTTGGCGACGAATTCAATGGCGCCCAGCTCA
>DATDNK010000205.1:0-3137 GCA_036518275.1 Candidatus Acidiferrum sp.
GTAACTCGCAAGAAAAGCAACGCCCAACAAAAAGACAGGCACACCAATGAACGCAATGGGATCGTGGGAACCTATGCCGTACAGCACATCCGAGAGAACCTGCGATACGGCTGCGCACCCAATCACGCCAATAAGAGCCCCGATCACCACCGGCCGCAGCGCTTGCCGCAGCACGAGACGCATCACTTCGCGCCCGTCCGCACCAAGCGTCATACGAATGCCGATTTCACGAATGTGCTGGCTCACTCCATAGGACACGACGCCATGTACGCCGATCGATGCCAGAAGCAGCGCCAGCGCCCCGAGCACTCCCGAGAGCGCCGCGACAATCCGAGAGGGTGTGCGCCACTGCTCCAAGTTGTCCTCTAGCTTGGTTACACCCACGATCAAGTCCGGGTCCAGCGCCCGCGCCGCTTCACGAATCCCGTTGATGGCCGCCAGATCACCGCTCTTGCTGTGCACCAACAGTTGCAGTCTGTCCTGCTCCTTCGGTCCCGCCGGCATGTAAAAAAATAACCCGTCGGTCTGTCCTAGGTGCGAGGCCTGCGAATCTCTTACCACTCCGACGACCTGGTATTCTTTCTTCTCCCATCCGCGCAAAGTCTTCCCAATCGCATCTTGCCCCGGCCAAAGCCGCTGCGCCGTGGACTCCGTCACCACCAAAACAGGAGCGTCTGACTGCGCCTCTGCTTCCGTGAACCTTCGTCCGCGTACTATCGGCATTCCCAGCATGGTGAAAAATCCCGGTGAGACGTCATTGAACTCAAACTGGTGCGATTCCGTCTCTCCGGTTAGCGTCATTCCCGTACCTAAGAAATTGTGGCTTAGAGGCGTCACCCACGCTTGCTCCACTTCATCTACGCCGGGCAATGCCTCCACGCGCGCCATCAATTCGCGTTGAAAAGCTTGCGCGCGCTCCAAGGTGTAACCCTGTGAAAGCAAGTTGAATTGCGCTTGAGTAATCCCTTTCATCTCGAAGCCGGGATCCACGGTTTGCGCCAAGTACAGGCCGCGCATCAGCAATCCTGCGGCAATCAGCAGAACCATGCAGACCGCCACCTGTACTCCGACGAGTGTGCTACGGAGCCATCCTCCACGCGCTGACTTTCCGATGAGCCCGCCGCCTTCCCCTTTCACTGCTGTACTCAGGTCCTGGCGCGTTGCGTGAAGCGCCGGCGCCAGACCGAACACAATCCCCGTAAGAGCCATCAGTGCCAGCGAATATCCCCAAACGTGCAGGTCCGGGTTCACATTCCACACCAACTGCGGAGCCCCGATCGGCAAGTGCGCCAGCACATATCGCGCGATGCTTTGGAGTGACCAAAACGCCAAGAGCGACCCCAACGTCCCGCCGAGAAACGCAATCAGCAGGCTTTCCGTGAGCAGTTGACGCACGATCCGCCAGCGGCTCCCTCCGATGGACAGCCGGATGGCAATCTCTTTCTGCCTGGTGGATGCCCGCGCCAAAAGCAGATTCGCCACATTCGCGCAGGCTATCAGCAGCACCAATCCCACCGCCGCAAGGACGATGCTTCCTATTCCAAACACGACCGTCCGTTCTTCCGGCCTTCCCATGAATGTTGCGCGATGAATCACCAGCGTGGTCGTTCGCCCGGGATATTGCTGATCAATTCGCCCCGCAATGACACGCAGATCCGCTCGCACTTCCTCGAGTGAAACACCGGGCCGCATGCGTCCCAGCATAGCCAGCCACGCAGTGTTGTCGTCGTTGAGTAATTCGACGTCGGGTTCCAAAGCTTTCTGCATCGTTACCGGCGCCCAAAATTCACTAGGCCAAGGATCGAGTCCGCGAAAACCCGGCGCGGCAATTCCAATCACGACAAATTTCGCGCGGTTCAACAAAACGCTTTTCCCCACAATCAATGGATCCGCGGCAAATCGTGTTCGCCACAGCTCGTCACTCAACACCACGACTGCGTTCGTTCCCGGTGCGCGGCAATCCTCCTCAAGAAACGTCCGCCCCAGCGCCGGCCGTTCGCCTAGCACGTCGAAGAAGTTGCAGGATGTTTCCGCACCCATCAGCCCCTTGGGATTCTCCCCTCCTAACGTCGCCTCCAAGAATGGCGCATACGCCAGGAGCCCGGAAAAAACGTGATTGTTCGCGCGATAGTTCTTGTATTCGGAGTACGAAGACAACCCCGACTCGCCATGCAAGTTGCGCCGAACTTTTCCGTGAAACATTTGATCCACGCTAACGATTTGGTCCGCTTTTGGAACTGGCAGCAGCTTCAACGCGACTCCGTTCAGCACGGAAAAAATACCTGTATTCACTCCGATTCCGAGCGCCGTCGCCAGCACGGCCACCGCGGTGAACCCTGGATTCTTCGCCAGCGCTCGCGCCCCATAGCGTAGATCGCGCCACGTCGTCTCCAGTGAAACGAAGCTCCAAGCCTCGCGGCAGGTTTCTTTTATTCGCGTCAAGTTTCCGAACTGCCGCCGAGCCGCATAGCGCGCTTCCTCCCCTTCAACGCCGCGCTCGCAGTTCTTCGCTTCGCGCATCGCCAGATGAAACGCTAGCTCATCCTCCAGGTCCCGATCCAGTTGCTTTCTCGTGAACAGCGCCTTCACCCTCGGCCAAAGTTTCATATCCAACTCCCGGCAATTCCGCTTCTTATTCAACGTTGCTCGAATTCCGAATTTCGTTCTTCGAATTTCGTTTTCCAGTTTCTATTTTCAATTTTCCAATTTCCGTTTTCATGCCATCTGCATCACCCGTGCAATTGCCCCCGACACGCGCCGCCAATATTCAGCTTCTTCCGCCAACTTCTTGCGCCCCGCCGCCGTCAGCGAGTAATACTTCGCGCGCCGGTTGTTTTCTGACGTGCCCCACTCCGCTGCCAACAGCCCCTTTAGTTCCAACCGGTGGAGCGCCGGATACAGCGCGCCCTCTTCCACGTGCAGCACGTCGTTCGAGCTTTCATGGATCCATTCCGCCACGCCGTACCCATGCTTTGGTCCGCGCGCCAACGCCTTCAGCACCAGCATGTCCAGCGTCCCTTGCATCAAATCCTTATCTCTTTCCATGCCTATCCCTATAACCTCAACTTCGCTGCAAAAACCAACCCACCCAACAAACCCAAGCTCCCGCTAAATCCTGGTACTCCCATAAACCTTTC
>DATDNK010000206.1:0-5864 GCA_036518275.1 Candidatus Acidiferrum sp.
CGCGCCGGAGGAATTAAGCCAGCTTCCCGGCGTGGCCTGGGTTGTTGGCAATTCGCACAAGCCGCAAATCCCTGATCTGATTGATGCGATTTCTGCTCCAACCGGAGCTGCGCGGTCGAAGGGATTTTTCCCGCTCTCCGCGATTTCCGTAGCGTCTTCGGCGCAAACGCAGCAGTCTGCGAAGATTTTGCTCGGCGACATCTTCGACCGGCAAACCCTGCTCACGTCTCCCGTGTTCGGCGGAGAAGGGAATCACACGCGCCCAACCCTGAAGATTCAAGACGGCTGCAATTCGCGCTGCTCGTTTTGCGTGATTCCGTTTGTTCGCGGGAAGAGCCGCAGCCTGCCGCCGGACACCGTGATTCGGGAATTGCAAAAGCTCAGCCAGTCGGGTTATCGCGAAATTGTTTTGAGCGGAATCAATCTCGGCACCTATGGGCGCGACCTCTCACCGCGAGTCGAATTCGAAGACTTGCTGCGGCGGATTCTGGATGAGACTGTCGTCGAGCGCTTGCGTATCAGCTCCATCGAGCCCATGGATGTCACGCAAGACCTCGTTGAGCTTTTTGCTTCCACCGAACGCCTCGCGCAGCACTTTCACATGCCGTTGCAATCTGGCTCAGACCGCATCCTTGCTGCCATGCATCGCTGGTACCGCGCCGAGCATTACGCGCGCCGCGTCGAGCTCATTCACGAGAGCCTCCCGCATGCCGCTATCGGCGCCGACGTCATTGCCGGTTTTCCTGGTGAAACCGAAGACGACCACGCCGCCACGCTCGGCTTCATCGAAGCGCTCCCGTTTACTTACCTCCATGTTTTTTCTTATTCGAAGCGCCCCGGCACCAAGGCTGCTTCTCTTTCGAACCATGTTCCCCGCTCAATCATCAAGCGCCGCGCCCGCGAGCTGCGCGCTCTCGGGGAACGCAAAGCTGCTGCCTTCCGCCAATCGCAAGTGGGCCGGAACCTCTGCGTCCTTACCCTTCATCCATCCGAAACTTGTCCAAGTACACAGACTCCCGCGCTCTCTACTAACTACCTCCGACTCTTGGTGGATGGCGTTTTCCCGGCCAACCTGTGGCTGGACGTCAAGCCCTCCTTCATCCCTCGAAGATGACCTGTGCCAGCGCTTGTTCCTTGGTATGCGTGATGCTCAAAGCGATGTGCGTTACGCCGAGCTGCTTCGCGATTTTCCCGGCTTCACCCGCGAGCTTTAGTGTTGGCCGACCGCCCTTTTCACGCACGACTTCCAGGTCCACCCAGCGCACGCCGCGCCGCCAGCCGGTGCCAAGCGCTTTCATCCCAGCTTCTTTTGCCGCGAACCGCCCCGCGTAACGCTCATACTTGTTCTTGAACTGCTCGCAATAGTCCCGTTCTTTCGGCGTGTAGAGCCGGCGCAGAAACGCCTCGCCATGCCGCTCAATTGCCTTCTGGATGCGATCCACTTCGGCAATGTCCACGCCCATCCCGATGATCAAGAGGCCTCCAGCGGCGCTCGTTCGGCCAGCTCAGCCTCGGTAAACTCTGAGCGGCCGCTCCGATTATACTGTTAGTGTCGCAATGCCTACGAACACGTTGAAAGCTCGCCACGATGCTGGCCGCAAAAGGGCAGGACTCAAGTCCGCCTCGAAAGGCTGGAGCGAACGCCAAGCCGGTAGCCTGCGGATCCTTCAAGCGGATGCTCTAACAAAAATCCCTTGGTTGGTTCACGGATTCAGCACGCGGCCCGGCGGCGTGAGCGGACTTGCGGGCGAAAACGTCCTAAGCCTTGGTTTCGCCGAGTGGGACACCAAGGAAAACGTCCTCGAAAACCGCCGCCGTTTCCAGTCCGCGCTCGGCGCAGATGCCCTGGCGCTTTGCGGCCTCAGCCAAATTCATTCGGATGTCGTTCATCTCTTTGAGGCGGCGCCGCCTGCACCGCGTCGCGGGGATGCCTCTGCCACAAATCGTTCCGGCTTACTTCTCGCTGTCCAAACCGCGGATTGCGTGCCAATCCTTCTTGTGGACCCAAAAAATCGCGCGGTCGCCGCGGTTCACGCCGGCTGGCGCGGCACGTTAAAACGCATCGTCACAAAAGCCATCGGCAAGATGCAGATGCAATTCGGCACGAAGCCCGAGGACATGCTTTCTGCCATCGGTCCCTCCATCGGCGGCTGCTGCTACGAAGTGGGTACGGAAGTTGCCTCAGAGTTCCGCTCGCAATTCCCGAACGCCGCCGATTGGTTCGACGAATTACGCACCGGCGACGAACCCAATCCTTTGCAATGGCTCAACATGGCTCCGCCAGGCCATCAGCCTCCACCAAAGAAAGTGCTTCTCGACCTGCGCAAAGCCAATCGCGCCCAATTGGTCGATACAGGCCTGCTCGCGGAAAACATTGTCATCAGCGATTTGTGCACCGCCTGCCGCCGCGACCTTCTCTTCAGCTATCGCAAAGAGGTTGGCACCACCGGCCGCCTCATGTCAGTCATCGGCATTCGCAACGGTTGACGGTTAAGGTGCAATCGAAACCAGTCCGCTCTGTGCGGAGACATTCAGCAGCGCGAGTTGGCCGCAGGCGGCCATTACGTCGCGGCCACGAGAATAGCGGACGAAGGCGGGTACGCTTTTGTCGGTGAGGATGCGTCGAAATTCCTCAATTCGTTCCGGCGCGGATTCGCGGTAGGGAAGTTCTCCCGGATTCCACGGGATCAAGTTGACCTTCACGCGCTTCAGCGGCGCCAGCAGCCGCACCACGCGCCGCGCATCGTCCGCGGAGTCATTCACTCCACCAAGCATCACGTATTCGAACGTCAGATGCTCCCATGGCCGCAGCGGATAGTCCTTGCAAGCCTTCATCAGCGCGCTCAGAGGATACTTCCTGTTGATCGGCATCAGCGCATCGCGCTGCTCGTCATTCGAAGCATTCAGCGAAATCGCCAGCTTGGGCCGCACTTTCTCCTGCGCCAGCCGTTCGATCCCCGGCACGATCCCGCTTGTCGAGAGCGTAACGTGTTTGGGCGAAAGCCCCACGCCCTCCGGATCCAGCAGAATCGGTAGAGCCGCCATCACCGGCTCGAAATTCAACAGCGGCTCCCCCTGCCCCATCAAAACGACATTTGTTTGCACGGCATCGCGGGTTTGCGGAGCGCCGGGCCTGCCTGCGCAGGCAGGCTCTTGCCCGCCATCTTTTTCCCTCTTCTCTTCTGCTGCGTGCTCTTCGAGGGCCACCAAAACCTGGCCGACGATCTCTCCCGCCGTCAAATTGCGAATCAACCCGAGCTGCGCCGTCAGGCAAAAGTGGCAATCCACCGCGCATCCCGCCTGAGTCGAGATGCAAATCGTCTGCCGCCCCTCGCTCGGCATAAACACGGCCTCCACCGAGGCAGGCTTCAGCGGACGGATCTTCTCTTCCTGACTCTTCTCCCTGCCCTCTGTGCTGTCCTTCTCTGTGTCCTCTGTGTTAAATCTTCCTTGTGCCGTGCCGCTCAGCCCAAGCAAATACCGCACCGACCCATCCGCCGAAGCAAATTGCTGCTTCACCTCCGGCAGCGTGACCCGCGCTTCTTTCGCCAGCCGATCCCGCAGCGCCGCCGGCAAATTCGTCATCCGCGCAAAATCGAATTTCCTCTCCGCATAAAGCGCGTGATAAATCTGCCCGCCGCGATAAGCGGGCTCGCCCATCTCCGCGCAGAACGTGCGCAATTCTTCTTTCGATTTGCCTAGCAATTCGATCATGCTTCTCTCTGCTTGATTTGCCCTCTTCATCATCCCATCCCGCGAAGTACGAACCAAGTCGCAGGGGTCACCGCTTGATCCCCTTTGCTCCTCTACCTTCTTTCTTTCCTTTACTCCCTGCCTCATTTCCGTTGCGCTATAATTCTTTAGCAATCTCCGCGAATTCCAAACCAGGGTTGGGAGGCTTCGTATGGCGCAGTACGTCGCAACCGAAAAACTCAGCATCGAGGATTGGGTGAAGGGCCTCGCCGCCATCCCCGAATCCGACTTCTCGCTGCAGAACGTGCAGGACTACGTCATCCGCCATGCCGTTCGCCCCGAAAGTCTCGAAAAATATTGCTTTTTCTCCAAGGGAAATTACACGCGCAACCTGATTTTCCGTAACGACCTCTTCGAATGCATGACGCTCTGCTGGGACATCGGCCAGCACAGCCGCATCCACAATCATCGCGGGCAGAATTGCTGGATGTCCGCGCCCATCGGCCGTCTGCGCATCCAGAATTATCGTGTGGACGACCGCGACGCCGCCAAAGGCACCTGCCACATCGTTCCCACCGAACTCTACGATCTCGACGCGGCTCATCCCACATACGTCAATCCCATGGAGCCGGTTCACGAAGTCATGAATCTCGCCGAATTCAACAAGCGTGCCGTCAGCATTCACGTCTATTCCAAGCCCTTCGACAGTTGTGAAGTGTACTATCGGGACAAAGACGCTTATGCCGACGTTCCGCTCTTCTTCACCAGCGAATACGGCAAGCTCAATCCCTCAGAAAAGCTTCTGTAACCCAAGCTCCTTTCGCGCACGTCGATTCGGAATATCTGCTCACGCTGTAAGCTATTGCTTTCATGGGTTTTAGCGCGTGTGCTATTATCTTTTTCTTTCCGCCCTACCTGTGTCACAATTCATGGATGGCGACCGAAGTTCGCGACATCCAGAAGCAGGTCCTGCCCAATGGCCTGGTGGTTATTACCGAAACGATGTCGCACGTCCGCTCCGTCTCCGTGGGCGTGTGGGTGCGCAACGGTTCCCGTCGCGAAATTCCTGAAGAAAACGGCCTCGCCCACTTCATGGAGCACATGGTCTTTAAGGGCACCGAGCGCCGCTCTGCCGAAGCCATCGCCCGGGAAATGGATTCTGTCGGAGGCATGCTGGACGCTTTCACCTCCAAAGAACAGATCTGCTTCAACGCCAAAGTCCTCGACGAGCATCTCCCCATTGCCTTTGATGTGATTGCCGACCTTGTCCTCCGCCCGAAATTCGATTCCGAGGACGTTAAGAAAGAGCGCAAAGTCGTCCTCGAAGAAATTAAAATGGACCTGGACAACCCGGAGTATTTGCTGCACGAGATTTTTACTCGTGGCTTCTGGCCCGCGCATTCGCTCGGCCGGCCCATTCTCGGCACGCCCGAAACGGTGAAAAAATTCAATCGCGATGCGCTCTGCTCGCGTTTCCAGAATTGGTTCGCGCCAGACCATCTGGTCGTCACCGCTGCGGGCCACGTCACGCACGACCAGGTGCTGCAACTCGTTCAGCGCGAGTTTGGTTCGTTCGAGCCGGCTGGGCCCGCCGAGGATGGCGGCGCGCCCAATACGCAAGCTCCCATCCACCTCGAGAAAAAGAGCGACCTCGAACAAGCGCACATTTGCATCGGCGTGCCTTCGGTTCCGTTGGCGCACGAGGACCGCTTCGGCTTCGCTGTCCTCAATAATCTGCTGGGCGGCGGCATGTCTTCGCGCCTCTTCCAGAACATCCGCGAGAAGCGCGGCCTGGCTTACGCGGTGTTCAGCGAGCTCACGCCGTACTCCGACGCCGGCATGATGACCGTTTACGCGGGGACCGCCACGGACGCTATCGGCCAAGTCATCGACCTCACCATCGGCGAATTTCGCTCCCTGAAGGAAACCCTGGTCACCGAAGAGGAGCTGCGCCGCTCGAAGAACCACCTCAAGGGCTCGCTGATGCTCTCGCTCGAGTCCACCAGCTCGCGCATGTCCAACCTCGCGCGCCAGGAGCTGTATTTCGGCCGATTCTTCTCGCTTGACGAAATCCTCGCCGCCATCGAAGCCGTCACCCGCGAAGAGCTTCAGTCGCTCGCGCGCCGCTACTTCCAAACCGACCATATCGCCGTCACCGTCCTCGGCCCGCT
>DATDNK010000207.1:0-6705 GCA_036518275.1 Candidatus Acidiferrum sp.
CGCCGGATCGGATGTGTATGGGCGGCCCGTGGGAGTTGCGGTTGCGTCTGATGGCGCGCTGCTCGTGTCCGACGACGGTGCGGACGTCGTGTACCGCGTGACTGTCGCAAAGTAAAAGAAGCAGAGACCATAGACACGAGAACGGAGATCAGGGATCACTTCTCCGATGAGCACCGTTTATCCGGACTTGGCGCGGCGACTGCAGAGCAAGAACTAGCGAACGTCAATCACGATAAGAGTGATGTCGTCCTGTTGGGGCAGCGAGGCTGGCTGCCAGGCGCGTACCTCCAAGAGCATTTGCTCCAGCAGCTCAGCGGGTGGCCGCGATTGATTCTTGCCGATTACTTCTTCGAGCTTCCGGTCGCCGAAGGACTCTCCACTGGCATTCTGCGGCTCGATCAGTCCATCGGTGTACAGCAAAAGCCGCTCCCCTGTGCGGATCGCGAGCTCGCGCACGGGATACTCGGGATCCGGGATGACTCCAAACAATAAGCCATTGCTTTCGATGCGCTCCAGCCTGCCTTCGCTCCAGTGCAGCAGCGGCGGATGCCCAGCCGCCGAATACGAAACCTTGCCGAGCTCCGTATCCATCCACAAATATGCCGCCGAGACGTATTGCTCATGGAGTTGCTTGAACAGGATGCGGTTCAACGCACCCAATACTTCTCGCGGGTCATGCGCACAGTCTTCCACCGACTGCATAGCCACCTTGATCATCGAAGCAATCAAGGCCGCGGGCACACCGTGTCCCGTCACGTCCGCCACCAGGAATCCAATCCGTTTTCCATCCGCGGGAACAAATTCATAGAAATCACCGGCCACCGCGGTCATCGGCCGGTAGCACACGGCAATCTGGACGTTTTGGATTTCCGGAATGGCGGTCGGCAGAATGGAGAACTGCAACTGCCGGGCGACCTCCAGTTCCTTTTCAATCGACAGCAAACGACGCTCGCTGGCAGACACGATCTGCACGCCAACGTATCCCAACGAAAGCAGGAACACCGCAAAACCTAGATGGTTCACAAGCTTCGGGGTTCTGTAGTCCAGCGTGCGGGACAGGTTGACCCAGAGAGCCACACTGACGAAGACCAGCGTGCCTGCAGCGAGAACGCGGCGGTTGAGCAAAACCAGGAACTTGTCCGACAGCTTCTTCACGGCAAGCACCGTTAGCAGTACAAGAAGCCCGCACACGGTCACAAGGTAGTTGTACTGGATGAACTTCTCCTCGGAGCCGCCGAACACAACGCAGCCGATGCCGGCGACAGCCACGCCTATCCCGGTAACAATGATGGCCTTGATGACCAACCGAAGCTTGCCTACGCTTAACTCCAAAAATGCGACGAATGCGACCACCACGACTAGGTAGGTGTTTACTGCATTCGCGTAAGGAACACTTGCCTGTAACCACTTCGGCAGCGACTCCACCACCGCCGGCGCGCGCGTCAACAGCCCCGTTCCGTACATCGCGCTCCAGATTCCCAGCCACAGAAACAGGCGCACTCCAGTCCGCCGGATGGCCGCTATCGCGCAAACGGCCAATCCAATGAACACGAAAACTGTCCCCGAAGTGATTTCGACGAGCTGGCCGCGGAGCGCTGCTAGAGCTTGATCCTGCAGACGCACACCTCCCTGGTAGCGCCAAGATATCAGAGTGTCTGCTCTAGCCCAAAAGGGATACAAATGGACTGGCCTGCTAGTGTTCTGACCGCAAAAACGTAGCTCTCGCGTGCGGGGGCAAGCTCCGCCCCTATAGCGTGCCTACGCGCTACTCCCGCACTTTTCCACGGCTCAGTTCATGCGCCACGCACCCCTGATCACTGAATGGATAAGCGCTTCCCACGCTTAGTGGGAAATCATTCCGCTCGTAGCGCGTGAATTGGATCGGTTCGCGCTGCGCGCCAAGCGGGCAAGAAACACGCTGCAGTCGACGCAACAGCCATCACCGCAAGTGCCCCAACGAAAGCCATTGGGTCTCGCGGGCTTACCTGATACAGGAGGTCGCCGAGCAAGCGTGTTAGAAGAAGCGCAAGGGCGACCCCGATGGTTATGCCGGCCGTTGTCAGCAACAAACCTCGTGCCAGCACAAGACGAAGCACATTCGACGCTCCGGCGCCAAGAGCCATACGCAACCCCAGTTCCCGAGTGCTCTGGGAAACCGTGTACGACATCACGCCATAAAGGCCGATGCCGGCAAGCAGCAGTGCCAAGCCTGCGAACAGTACGACCAAAGCTACGGCAACGAGTTCGTGGGCCGTAGAACGATCGACTTGTTCCTGAAGCGTGATCATTTCGTATGGAGCGAGGTTCGGATCAAGCGCACGCACTTCGCGAAGCAGGGCCGTTTGGACGGTCTGCACAGGTTGCGTCGTACGAATGTGGATGTAAGGTTCTATGTCGAAATACTGGCGGAGCGGAACATAGAAAAACGGCCGGGGCGTTTCCTCCATGCTGTAGTATCTCGAATCTTTGACGACGCCGACCACTCGCACCCAATCGCCTTTCACTTGCAGACGTTGGCCGATGGGATCCTGCCCGCGCCAATAACGCGCAACCATGGTTTGGTTTACCACGGCGACGCGCGGCGCGTTTTCGTCGTCCGCGCGAGTGAATTCGCGCCCAGAAACAAGAGGAATGCCCATCGTGGCGAAGTAGTCGGGACTGACTTCGTTGTAGTCGGCCGTGGGCTGTTCGTTAGGCTGCGATACGTAGCCGTCGACGGCAACCGGCGCCGAAGAAAACGGGATATAACCGAGCGGAACAATGCGGGCGTAAGCGGCCGCTTCGACCCCGGGCAGCGCGCGGACACGCTGGATCATTTCCTCCTGAAAAGTTTTGGCGCGCGGCGCGTCATAGCCGGCAGCGATCAAAGGTATCCAGGTATCGAGGACGCGCGTTGTGGAAAAGCCCGGGCTGGTCGTGCGAATGTTGCGCAGGCTTTGCATGAGTAACGTCGCGCCTACCAGCAAGATGAAGCTGAGAGTGACCTGGAGCACCACCAGACTCGAGCGGAACCATGCGCGACCGCGGGCGCCCATAACGCCGGATGCGTCGGTTTTGAGCGTGTCGGCGATGGCCAGATGGCGCGTCTGGAACGCGGGAACCAAGCCAACAGCAAGCGTAACGACGACGCAAATAGCCGCGCTCAGCCCGAGCACACGGCCGTCGATTTGTCCGGGCAGGTACATGCTCCCAGGGAAAAAGAGGGGAAGCGCGTGACGGCACCAGTACGCCACCAACATGCCGCCTGCTGCGCCGCAGAATGACAACAGCAAGCCTTCCGTAACGAGTTGCCTGAGCAAGCGGCCACGACCCGCGCCCAGGGCCAGGCGCACCGTCATCTCGTGCCGGCGGGCGAATGACCGGACCAGTAGCAAGTTGCCGACGTTAGCGCACACAATGAGCAGAACAAACACCACGACGACAACCATGATCTCGAAAGTCGGCAACAGATGACTGGCGTGATTGAAAGGCGTTTGCCAGAGCGGCCAAACCTTGATGCCTCGTCCGCGGTTGCTGGTGGGATATTCCGCTTCGAGCCGTGCGGCAATAGCGGAAATTTCCTGCTGAGCTTGATTTCGGGTCACGCCAGGCTTGAGACGCACATACGCTTCACACCATCGCGCGGCGCGGTTTTGCAGTTTGTCGACGCCGCCTTCGAAAGCTTCCACCATCGAGGCAGGCACCCAGAACTCCATGGCGCGCCCGACGAAAGTCCCGTAGAAGCCCTCGGGGGCGATCCCGATGATGGTATACACGAGGTTATCGAGGCGCTGCGTCTTGCCGAGGATTTCTGGGTCGCCCTGATAGCGAGTCTGCCAAAGATGGTAGCTGATCACAACGACGGGATGCGAATTGCGGCCGGTGTTTTCGCCGGGCTCAAAACCGCGGCCCAACATGGGATGGACTCCAATCGCGTCAAAATAGTTCGCGGAGACGATGCTTCCGGTGATGACCTGAGCGCGCTCGCCAATGCTGACAGTCGCGCCGGTGATCTTGCTGACAAAGAGAGTCTCACATAGGGTGCAGCTTCTTTGAACGTCGAGGAGATCGGGCCACGACGTTTCGTCTCTGTCGTCGCGCACCGTTCCGGAAAGCGCGACGAGGCGCTCCTGGTTTGAAACGAGCGGATAAGGCCGCAAAAGAATGCCTTCGACCCAGCTGTACACGACGGCGTTCGCGCCGATGCCGAGCGTGAGACACAGGATCGCTAACAGGGTAAATCCCGGGCTGCGGCGCAGCATTCGCAAACCGAAGCGGAGGTCTCGCAGGAAATTTTCCATGAGGTTCACGCGGCGAGCGTCGCGGCATTCCTCTTTGACCTGCTCGAGACCGCCGAGGGAGCGTTTGGCGGCGTAACGAGCTTCTTCGGGACTCATTCCTTGCGTGATGAATTCGTCAATTTGGTTTTGCAAGTGAAACTGGAGTTCGTCGCTGAGGGAGGTTTCCGTTTCGTTCCTGCGAAACAGGGAGCGCAGGCGAAGAGGCAATTTGTAGTACCAACGCATGACTTTGCTCCTTATGGCGTATCGAGCACCAACTCAATGGCTAAGGAGAGGCGCTTCCAGTGCGCTTGCTCCTGGCGCAGGTACTTTGCGCCGTCCGGTGTAAGCGAATAGAACTTGGCACGGCGATTGTTTTCCGATTCCCCCCATTTGGCGCGAATCCAGCCTTGCTGCTCAAGTCGATGCAGCGCGGGATAAAGCGCACCCTGATTGACCTGCAGAACTTCCTTGGAGACTTGACGGATGCGTTGTGCGATGCCCCAACCGTGCATGGGTTGCAGAATCAGCGTTTTGAGGATCAACAGGTCCAACGTGCCTTGCACTAAATCGGTCGGCTTGGCCATTGCGCTCTCCTGTCGACGAATGACAGGGCAATATCTTAAACTCCTGTCAACGAATAAGGGAAGCAAATAATGTCTCGCAGTTTAGCGCCAACTTAATCAGGTTTTTCAGTCTCCTCTTCGCGTTATCTTTCTCGCTTTGAAGCCGGGCGTAGTTTGCTGGAGGCGAGGTCGTCGAGGGCCCGGAGCGGCCAGTGAGCCGACAGTTCTATCTTCCACCGGTGACTTCGCTCTCCGGCCCGCGCAAAACTCATTCCTGCTTGATCCACCGAAGCACGGGTAGAATGACTGGGACGCGGGGAGGTGAGGAATATGAGCCATCCTGAAAAGCCTGACTTAAAGAATGGGATCCCATTTGCCAGCATACCAGACGGTGGAAACCTGCCTGGGGTTGTAGATGGAGAAGAGGTGTTACTGGTGCGACGCGGCGCGGAATTGTTCGCAGTGGGTGCTCACTGTACGCACTACCACGGACCGCTCGCGGACGGACTAGTGGTCAACGAGGAAGTGCGTTGTCCCTGGCATCATGCCTGTTTCAGTCTACGCACGGGCGAGGCTTTGCGCGCTCCGGCGCTGGACCCGATCCAATGCTGGCGCGTTGAACGAGCAGGGGAGAACGTTTTCGTAAAGGAAAGGGTCGTGCCCACTGGTCCTAAGCGGGTGTCGGCTGTCGCGCATCCCTCTTCCATCATGATTATCGGCGGAGGCGCCGCAGGGCTTGCCGCCGCCGACATGCTGCGTCGCGAAGGATACAGCGCTCCATTGACAATCATCAGCGCCGACAGCGCTCCTCCGTGCGACCGTCCCAATCTTTCGAAAGATTTTCTGGCGGGAACCGCGCCCGACGAGTGGATTCCGCTGCGTCCACCCGAGTGGTATTCGGAACGGAAGATCGACCTGATTCTCAATTCGCGGGTCACGTCACTCGATACGAACCAAAAGAAGATCCGCACGGAGAATGGCAAGACCTACGAATACGGTGCGCTGTTGCTCGCGACCGGTGCGGATCCTGTAAAGCTGCCGCTCGAAGGCGCCATCCCTTCACAAGTCTTATATTTGCGTTCGTTCGCTGATAGTAAGGCGATTGTGGCGAAAGCGGGATCAGCGAAGCAGGTAGTTGTGGTCGGCGCCGGTTTCATTGGCTTGGAAGTAGCTGCCTCGCTGCGCGCGAGAGGGATCGCCGTTCATGTCGTTGCGACCGAACAGGTGCCCATGGAGAGAATACTCGGATCAAGAGTCGGTGCCTTCATTCGAAGCCTTCATGAGTCGCATGGCGTTGTTTTCCATCTCGGCGAGACTGTAAGACATGTTGACGGTGACAAGGTAACTCTGTCCGGCGGACAAGCGATTGAAGCTGATTTCATTGTTCTCGGGGTGGGAGTGCGGCCATCAATCGCGTTGGCTGAACAAGCCGGCTTGAAGTTGGACCGCGGGATTGCGGTGGATGAATATCTGGAAACCAGTGCGCCGGGAGTTTTTGCCGCAGGGGATGCAGCACGTTGGCCCGATCCCCACACGGGTGAACGGACTCGCGTGGAGCATTGGGTGGTGGCGGAGCGTCAAGGCCAGACCGCTGCGAAGAACATGCTCGGCATGCGTCAGCGGTTTGAAGCGGTGCCATTTTTCTGGAGCCAGCACTATGACGTGCCGATCAACTATGTGGGCCATGCGGCGAAGTGGGAATCGATCCAGGTCGATGGAGATGTTGAAAAAAGGGATTGCTCGGTCCGCTACATGCGGGAGGGACGGACCATGGCCGTGGTGACTATTTTCCGAGACCTGGAAAGTCTGGCGGCGGAGTGGGAGATGGAGAAGCTAATCGGGGGTCAATCTAAGAAGCACCATGGTTCCTGATTGTTCCT
>DATDNK010000208.1:0-2696 GCA_036518275.1 Candidatus Acidiferrum sp.
GATGAGACGATTCAGTTGATGGCAAAGAAAGGTGTGGCGGCGGATCCTACTCTGATTCCGTATCAAATAATTTTTGAGGAGTGGGGCGGCTACTTCGGCTCGACGTCGCGGCGGTTCACTTTTTCCAACGATGCCAACCTGGAGATGCTGAAAAAATTGAAGAGAGCGGGAATCAAGTGCGGCGTGGGGACGGATTTGATCCTGCATTGGTATCGCTACCTGCCCGGGCCGTACATTCGCGAGCTGAAGAATTTTGTGGCAGCCGGATGGACCGTGCCGGAAGCCCTCATGGCGGCTACCAAGACGAATTCGGAAATTCTGGATATGGACGACCGGTTGGGAACCCTGGAGCCGGGCAAGCTGGCGGACGTGCTGGTGGTCGATGGGCGGCCGGATGTGAATTTGGACGACTTGGCCAAAGTGGATCTAGTGATCCGCGACGGGTACACGGTTGTGGAGGCTGGGAAGGTGGCGATTCCCAGACGCACCGTTGCCCCACCACCGAAAAAGCCATAGATTCCCGAGGAGAACGTAAACTGCTTATAATCATGAAGATACAGGAGAATCTTTTCGCCAAGCTTCTGATAATCTATGGCAGGATGGGCGATATCTCGTTGATCTTACTGGACCTGGGTGCCAGCTATGGGGACCGAGGAGTTTTCCACACATTCGGATTTGACAGAAGTCGTTGTGTTCCTTATACTTCACTATTTGTCAGGGATGTAACTAACCTGAGTGGGGCGGTTCCGGAAGTTTTGGAGCCGTTGAGTTGGAAGGGTATTATCTTCGGTCCCGGAACAGGCAAGACGGAATGGGACGGAAGAGCGGCCGGAATGGGGCGCCAGCCCCGCAAAGCCGAGTAAGCCTCTCCGAACTGATACCAAGAGAACCGCTCAACCTCTTGGAGTGCGTACGGAGTTTCTTGCTGGTTGTACCTCCGGATTCGCAGTAGACCTTTCAGCAGAAGCGCACGCTCTCGCGCAGTTTTGTCTGCGCGCCTGGCGAGAGCCGCGAAGTTTTGCGCGCGCGAGTCTGGCCGGAGTGCGGCCGAAAAAGAGGGAAGACTGTGCCAACGTTTTCACAACTGGTACGCATGGGCCGTGAAGCGGTCATCAGCAAGACGAAGTCGCCCGCGTTGGTGGGCTGCCCGGAGAAGCGCGGCGTTTGCATTCGCGTGTATACGCAGACGCCGAAGAAACCGAACTCCGCGCTACGCAAAGTAGCTCGCGTGCGCCTGACAAATGCCGTGGAAGTCACGACGTACATTCCGGGCATCGGGCACAACTTGCAGGAGCACTCGATCGTGCTGGTGCGCGGAGGCCGCGTGAAGGATTTGCCAGGCGTGCGCTATCACATCGTGCGCGGAACGCTGGACGCCGCTGGCGTGGAGAACCGCAAGCAAGGGCGGTCGAAGTACGGCGCGAAGCGGCCGAAAGCGGCGCAGGCGAAATAAGAGTTTCGAGGACTTTGAAGGAGCGATAAAGAGCAATGCCACGCAAAGGATTAGTTTCACGGAGAGTCCAGGCGACCGACCCGGTCTATGGCAACGACCTGGTGGAAAAATTCATCTGCTCGATGATGTGGGAAGGAAAAAAGAGTACGGCGCAGCGCGTGTTTTACGGCGCGATGGATCAGGTGGCGAAGAAGACCAATGACGACGCGCTGAAGATTTTCAAGAAGGCTGTGGAGAACGTGAAGCCGGTTCTGGAAGTGAAGACGCGGCGCGTGGGTGGCGCGAACTATCAGGTTCCGGTGGAAGTAAATCCTTTTCGCAGGCAGTCGCTGGCCATTCGCTGGCTGCTGCAATATTCGCGGGACCGCGCAGGCAAGACCATGGTGGACAAGCTGGCCGATGAACTGATCGACGCAGCCAATGCCCGCGGCGGGGCCATCAAGAAGAAGGAAGATGTGCACCGCATGGCGGAAGCCAATAAGGCCTTCGCTCATTACCGCTGGTAAGAATATTAAGGATAAGGAATTGGTGGAATCGTGAGCGAAGCTGTTGCAATCCGGCCCGGAGATAAAAAGGCTACTGGAACCATGGGACGGGCACACAAACTCGAAGACACCCGGAATATCGGGATTATGGCGCACATCGACGCCGGTAAGACCACGTCGACCGAGCGCATCCTGTATTACACGGGTGTGACCTACAAGATCGGTTCGGTGGACGAAGGCACGGCCACGATGGACTGGATGGAGCAGGAGCGCGAGCGCGGCATCACCATCACCAGCGCCGCGACCACCGCGGCCTGGGACCGCTTCGGCAAGAAATACCGAGTCAATATAATTGATACGCCGGGCCACGTGGACTTCACCGTGGAAGTGGAGCGCTCGCTCCGCGTTTTGGACGGCGCGGTGGCCATTTTTGACTCCGTGGCGGGCGTGCAGCCGCAGTCGGAAACGGTTTGGCGCCAGGCGGACAAGTATCGCGTCCCGCGCCTCGCGTTCGTCAACAAGATGGACAAGATGGGCGCGGATTTCGACCATGTTATCCGCACCATGCGCCAGCGCCTCGGAGCCCACCCCGTTCCCCTCCAGTTTCCCCTCGGCAGAGAAGACAATTTCATCGGATGCATCGATTTCCTCGAACAAAAGGTAATTGTCTGGCTCGAAGAGACGCTAGGCGCGAAATTCGAAGTCTTTGAAGTCGAGAAGCTCTGGGATGCGGCGTTTGTCAATTCGCGTCCCGATGT
>DATDNK010000209.1:0-12011 GCA_036518275.1 Candidatus Acidiferrum sp.
AAGTTCCTCTGCCCGACTTGCTCCGCCGCGTCGGGGAAGACCCCGCCAAGCTGCGCTGGGTGATTCTCTCTCATGTCCACTTGGATCACGCAGGGGGCTTGATGGACCTTCCGCATCTCACCGTTCTGATGACGCGCGAAGAACTGCTCTTCGCCAACGACCCAACGATTCAGGCCAAAGGTTACGTCCTAGCCGCTTACACCAAAGCCTTGCCCAAACCCAGTGCGCCGACTTTACAATTCGAGCCCAAGCCCTATGAAACCTTCGATGAAAGCGCCGACCTCTATCACGACGGTTCCATTGTCGTCGTGCCTTTGCGCGGCCACACCCCGGGAAGCGTCGGCATTTTCGTGAATCTCTCGCCCAAGAAGCGTTTCTTTTACGTTGGGGACAGCGTGGACGACGAATTCGGATTCGAAAAACGTGTGGCCAAAACTCTCCTGCTGCGCGACAGCGACAACGACCCCGTCCTAGCGAATCAGATTGTAAGCAAACTCAGCCAACTTCATGAAATGGTTCCAGCTCTGGCGATCATTCCCGCCCACGGCCGCAACGCCTACAAGAAATTCTTCCAGGCCGGCCCACTCAGCTGCGTCTCCGGCCAGTCGCAATAGCCTCTCTAAAAAGAAGAATGCAGCCCAGCGCAACCGCATCGCAGAATAAATCAGGATTTGGTAGGGGCGGCTTGCCCCGCTTGCTCTTAGTTTGCTGCGGACTTGGCTTGCGCGGCTGGCTGGATACTGATAAATCGTCCCCGGCGGCCTCGGTCCTGAAACTTTACGAAGCCGGTCACCATGGCGTACAGCGTGTCGTCGCTGCCTCGGCCGACGTTTTCGCCTGGCTGATGCTTGGTGCCACGCTGCCGCACCAGAATCGTGCCGGCATTGACCAGTTGCCCGCCAAAGCGCTTCACGCCCAGCCTCTGTCCTTGCGAATCGCGGCCATTGGTTGAGGAGCCGCCGCCTTTCTTATGTGCCATAACCCAATCCTTTTACTTGGAACTTATCACTTATAACTTAAAACTCTTCAGATCTTGATGTCGCTCACCTGCACCGCTGTGTAATTCTGCCGATGCCCCCGCTGAATCTTGTACTGATTGGTTCTCTTGTACTTGAGCACGGTCAGCTTCTTGGCGCGCCCCTGCTCCACAATCTTTCCGGTCACGGTTGCCTTTTCCGCCTCAGCGCCCACAAACACCTTTTTTTCTCCATGGACGGCCAGGACGTTGCCAAAACTGACCTTTTCTCCGACCTTTCCTTCCACTCGCTCGATGCGGATGGTGTCGCCGGGCCCGACACGATACTGCTTCCCCCCGGTCTCTATGACGGCGTACATCTCTCCTCCGAGTTGCTTTTGGCTGCCAGCTAGAAGTGTTCTCAGTGCCCTTTCGGGCGCAGGCGTCCTCTATCTGCGACTTCTTACCGCTTAACGCAAACTCCTATTATATGGGCCGCCTCCAACAATCGTCAACGCAGCTTTTTTCCTCGGACAGCCCCTTGCAAAGGATGAACCAGGAAAGCAATGGACGAGTGCTACCGCACTCTTGCGCGGGCCAAATGGCCCAGAGGTACCGATAGCCGGGAACTCCTGTTCTATTGGCTAATGCAATCCGAACTAGTACCTTTTCTCTGTTCTATGACCAGTAATGTCCCATGTAAGGCCAGACGTTACGAACGTATCTCCCTGCCAAAGGGAATGTCTGTGGCTTGGTACGGTGGCGGCGACTCCCAGGTATCACCTGTCAAAACGCTAGGCGGTGGAGGCTTGTTCCTCGCGACCTCCGCTGTGAGGCCCGTTGGCACGAGTCTGACCCTGCTTTTTGAAGTGCCGGGTGGCTTTGTCCAGGCCCAGGGAGTTGTGCGAAGCGTCAGGCCTGGCGAGGGGATGGGCTTGGAATTCACCGATGTGGGCCCTCAGGCCCGAGCTTTGCTGGAGAGCCTGCTTAAGCGGCTCTTGCAGTGATCGGACCTGTCGGCGGTCCTGGAAATGCCGGCGCTGCTCCGCGCTGAACGGACTGTGATTCTGTGATTCAACCCAGGGGCGGAGGATTCATCGAGAGCGGCCGCGCTTGCTGCTCTTCTGTCATGCGGTGATACGCAAAAGCCCCACGCGCCGCATTAATGAACAGCAGTGTGAACAAAATCCCCATAACGATGCCGCCCGCGCCACTCTTCTGCAGCATGTACAACCGTTCTAGCACGTAGAGGCACAAGCCTGCCAGTGCCGCGAAGCGCGATTTTCTTTTGATGCCCACGGCAATGGCCGCGAATATCCCGGCGTCCACAAACGCCCATCCATTGATCCCGAGCAGTTGCAGCCCGAAGAAGGACAAAGAGGCTACCAACGCGGTAATGATGGCCACAATCAAAGCGGCCCAAAACCCGCCGTTCATGGCTTTTTCCGCACCGCTCACACTTGAGACGTCTTCCCAATACCATGCGCTCATAGATGGATTGCGCTCCCTTCGAGGATTTGCTCAGGCGCGCCATCAAGGCTGCCCGTTTAGGTGTTGAAATCAGATTAGCGCAATACCGGCGCGATGAGATGAGTCTGTTCCAGAAGTGCAACCCTCATTTGCTAGACTATCCGAGCCATGAGTGTCATCGACGAAGTGTTGGAAGCGAACGAGATTTACGCGCGCACGCATGAACTGCGCGCGCTGACGCCGCGCCCGGCGCGCAAACTTGCCATTCTGACGTGCATGGATACGCGGCTCTCCATTCGCACGATGGGACTGAAAACCGGCGATGCCCATATCATTCGCAACGCCGGCGGCATCGTGACGGACGATTCGCTGCGCTCGCTCGTCATATCCCACTATCTGCTCGGCACCGAGGAGTTCATGGTCATCAACCATACGGATTGCGGCTTAATGCACGCCACCGAACAGGATTTGCGCACAAGCATCCAAAACCGCGCCGGCACCGCAGCCGTCGCGCCTGCGTTCTTCTACGCTTTTCAAAATATCGAGGAAAACGTCCGCCATCAGCTGCAGAAACTCCGCACGCATCCGTGGATTCCCAAAGAAGTAGCGGTGCGTGGATTCGTGTACGACGTGGTCACCGGCCGCCTGCGTGAAATCAATGATTTTTAAAGCGGGTGAGTAGTTAGCTGCCCTCCGAAAGAAACTGGAGCGCTAGAACCGTGTGGCCTGCTCACTACCCACTGCCCACTACCCACTACCCACTTTTGTTGCCTTCGTGTAGGCTCAAATCATGCTTGAAGAGAAAGACTTTCAGCGAAAGGCGGACTCGGCGTTCGAAGATCTCAAGAAGCGCCTGCTGGCGCTTGGCGACGAGCACGGCTTTGACGTGGAAGGCGAATCTGGCAAGCTCGAAGTCATCTTCGAAGAACCCGAGGAAGCCAAGTTTGTGATTTCGCCGAACACGCCAGTGCGCGAAATCTGGATTTCGGCGCTTTCGACCAGTTTCAAGCTCTCATGGAACGCTTCGCGCAACGCGTTTGTGCTGGAAAAGACCGGCGAGGACCTTTACAGCGTCATGAGCCGCGTGGTTTCCCAGCAACTCGGCGAAGAGGTGAAGGTGTGAAGCGCTTCGTTCCGACTTTTGCTATGAGCATGGCCCTGGCTTGGGCGGTGTTTACACCAGTTGCGAAATCACAAGTGCCTTCCGGCCGCGACGTGGTGAAGCCGGAAGTGTACTCTTCGATGGAACCTGCGGGACGCGGAAGTTCTTTTCAAATTGCGGTGGTGATGAAAATTCGTCCGGGCTTTCACGTGAACGCGCGCGAAAAGTCGGAAGAGTATCTCATCGCCACCGATCTCAGAGCCCAAATGCCTTCGGGCTTCAGCAGCGGCGAAGTTGTTTACCCGAAGGGAAAGCTCGAAACGTTCACCTTTTCGAAGAAGCCGCTCAACGTATACCAGGGAACCGTGATTCTTCGCCTGCCCGTCAACGCACTCGCGAGCGCTCCCCTCGGCGAGCAGCACATTCCACTCAAGCTGCGCTATCAGGCGTGCAGCACCGAGTTGTGCCTCCCGCCAACAACGCTACCTCTCGATGCGGCCGTCACCATTGCCGCTTCTGCGTTGGAAGCAAAGCCTGCCCACGCAGGAATCTTCACAAAGCCATAATCCGAACCGACAAGGTGCGTTGGTTGCCATGCTGGGGCGAAGCGCGTCGCGCCCCTACAGGTGCACGCACAGGTGAGCATGACAATGGAGCGACTTCCTTAGGCTTCTGAAAGAGCCGTCTAAGCTTTGGCGGAGCCGGCCACAGCGTCATGAAGGCGGCGGACGACGCGCTGCTGGCCGAGCACGACCATGGTGTCGAAAAGCGGCGGCGCGACGGCTTGCCCAACGATGGCCACCCGCGTGGCGTTGATCAGCAATCCGGCCTTCACGCCGCCTGCTTCGGCAACGGCGCGCGTGGCGTGATCGCAAGCGTCGTGGTTCCACTCGGTGAGCTTTCCCAAAGCGTCAGCAAGTCTGGCGAGCAGTTCCGGCACCTTTGGATCTTTCCAGAACTTTTCCTTGGCCGCGGTGTCGCGCGCAAAATCGTCGCTAAAGAAAGCGCGTGACCATGAAGAAAAGTCCGGCAGCAGGCGAATCCGAGGCCGCAGCAAATCGACCGTGCGCGCGAACCACGCGTGATCGCGTCCGTCCGCACCCGGGGCGGCGCCAGCAGCCCATTCCGGCTTCCACAAGCCACTGCGTTTTAGCTCGTTTTCCACTTCAGGCAGCAAGTCTTCGATGGGTAGCCGTTGCAAATACTGAGTGTTGAACCATTCGAGTTTCGGCCGGTCGAAAACGGCGTTGGTGCGGCTCACGCCTTCAAGCGAAAATTTTGCGATCAAATCGTTCGTGCGAAGGAACTCTTCGTCACCGCCAGCCGACCAGCCGAGCAGCGCCAGAAAATTGCGAAACGCCTCGGGCAAAAATCCTTCGGCGCGATACATGTTCACGTCGGTGGCGCCATGCCGTTTCGAAAGGCGCGACTTGTCCGCGCCAAGAATCAGCGGCACGTGCGCGAAGACCGGTGGCGTGGCGCCGAGCGCGCGGTACAAAAGCACCTGCTTCGGCGTGTTGGAAAGATGATCGGCACCGCGAATCACGTGCGTGACGCGCATGTCGATGTCGTCCACCACCACGCCGAGTTGGTACATCGACTGGCCAAATTCCTCGTCGCCTTTGCCCGAGCGCAGCAACACGAAATCTTCTATCTCGTCGTTGGAGAATTCGCGCTCGCCAAATACCGCGTCCGCAAATTTTGTCGTTCCGCCAATCGGAACTTTGAAGCGGATCGCCGGCTTTGCCCCAGGCGTTGAAGGCTTCCCATCGCGGCAGGAGCAGCGGGTGACGCGCCGCGGCCCGCCGCCTTTCGGCTCCTCATCCTGGCCCGGCTGATCGGGCTCGGCGTAATCGCCTCCGGCGTATTTGTCAGCGGGACAGTAGCAGAGGAAAGCGCTGCCGTTCTCGACGCATTTCTTGGCGGCGGCGCGATACAGTTCGGTTCGTTGCGACTGATAGAACGGCCCTTCGTCCCAATCCACGCCCAGCCATTTCAAGCCGTCGATAATGCCCTGTACCAGTTCGGGCTTGTTGCGCTCGGCATCCGTGTCCTCGATGCGGAGAATCATCACGCCGCCGTGGCGCCGCGCGAAAAGCCAGTTGAACAGAGCAGTGCGCGCTCCTCCGACATGCAGATAGCCCGTAGGAGACGGGGCAAATCGGACTCGCACGCCCGCGATCTTTTGAGTGGAATCGGTCATTTCCAGAGCACCTTTCGGTGCGTCCAGCGCGTCTTCCTCCGCGGAATCAGTCGTTCAGTGTAGCGAAAGCTCCGAAATCCGTCCAACTAGGGTCAGGTGTTCTCGCCTCAGGCCTGTTCGTTTTCGGACACTACTCTCCGCGTTCGGACAGCGTCTGCTTACCGGCGCCTTCGAATAGTTGCGTAAGTCCATGAAAACTCAATGCTTCCACGGCCAACTCCTCTGGTAGGCTGACTGCTGGATTGCCTGTGTAGCGACTCTCTGGAGGTGCTTCTGTGTTTGGACTTGCACAGGGCCTTCGCCACACGTTCCGTCAACTGGCAAAATCGCCGGTTTTCACAGCTGTTTCTGTTCTGACGATCGCATTGGGAATCGGAGCCAACACAGCCATCTTCAGCGTCATGAATGCGGTCGTCCTACGGACTCTCCCGGTTGCGAATCCACAACAGCTCGTTTACTTCCATCTAAGGAATCAGCCCCTGAGTACTTCCCAGACGGGCTACGGCGACATGTCCATGTCCATGCCAGTTTTCGAAGCCATGCGCATGCGCCGGGATGTTTTCAAGGACGTCATCGGCTTTGCTCCACTGGCTTTTGACACAGTGGCCGTGCGGGTCGGGCGTGATCCCGAAGAAGTTTTCGGCGAAATGGTCAGCGGAAATTTCTTCACCGGTCTAGGCGCGCAGCCCACTCTAGGACGTGGGTTCACGCCTCAAGACGAATCCACGCACGTGCCAATTGCTGTTCTGAGCTATGCCTGGTGGCAGAGCCGATTCGGCCGCGACAAGGACGTTTTGGGCAGGACAATCTACGTCAAGAGCATTCCGTTCACGGTTGTTGGTGTTGCGCCTTCCGGGTTCAATGGAGTGGATCCGGTTCATGCGAGGATGGACTTTTGGATTCTGTTGCAAAGCCGTTCAGAACTCAACGCTTGGGGGACGCCGCCGACTGATCACACGCTTTACGGCTCGCCAAACTGGCTGGCGCTGGACGTAATCGGCCGCCTGCAACCTGGCGTCTCTCCGGAGCAGGCCACAGCGCAACTCACTCCCGCTTTTCAGAACGCGCTGGCGAGCGCATCGCCAGTGGATCCTCACGAACAAAAACCGCTGCTCGTTCTTTCCAATGTTCGGGGCGTCGAGGATTTGCGGGATGACTACGAGCATCCGCTGCGCTTTTTGATGAGCATGGTGGCTTTGGTGCTGCTAATTGCGTGCGCGAATGTCGTGATGCTGATGCTGGCGAGAAATGCGGCCCGCTTGCCTGAATTTTGTTTGCGTCAAGCACTCGGTGCCAACGGACGCGCCCTTTTTCTGCAACTGTTCCAGGAGAGCTTGCTGCTTGTGGCTGTGGGCGCGGCTCTGGGCTGGTTGTTCGCGGGCGCAGCCACGCAGGCGCTTACCGTTTGGTCTGGGGTGGACGTTCCTATTCAGCCTGACAGAGGAGTCTTGTTGTTCACGGCGTGCATCGCTGCGGCGGTGGCAATCGCGTTCAGTCTGGCTCCGATGCCGTTTCTCACCCGGATTCCGTTGAATCTTGCGCTGCGGTCCGCGGGTGGGGCCGTCAGCGCGGGACGAAACCGCCTTTGGGGCCGCAAGCTCGTCGTGGCTTTTCAGATTTCACTTTGTATGGTCTTGCTCTGCGCCGGCGGATTGTTGTACCGGACGCTGCGCAACCTGAAATCCAGCGACCTTGGGATGCGCACCTCCGGCCTCCTGGTGTTTGGGATCAGCCCGCAGTCCAACGTTCACTCGGACGCGGATGCGATCCGCTTTCACACGGCGTTATTGGAGCGTATGCGCGCGTTGCCGGGCGTGGACTCGGCAACCATCATGCAGGTTCGCA
This sequence comes from Candidatus Acidiferrum sp., assembly GCA_036518275.1. Classification (GTDB taxonomy): domain Bacteria; phylum Acidobacteriota; class Terriglobia; order Acidiferrales; family UBA7541; genus Acidiferrum. The sequence continues at coordinate 7,576 of DATDNK010000209.1, forward strand.
TCGGCAGCGGTGGCAGCGACAACGACGGCGTCCTGGTGGATGGGCGGAACCCTATGCCCAATCGCCCGTTTGCGCCTGTGCGCGTAAATCTTGTAGGATCGGCGTTTCTGCGAACACTGGGAATCCCGCTTCGCCAGGGACGGGATATACAAGATTCCGATACTGCGAATTCCCCTAAAGTCGTGATTGTCAACCAGACCTTCGTAGATCGCTATCTTTCTGGCGGGGAAGCTCTTGGCCATCATGTCGCGGTGATCGGCGATCCAAAGGTCGAATACACGATCGTGGGAGTCTCGGGGAACAGCCGTTATACCGAAGTTCGCGAAACCGACCGCCCCATGGCGTATGTGCCTTTTGCGCAGCCCCAGGGCGTGCTGGAAATGCAATATGAGTTGCACACGGCCGGCGACCCCAAAATGCTAATCAGTGGAGCGGCGAAAGTGGTTCACGATATCGATCCCAACTTGCCGCTGGAAAAGCCCATGACCCAGCAAGATCAATTTGCTGAGACCATTTCGCGAGAACGCCTGATCGCAAACCTGTCCGTCTTTTTCGCCGGTTTGGCAGGCTTTCTCGTCGCCATCGGGCTATACGGGACGATTTCCTACGGCGTCAGCCGCCGAACCATGGAAATCGGCGTGCGCGTGGCCCTGGGCGCGCAGCGGGGCGAGGTGCTCTGGATGTTTCTGGTGGAGAGCTTGTCCGTGGCCGCCCTGGGCCTCGCTCTGGGCATCCCTGCTTCTCTCGTGGTGGCCCGGACCTTGCGTTCCATGGTGTACGGTTTGAGCCCCAGCGACCCGCTGACCATTCTTCTGGCCTTGGCTGGAATCGCAGCGGTTACGTTGTCTGCGGCCATCTTTCCCGCACGCCGCGCTGCGTCCATCGATCCCATGCGCGCCTTGCGCATGGAATGAGTCGCTTTGCACGGTGTAACTCATCCCGCTCAACTCGCCCAGGCCGAGCTGAATCTCATTCAAGCCCAGGTCAATTTCCAGTTGGCCGTCGCGCAAGTCGATCACGCCACTGGCGACCTGCTCGACCACCATCACGTGCAAATCGTGGAGCCACATGAGTAGCGGCGCGCCAAGACCGCCAGAGGCCGCTGGCCAGCCGTCCGGAACGCTTGTCCTTCCAAAACGCACGCTTCCCTCATAGCTCCTTTGTCTTGAGCCTGTTACCCGGGCCATACTGTCTCTTTGGCAACCAGTACCCCGGTACACTTGCTTCTGGAAAATTCTCTAATCCATAATCAAGTACTTTGTTTTGTGTCTGGGCGCGGCTTTCTGCGTCGCCGCAGAACTGCCTCCTCGTGTGACTGATTGGGGCACGCCCGCGGGTCACAACACGAAGGTATCTTGCGCCTCGGTAAGAGCGCATGCCCGTCCGTTTGGTGGGCGGAGAATTGATTCGGCTTGATACATCAGAGCTTCATCTCCTTCGCGCTGTTGATCGCCACATTTCTTGTGGCGGGCTTCTTTGCGTATATCTACAGCATCAAGCGCCAGAATTACCTGCTCCTCTGGACTGCGGCCTGGTTCATTTTTGGACTCCATTACGTCTCCCCAGCCGTTACGCAAGAGAGGGTATCCAGTTCTCTGGAAAGCGCGCTGACTCATTGGCTCTTCGGTCTTTCTGCTTTGCTCTTTTTCCTCGGTGCGCAAGTTTATGCGCAACGCAAGCCTTGGAAAGTGCCCGCTCTTCTGGTTGCCATTCTTTTGGGAGTTTGGACGGCAGCTAACGCCCTCAATGTGTTTTCGATTTCTGCGGTCATTCCGGCCTCGCTCTTCTACATCGGTGTTGCCGCCATCTTCTGGCAGGAAAGTCGCCGTCAGGAAACTCTCGCCGACCGGCTTCTCGGTCTATCATTTGCTTCCTGGGGAGTTCTTTGGCTGGCTCTTCATTTTTTGAACGCCACACCTGAACTCCAGGGCCCCACCATGAGCGTCGTCGCTACCGCTCCCTGCGCCTTCGTCGCCATGCTCATGGTCATGGCGCTTTACGAAGAAGAGAAGCGGCGCATCGAGCGCAACATGCTGGCGCTTTCCAACCTCAACCTTGCCACCTCGAGTTTCGTGGGTGGAGAAATCCAGCGCATGCTCTCACAGGCTTTGGATCGCGTCCTGGGTGTCGTGCGTCTTCCCGCTGGGGCGCTCTTCCTCCATCACGGCGACCCGCAGGGCCCGACTTCCGTTGTTGCCGTTGGACTGAGCGATGAGTTCTGCCGCGCTGCCCAGAATGAAGGGCTGGACGATTACCTCGTCAGCCTCGTGGCTCGTCTCGGCGGTTTGCTGGGCTTCCGCGACCTTCGCGACGATTCTCTTTCTGCTCTCGACAAGGAAAAATCCATCCGGCGTTTCCGCGAACTTGCTTTGGCCCAGGGCCTTCGCAGCGTAGTCGCCATCAGCCTGCAAGCCAAGGAGCAGGCTTTTGGCGTTTTGCTTCTCGGCACTCCGGACAATCGCCGCTTTACCTCTGCTGAGTTGCGCCTTCTCCTCGCTCTTGGCCATCAGATTGGCATGGCCGTCGAGAACAGCTACTTGATCCAGCAAACTTCGCGACGCTCCGAAGAGCTGCACGTACTCAACGAAATTGGCCGCGTCCTCAGCTCCACGCTGCACAGGGAAGATCTCGCGCAAAAAGTATGGGAAGAACTGCGCAGGCTCTTCGATGTTGAAAACTTTTACATCGCCGAGTTGGATCCTCTTCGCGACGAACTGCGTTTTGAGTTGGAAATCATCGGTGGCAATCGCGTGCCCCGGCGCATGCGCCGTTCCGGGAACCATCTCACCGAATACCTTATTCGAACGCGCCAGCCGGTTCTGATTCGCGAAAATTATGTCAACGAGGTAAAAAAACTCGGCGTCGAACCGCTTCGCACCGGCGGCTGTTTCTGCGGAGTGCCCCTGGTGGCCTACGATCATGCCATCGGCGCTATGGCCGTCTTCTCGGATCACGAGCGCGCCTTTGATGAAGGCCATCTCGAGCTGCTTCGCGTTCTTGCGAGCGAAGCCAGCATTGCCATCGAGAATGCCCGGCTCTTCCACGAAGAGCGCACCAAGGCTCGTCATCTTTCCTTGCTCAACACCATTTCCCGCAACGCCATCGCCACGCTGAATCCCGACGAGATGCTTGCGAAAATCACCGAGCAGTTGGAAGCCGGCCTTACTTACGACCACATCGGCATCGGCTCGCTGGACTACGCTACGCGCGAAATCGTCATCCAGGCCGAAGCGGGCACGCGTCGTGGCGCCCTGGGTCAGCGCATTCCTCTCGGCACCGGCCTCATCGGCCACGTTGCCCGCAACGGCCACATGGCTACGTTCCGTGCAGCTTCTTCGACAGACAGCGCCCTGAAGCCGCTCTTGCCCGATTCCATCGCGGCCATCGCTCTTCCTGTTTTCTATGCCGAGCAGCTTCACGGCATTCTCTATATCGAGTCTGCCTCGCAGGCGGACTTCTCTGAAGAAGAAGTCCTGCTGCTCCGCACGCTCGCCGACCTCATCGCCGGCGCGCTGCACAACGCCCTTTCCTTTCAGAAAGCGCAAGAGCAGGCCATTACCGACGGCCTCACCGGCGTTAAGACCCACCGCTTCTTCATGGAAGCACTTTCTTCGGAATGGAAACGTTCTACGCGCGCAGGCCGCTCTTTTGCGCTCGTGCTCATGGATTTGGATCGCTTCAAGTTCGTCAACGATTTCTACGGCCACCTCGAGGGCGACCTCGTCCTCCAGCGCGTCGGCCAGATTCTCGAAACCAATTGCCGCCGCTCCGACGTCGTCGCGCGTTACGGGGGCGACGAGTTCGTCATCCTGATGCCGGAAACCACCATGGAGCATGCCCGCCAGCTCGCCAGCAAGTTGCGCGGCTGGGTTTCCGCCGATCCGCTCCTGCGCGAGAAAAACATCAGCGCCAGCTTCGGCATCGCTTGCTATCCCTTGCACGGCTCTTCGCCACAAGAGCTCATCCAGGTCGCTGATGCGTCGATGTACCTTTCGAAGCATCAAGGCGGCAACGCCGTCTCCACCGCCGATCATTTCGATCCCAACGAAGCGAAAAAGTGGAAGCGCGACGTTCTCGAAGCCTATTTGGGCGTTACGCTCAAGCGCCTTTTCTCCACCGGCCCTGAAGCTTTTGAAGAAATCTACCAGCGCCTGCGCCAATTCACGGAATCGCTCAGCGCCACCGAATCGGAAAACGGTAAATCCCTGGTATCGCCGGCCGATGGCGCGCAGGCGCTCCCGCAAGCCGTATTGGACACCGTCACTTCGCTGGCCTATGCGATTGACGCCAAGGATCACTACACGCAGGGTCATTCGCAAAAAGTTGCCGCGTATGCCGCCCTCATCGCTGAAGCCATGGGCATGAACGACGCCGAAGTCGAAGAAATTCGCCTCGGCGCCGTGCTCCACGACATCGGCAAAGTCGGCATCCCGGAA
>DATDNK010000210.1:0-3404 GCA_036518275.1 Candidatus Acidiferrum sp.
CTGGGTGCGAGCGAATTTCTCGACGACGGCGTCGCGCAGCGACTTTGCGCCCCAAGTGATCGCATATTGATTGATGTCATCGGCGATGGCCTGGCGCGCTGCTTCCTTGATTTCTTCCGGAGCGGCGAAATCGGGAAAGCCTTGGGAGAGGTTCACCGCGCCGTGCTTCAGCGCGAGGCGGGTCATTTCGCGGATGACGGATTCAGTGAACTGCTCCGCTTTCGCGGAGAGCATCCGGCGCGAGATGTGAGCCATCGTGGAATCCGGAGCCGTCATTGCACCTTCCTATTGCTCATTGCTTGAATCACCCCACAATCGAAACCGAAAAGCAGATTCCTCGCTTCGCTCGGAATGACAATTGAGGCGCCTTTTCCGGGGCGTTAAGCCAGACTCGCGGCGTCAGCGGGCGTGGCCGGTGGACGCCTGCATGGCCACGCTGGCCTGCCCGTAAATCATCCGGTAGAGCTGGGCATTACGCAAGACGATTTGCACGTAATCACGGGTTTCAGAGAAAGGGATGGATTCGACGAGCTCGGGAATTTCTTCGTAGTTGCGTTCCGCTTTCCATGCAGTGATGCGGTCTTCGCCGGCGTTGTAGGCGGCTGCGGCAGCTTCGAGTGATCCGAATTGTTGTACCAGGTTCGCAATGTACACCATGCCGAGCTCGATGTTGTAGTCAGGATCGAAGAGCTTGTTCTTCGTGTAGCGAACCTTGATTTGCCGGGCAAGGAGACGGCCGGTCTTAGGAAGCACTTGCATGAGGCCAATGGCATTCTTGTGCGATACCGCATCGGGTTGGAATGTCGACTCCTGCCGAATCAGGCCAGCGGCAAACATGGGATCAAAATTATTCTTGGCGGCTTCGCGCCGGAGTGCTGCTTCGTAGGGCAATGGAAAAAGCGCCTTCCAGGCCGGGAGAGGAACATCACTGAATTTGCGGGCGTCTACGTTCGGAACTGCGCCACGCGCATAAGTCATGCCCGCGCCAAAATGACCTTGATCGAAGGCTGCTTGCGCCGCTTCGAGGAGAAAGCGCGGGGAAGGGCTGGCAAAATAGGCGTTCTTGAGCTCCTGCTCGGCGGAAGAGTCAAAACCAATCGAGCGCAGCGCTTGCGCACGCTCCCAACGTTCCTCGGCCGCAATGGGAATGGCCTCATCGAATGGATGAAGCGCAGGAGCCGGCGGGATTTTTTCGAGGAATTCCGCAGGATTCTCCTCGCCAGGGCCTAGTTTGGCAAGCCGTGCGGCGGCAGCATTGCCGAAATAGGTTTCGGGAAAACGATCAACCGCTTTGGTGTAAAAGCTGCGGGCGTGAGGGATGTTCCCCGCGCGTTCCGCGCTCCGCCCGAGCCAGTAGAGTGCATCGACGGCATTGGCAGAAGTAGGATACTTCAGGAGAAAATTCGTCAGGCGGTCGTCCGCGTCGGGCCGATGATCCAAATACGCGACCCATGCAATACGCCATTCGCAGTTGAATGCGTGCCGGCCGTTGGGAAAGGAATCCAGTACACGCTGATAGGCTTCCACGGCTTTTTCGCGCTCCAACTCCACCCAATGGTAGTTCCCTGCCGCCATCAAGCCGTCTTCGTTCCATTTGCTGACGGGGTAGGTTTGCGCAAGTAAATTAAGCGCATTGAACATCTCGGTTTCTTTTTTGGCGGTGCGGTAGGCCTGGGACAGCGCATAGAGGCGTTCGGCATCGACGTCCAGGTCAGGAGTTTTCAGCGAAGCAATCAACGAAGGGGAGCCCTTTGGCTGTATCCTGCACTCCGCTGCGCGAAGCTGCGCGCGTTGCCGCACGGGATTCGCGGGATCCTTGAGCATGGTGAGCAGCTTCTCAAATTCGGTGCGCGCTTCCCTCCATTTGTGAGCATCGTAAAAGATCTGAGCGCGCTGCTCCTGCATCTCGACGCCGGGATAGGAATACTCCTTCCCGAGCGCATGCATGAGCGGAGTAAGCGCAGCACCAGCAGGCTTAGCTTCGTCGGCGAGAGGATACTTGTAAAAGATGGTTTGAAAGTCCTTGGCGGCGCGGGGAAGTTGATGAGCGGCTTGATAGGCACGGGCACGCTCGATCAGAAGTTCCGGTCTGGACGAAGTGGCGGCGTAGGCATTGAGCGCATCAATGGCTTCCTGCGGGTGTCCCAACTGAACTGCAGTTGGCGCAAGAGACTGCAACAGTTGCTCGTGCAAGGCGGTGTTGGGATAGTCATGCTGGAGAGTCTGAAGAACTTTGTACGCATCGGCTTTGCGACCGAGGCTCAGTTGAGCCTGCGCGGTCCAATACAGAGCATATTCACGAAGAAGCGCATCGTTTTGCGATTTCAGCAGCCAGCCCAGAGCCTGAGCCATGCGGCTCTTGGAAAAGTCTTCGTAACCGAGAGCAAGAGCCGCTCGGGCGCCCCAGACGTTCGTGGTGTTCGTTGTGGCAAAGGCTGAAAGCTTCTCATAGGCGCCAGACTCACGATTGCGAAGTGAACGAACTAGCTCGGTAAGCTCTTTTTGCGCCGCCTGATCTTCCGGAGTGTCGGCAGCAACTTGGGGCGCTTCAATTTCCGGCTTGCAACCGTCGCGGCAGGGAGCGGCGTGCGGCTTTCTCGATTTGTGCTTGTGCTGAGGGGATCGCGCGAGAAGATCGAAAGAGCTACCCAGCGACAAGACCAATGCAAGCATCAAGGCAATCAAGGAACGCGTCATAGAGAGACACAATGATAGGGCATCTTCTGACCGGCCACAAAAGCGATGCGTGCCGGGACGGTTAGTGATGGCGCGCCGGCGTCGAATAGGGATACTCACCCAGGGCATTTGGGTCACCGTCGGCGAGGATTTCCACCAACCAGCGATAAAAGTAATCCACCGGGTGGTCCATGATAGGTCTGAAGCGGCGGTCGTATTCTCTATGGGCTTTTTCAATGTCATCTTTCAATCGGATGCAGAGATCTCTGTTTTCGCGGCCCAGCCGGACTTGCTCCGGCCGAAGCATCTTGATGTCCTGCATCGAAACTTTGGCAACGCGGTTGGCCCGGCGGTGCAATTCCTGCTCTTCCGGCGACAGACGGTTGACGTCGAACTCTTCGCCGAATTCTTCGGCGCCGACCGGAGCGGGCTCGACCAACTCCAACTCCTCCTCTTCGTCAAAGGATTGGGCTGGAGCAGGTTTCGAGGCCATGGGCGTTGGCGGAGAATGCGCCGGGCGTTGCCGCACGGGAGCCGGCTCAGGAGCCGCGCGGCCAACCAAGTCCGTAATCTGCGCTTCGAGAGGCGAGCGAGGACCGGTCTGAAGCGACAAGGCAACAAATCTCGACAAGACCTCCAGTACGGCGGTGAGAGAGGCAGCCGAAGTCTGTGCGCGAAGCAGGGGAGGCAGCGCATTCGTGGGCTTGTTGCTAGCACAGGCGGAAACA
>DATDNK010000211.1:0-21434 GCA_036518275.1 Candidatus Acidiferrum sp.
GTTTGGGGATCGGAAAATTCTGTTGCCCGGAGACGCGGAAAAACTGGCGGAGCAGGAAATCCTCGCTGAAAATCCACGGGAAGCTCTGCACTCCGATGTATTGAAGATTGGCCATCACGGCGGAAGGAATTCCACAACGCAGGCACTTCTGGAGGCAGTGCGGCCAGGGATCGGAATTATTTCCGCTGGAGAGGCAAATCCCTATGGGCATCCCAGCCCGGAACTCTTGGAACGGCTGGAGGGCGCGGGCGTACGCGTTCTGCGAACTGATCGCCAAGGCGCCGTACATGTGCTGACGGATGGGCGAAAATTGGAGATTCAATGTTTCGTTGCGTGCCCTGATGCAAACAGCGCGGCGTCAGCCCTTGCGGAAATGCCAAATCAACAGGAGGCCCGCAAGAAGAAGTAAGAAACCAAAAGCAGCCTGCCATTCATGGTTCTTCTTGTACTGCGCGAACGAAAACGCTCCGGGAGATCCTTCCGCCAATCTCGCGGGCCGCAAACGCGGAAGGAAGAGTGGGACCGCACGCGCATATTCTTCAAAGACGGAACTATGGCGCGCGCGCAGTTCAGTTTCTTCGCGGCGCATCACTATGGAATAAAAAACTGCGAAATAGAGAAGAAGAAGGGATGCCGAAATCCATGACTGCATGGCGATCGCGGCGCCGAGGGCCAGGATGGAACTTCCAAGATACAACGGATTGCGCGTGTAAGCGTAAGGGCCGTTGACCGTGAGGATCTCCTGTTTGTGCAGACAGCCGGCGGCGTAGGTCCGCAGGCACAAGCCTAGCGCACCGATCAAGCCGCCTAGCAAGACACTTCGAGGCACAGGGTGGGAAAACCAAAGGACGACTGCGGCCAGTGGATAACCAAGGCGAACGCGCCAACGCATGAAAAACGTGCCGGGAAGGCTCATTGGCGTGCCTCAACTTGCCGACGGACGGCATCGAAGACTTCATCGACCTCGAGTTCGAGCAAGGAAGGATCAGGCTGATCCCCTCGCTTGTAACTAGTCGTTGCCTTCGAGCTCCGAAGAACGATGTCCTTTGCCCAATCAGCGCGTGGTCGATACGGACCGTTGCGCGCGGGGTCTGTGGGGCCAAAAAGCGCAACCACGGGCGTCCCCAAGGCCACGGCGAGATGCAACGGTCCGGTGTCGCCGCCAACGACGCAGAGCGCATTGCGCAGGAGGACCATGAGCTGGTGAAGTGAGCCATTACAAGCGATGGGAGCAGCATCGCCACTCGCAGCTTTGACGGCTGCAATGCAATCCTCGTCACCGGGGCCCTGATTCAGGATGCAGCGCAGTCCGAGGTTTGCCTGAATTCTTTGGCAAAGTGCGCCATAGCGCTCGGGAGGCCAACACTTGGAGCGCCAGCCGCCGCCAGGACTCAACACCACGTAATGATCTACATTGAATCCGCGGAAAAGCTGCAACGCAAACGCTTCCTGCAATGAAGGAACGGAAAGAAAAAACGGTACAACGCCGTGTCTTGCGCCTGCGTGCTGCGAAAGCTCGCCGTTTTGATTGGCAATATGTGCGCTGGTAACGCGGACACGGTCGGTGTAGAGGAGCGGTACTCCGAATTCGCGAACCGAATGGGAAGAGAACCCGATGCGGCGGGGCACTCGTCCGAGAAATGGGAGCGTTGCGGATTTCCAGAGGCCTTGGTAGTCAATCGCGGCTGTGAATTTCTTTTTTCGCACGCGGCTGAGGATATCGCGGACGGAAGCAAATGAGCGCGTCTCTAATTCCCATATCTCCGTGGCAAGTTCGCTGCTTTCGACCAAGTCTTTCCAACGAGGATGGGTCAGCCAAATGATCTCGGCTTTAGGAAACGATTCGCGGAGGCCTGCCACGGCAGGAAACGTGTGGACGAGATCTCCGAGCGAACCGAGGCGCACGACGAGGAAGCTTGGCTCAGTCATGCGCTGCCTTGCGGATCAAATCGAAAAGCGAACGGGTCGAGTGATCCTTGGGATCGCCTACAATGGCAACGCGAATGCCGAGCCGCGCAGCGGTTGCCCGCTCCGGAACCGTTTCTGCCGTGTAGTCGGTGCCCTTGGCGTGCACGTCAGGCCGCAATTCTTCGAGGAGCGCTTCTACAGTAGGTTCGGAGAAGAGCACCACGTAATCGACGCAGCGGAGTGCGGCAACCAGCATTGCGCGGGCTTTTTCATCAAGAACCGGCCGGCCAGGGCCTTTCAGGTTGCGCACGCTGGAATCGTCGTTGACGCCGACTACCAGAAGGTCGCCTTCGCGACGCGCGCCTTCGAGATAGCGAATGTGGCCGACGTGCAGGGTATCGAAGCAGCCGTTGGCAAAGACGATGCGCTCGGCGCGGTGCTTGTGCTCTGCAAGCTTGCTGCGCAACGCTTCACGAGGAACAATCTTACTGGCAGCTCCGCGCATGATTTAAGAAGCTGTCCCGGAAATTTCGCCGCGGATGGCGTCGAGAAGTTCCTGGCGCGAGACGGTGGCCGTGCCGCGTTTCATCACCACGAGACCACCCGCAATATTGGCAATGTGTGCGGCTTCGAGCGGCGACGCACCGCAAGCGAGGGCCAACGTGTAGGCGGCAAGAACGGTGTCGCCAGCGCCGGTAACATCCACCGCCTGGTTAGAGCCATGAATGGGGATGTGTGTTAGACGGTGGTCTGGTTCAAAGAGGGCCGCTCCGTGACGGCCGCGAGTTACCAAGAGCGCCTGCAATTTCATGGCGGAAAGCGTAGCGCGTCCTGCACGCGCCAATTCGGCAGCTTCCGATCCAATGGTGATGTGATATTCGGCTTCGAGTTCGGCCTCGTTCGGCGTTGCGGAATTGATGCCTGATTTTGCGTAGCTGAGCAGCTCGTAGCGCGCGTCGAGTGTGACGGGCAACGACTTTCTGAGCTTTGCCGTAACCTGGCGAACGAGTTCGGGCGTGGCGACGCCAAATCCGTAATCCGAGATGGCGAGCGCATCGGCCCTGCGCAAGCTGGCAGAGAGCTTTTGCTGAATCTTGCCGCGAATCGCTTCCGGCAAAGGAGCTTGCGGTTCATAGTCGCATCGGAGAACTTGCTGCGCGACGGTGTGCGCCCAGCCGGCAAGAAAACGTGTTTTTGTGGGTGTGGCTCGCCCTTTCACGCGAAGCATGCCGCTCGTGCTCATGCCTTTCTCGCGGAAATATTGGAAGAGCGCGCCGCCCGCCGCGTCGTCGCCAAGAACGGTGATGGGCAGTACCTTTGCGCCAAGGGAGGCAAGGTTGTTGGCGGCATTTGCGCCTCCACCTGGAACGACCACCGTTTCGCGATGCTTCAGGATTAAGACCGGGGCTTCGCGGGAAACGCGGGAAATGTCGCCATAGCGAAACTCGTCGGCAACGAAATCACCGAGGAGTACGATTGTCTTTCCTGAGAATTTTTCCACACACTCGGCGAGGTCGCGCAGGTCCACTGATGTTGCGAGTTCCTTCTTGGCGGCTGGGCGCTTCATCGCGGCTGCCTCAAGATCCAATCGACGGCTTGAGCAAAATCCTTTGCAACGAAATCTGGAGGAGCAGACCATTCTCGCGCATGCCAAGCGAGCTCGCCTTCTCCATAACCGCTGCGAACGAGGATTCCACGGGCATGCGCATTGCGAGCGAGCTCGACGTCGATGTAGCGATCACCAACCACGAATGAGCGCTGCAAATCAATCGCGTGGTCACGCGCAGCACACTCGAGCATGCCGATTTTCGGCTTGCGGCAAAAACAGTTTTCCGAAGAAGCGTGCTGGCAATAGTAAACGGCGTCTATCTTTGCGCCCTCTTCGGAGACTTGCTGTTTCATGAGTTCCGTCACTTCGTGCAGAAGGGATTCCGGAAAGTATCCGCGCGCGACACCCGACTGATTGGACACCACAATGACCGGATAGCCAGCTTCGTTGAGACGACGCAGCGCCGGCACCACAAATGGGAACATACGAAAACGGCTGACGTGATTCAAGTAGCCGACTTCTTCGCAGAGGGTGCCGTCGCGGTCGACAAACACGGCGGCACGCAAACGGGACTGCTCAGACACGCTGTGCCTCCGCAGCTTGAAGCCAAGGTTTTACGGCAGCTTCCACCATCTCCGGCGTGATAGCGCGCATGCAACGATGGTCGGTGGGACAATGGCGGAGAAAACAAGGGCTGCAATACGGTTTCTGCTGGACGATAGTGCAGCGAGGCGTCACGGGAGCCGTGCCAAAAGGGTCGGTGGGACCGAACACGGCAACGACCGGCAAACCTACCGCAGCCGCCACGTGCATCGCTCCGGAATCGTTGCCAATGAAAAGATGACATTGGGAGAGCAGCGGTGGAAGATCGGCGATGGCCGTTTTGTTTGTGAGATCGATGCCCGGCTTGCGCAACTCCGCAGCAATGGCGCGAGTGACGGCAGCTTCGGTTGCGGTTCCAAAGAGGATGATGTCGGCGTCCGTCTGTGCTTGTAAGCGGTTCGCGAGCTCGGCGAATCGGGAGGGCAGCCAGCACTTCGCGGAACCGTAGGAAGCGCCGGCGCCAATCGCGATGCGCAGAGAATCGGGCCGCACGCCAGACTGGGCAAGAAACTCGGCTGCTTTGCGGCGGTTCGGCTCCGAGACGTTCAGTGTAACGAGCGGCTCATCCGGGAGCGCATCGATCCAACCGGCGCGGCGAAGAAGTTCCAGGTAATAAAACTTTTCGTGGGGCGGGATTTCGTTGGGTCTGGGAACCGGGACTGCTTTCGTCAGGAGAAACCTGCGAGCATCGCGCGCATAGCCGATGCGCTCAGGAATGTTAGCTCGCCAGGCCAGCCAAGCAGCGTCAAGAGCATTTTGCAGCAAAAGGGCGGTGTCGAATTTCAAAGCACGCAATTCCCTGGCCAGCCGTTCGCGACCCAAAACTCCTGAGTGCTTTCCCTGGGAATCGTACGTGATGAGTTGATTGCAAATTGCCTGATCGCGGTAGATGTCGGCCACATAAGGACGAGCAAGAATGGCGATTTCCGCCTCGGGAAAGCGATCGCGCACCACTCGCAGCGCCGGCAACGCCATGATTGCGTCGCCAACCCAATTGGTCGCGCGGATGAGAATCTTCACGCTGCGGCACCTATCTTAGCGGCGAGCAAGCGATCAAGGATGTTGCGGAAATCGGCCTCTGGACTGACCGCCATATCGATGACAGAAATGTATAAGGGAGCCTCTTCAAATTTCAATCCAGAAAGATTGTGCGCGTCCTTTTCTGTGGTGATAAATGCGCTGGCGCCGACGTTTTTTCCATCTTGCTTGATTTTCAAAGCGTCTTGTTCCGTGTACCGATGATGATCCGGAAAGATGGAGCGGCCGCAAATGGATAGTCCCCAAGATTGAAGGTCGCGGAAGAAGGCCTCGGGATTGCCGATACCGCAAAAAGCAAAAAAGGGACCCGCACCAATCTCTGGTGTCGATTGCACTTGAATCCCGCCACCATAACGACGGAACCCAAGAAGGCACGTCGCTGCGGCAAAAACCGGAAATTGTGAAAGCCTTCCAATCGCTTCAGAAGTTCCTGGCACGGTCTCTGCGCGTGTGAATACCAGTAGATTTGCGCGGCTTATTGCGGAAAGAGGTTCGCGAAGGCGACCTGATGGAAGCAATTGTTCTCTGTGCATTGGTCGCGATGCGTCCATTAAGACAATGTCCAAATCGCGGGCAAGCTGCAGATGCTGAAAACCGTCATCGAGAAGGAAGACGTCGATGGGCTGCTGCGCCTCAAGCCGCCGGCCCTCCGCATAACGGTTTTTGCCGACGCCGAAAGAAGCGCGGTTCTGCAGCCGGAATTTCATCAGCTCGATTTCGTCGCTGGTGCCGTTCGAGCCGCGATAACCACGGCTGAGGATTGCCACCCGCTTGCCTTCGGAAAGAAACTTTTCGGCGAGCCAAATCACCATGGGCGTCTTGCCGGTGCCGCCCACGGTTAGGTTGCCCACACTAATGACCGTACCTTTCAGGCGCCTTTGCTTGAGCCACCCTTTCTGGTACATCCAGACGCGCACACGAACCGCAACGCCATAGATTAAGGAAAGAGGCCAAAGAAGAACGCGCAAAACCGCGTTCACATTCATTGCACGGCCCCATTAAGGTGTATGGCAATTTGGGCCAGAGCCCGCGCGGTGGCGCCGCGGCTACTCTCCACAAGACTCTTTGCCTTATCGCTCATTTCTTTCATGCGCTTTGGATTGCGAAACAATTCAATCCAAGCCACGCCGACGTCTTCCGGGCTTTCCACCTGAATCGCAGCACCTGCGGAAACAAAGCGCGACGCGATCTCCGCAAAATTTTCCATCGACGGGCCAAAAACGGGAACCTTTCCAAACGCCGCAGGTTCCAAAATGTTATGGCCGCCGGAAGGGACAAGCGAGCCTCCCACGAACGCGCCGTCGGCCAAACGATAAAGCGAGGCCAGCTCGCCGATGCTATCGAGAAGCAGAACCGTAACGTCGTTGGGTATGGACGAATTGGCGGTCGTACCTTTGGTGCCCTCGGGCACTTGGGCAGGTCCTGGGATTGGAAGCGTTGAGCGGCGAATAAACTTGCGGTGCGATTCGTCGATAAATTCCGCCGCGGCCGCAAATTGTTCCGGCTTTCGTGGGGCAAGAATCAGGAACGCATTGCGATACTCGCCCTGCAATGTTCCAAACGCAATCAGCGCCAGAGGCTCCTCCGTCGCACCCACGCTTCCGGCGACGATAACCGGCGAGCGCCCGCTGCGTTTGACTTCGGCTTCCAGCCAATCCGAAAGCGGAGTCGGTGCAGGAAGCTCCGAGTCGAATTTTAGGTTGCCGCTGACGGCAACGCGTTCGACTGGCGCTCCGAGGGCTCGAATGCGCTCCGCATCCTTTCCACTTTGCATGAGGAAAGCGGCCGCATGGGAGAGCGCATCCTTCAAGAGTGGGCGCAAAAAAAAGCTAAACGCGCCAAGAAATTTCTCATACCGCACAAACGAACGATCCGAAATCCGTCCGCTCACAAAAACAAGCGGGACTTTGCGACGGCCAGCTTCGCGCAGAAAATTCGGCCAAATCTCAGTTTCCAACACAAGAACGAGTGCTGGGCCCACCGAATCAAAGGCGCGCCGGACACAGAAGCTCCAATCGAGCGGAAAGTAAATGACGGCATCGGCAAAGGGTAAACGCTCGCGAGCCAGCGCCTGTCCCGTAATTG
Organism: Candidatus Acidiferrum sp.; assembly: GCA_036518275.1. GTDB lineage: Bacteria > Acidobacteriota > Terriglobia > Acidiferrales > UBA7541 > Acidiferrum. Next base: position 7,184 of record DATDNK010000211.1, read on the forward strand.
TAGTCGTGGATACAATAAGGGGGAGGCCAGGGTATGCCGCCTTCAACTGTCGTGCCAGAGTAATTCCAGAAAGCACTTCACCGACGCTGACGGCGTGAATCCAGATGGCACCGGGTCGTTCGGCGGGCAGCTTGGCCAGCGCAGGAAAAGAGAAGCCCAAGCGCTCTTTCAAATTGGACAAATACTTCCCGTGGCGCAGCCCCTTCAGCAGCCAGTACGGCGTAAGCAAAAGAGCCGCGATGCCCATAAGCAGGCTATAAATGAAATACACTATGCGTGGCTCCGGTTAGCCCGTACCCGTCGACAGCAGGCGGGCGCGCAGCGCAGGGCAACCCTGCGTATCCCCCAGGAATCGAAGGCGTCAAATGACAAAAGTCTATTATAACCCGGCCCGAAAGCTAACTCTGTTCCTGGCAATATTTCTGGCCCCGCATTTAGCAGCAGGCCAAGCCAGGACTCAGCAACAAGCCCCTCTCAAGGCCTCCGCGCTCGAATCCCATGAAGGAATGACAATCTCGGCGCTACCCTGGACTAACCCAGCACTTTACAAAGAGAAGTTTCACAAGAAGTCCCCTTACGCCGCCGGAATCGTAGCCGTTCAGGTGACATTTCGCAACGACTCGGACGACAGCTTGAAAGTGAATCTGGAACGCATCCGGCTGAACATCACGCTTTCGGAGGACAATCGTCAAGCACTGGATCCTTTGACGTCCGAACAGGCAGCCGATGTGATCCTGAAGCCAGGGGCGAAAAATGTGACAAGAGGCAGGTTTCCGGTCCCCATAGGCGGACCCAAAGTGGGGCGCGACAAAAAATGGGTCGAAGTGGAAGATGAGCTGCGCGAAGCAGGGGTTCGCGCCAGCATCGTTGCGCCACATAGTTCCGTGCAAGGACTGCTGTACTTCGATATGCGAGGGCAATTCGATCTGCTGAATAACGCCCGGCTGTATGTTCCCGATATCGTGGCGCTCGAAAAAAACCGTGAATTACTTTATTTCGAGATTGACCTAAGCCAAGCCGGAGGACACTAGCCGCTTTCCTGGCTTCTTGGGTAGCTCACAGGAAGTTCTTCAGATCGCACTAATCCTCAACCTTTCAAGCGTGGTTTGCGCCCATCGCTGCGGTCGGCTACCATGACGTGTGCCACTTTTGTTGAACACTACGGACCAATGCTGAAACTCCTCGACGAACTGAACCCGGAACAACGTGAGGCTGTAGAAAATCAGGAAGGGCCGGTTCTGATTCTCGCCGGCGCGGGGACGGGCAAAACGCGTGCAATTACTTACCGCATGGCGAACCTAATCGCCAAGGGCGTACCTGCCGAGTCGATTCTGGCGGTGACGTTTACCAACAAGGCCGCGGAAGAAATGCGCAATCGGGTCACGGATTTGCTGCTGCGCGCGGGTGTTCCCCCAGGGCAGCCCTGGGTTTCGACCTTTCACTCGCTTTGCGCGCGCCTGCTGCGGCGCGAAGCGCCTGCAGCCAAACTGCCGCGTGATTTCGCTATTTACGACGATGACGACCAAGTCGCTGCCGTGAAGCTGGCCATGGCCAAGCTGCAGATTGATGCAGATGACCTGACTCCGCGCAACGTGCTGAGCCGCATCAGTTACGCGAAGAATCATGGCAAGACTCCTGAGCAGATCCGCGCGGAAGCATTTAACCAGGATGAACGCCAAACCGCCGAGATTTTTAGCGCTTACGAAAAAGCTCTGCACGACAGCAAGGCCCTGGATTTCGACGACCTCCTCCTGCGGTCCGCGCGCTTGTTACGCGAATCGCCAGCAACGCGGGAAAAGTGGCAGGCGCGCTTTCAATACATCCATGTGGACGAGTATCAGGACACCAACCGAGTGCAATACGAACTCATGCGGCTCCTCACCGGTCCCAAGCAAAACATTTGCGTGGTGGGCGACGAAGACCAGTCCATCTATGCCTGGCGCGGCGCGGACGTTTCGATCCTGCTTAGCTTTTCGCGCGACTTCCCTGCCGCGCGCATTGTCAAGCTGGAGCGCAATTATCGCTCGACGCAAAACATTCTGGATGCCGCGGGCGCCGTGGTCGCCAATAATCCAGAGCGGTTGGGCAAGTCGCTGAAAGCGGAGAAGAACGCTGGAGTCAGCCTGAAGTACTTCGAAGGGCGCGATCCGCAAGCGGAGGCGGAGTATGTTGCGGGCGAGCTGGAGCGCATTTTAGACGAAGACTCAGACCAGACGTGCGCGGTCGAGTATCGCACGAACTCGCAATCACGAGCGTTTGAAGAAGTTTTTCGAAGGCAAGGCTTGCGGTACAAGCTGGTGGGCGGATTCAGCTTTTATCAGCGCGCGGAAGTGAAAGACGCGTTGGCTTATGTGCGCCTGGCGATGCACCCGGAAGACGATATTTCTTTGCTGCGCGTTCTGAACGTGCCACCGCGCGGCATCGGCAAAACTACGGTTGATGCGCTGCGGGAGACCGCGCGAATTGACGGAACACCTTTGTGGAATGCCATCGAGAAAACTGTCATGGGCGGGGCCGCGGGCCGCGCCGTTGCGCCACTGCGTGCGTTTCGGGAGCTGATTTGCAAACTCCAGGAAGCGCTTGCCACCAAAGAGCCCGCTGAGTTCCTGCATGTGGTGCTGGAAGAATCCGGATACATGGATATGCTGAAGGACCGCAACACTGCGGAAGACGTCGCCAGAATGGAAAACCTGGAGGAACTCACGCGCGCTGTTGCTGAAAGCATGGAAGCTGGGGAAACGTTCATCGATTTTCTCGATGCCGCGTCGTTGGTGAGCGATGCCGATCAATACGAAGACAAACCGGGCGTGACACTCATCACGCTGCACAGCACTAAGGGACTCGAGTTCGATCATGTTTTTCTTACGGGCATGGAAGAAGGCATCTGTCCGCATAGCCGCTCGATCAAAGAAGACAAAGGGATCGAAGAGGAACGCCGGCTCGTTTACGTGGGCATGACACGTGCGCGAAGGTCGCTGACGCTTACGCGCGCTGTTTATCGCCGCGTTTTTGGAAATGAACAGCGGTTGCGCGCTTCGCTGCCTTCGCGTTTTCTTGCGGAAATCCCCGCCGAGTTGGTGGAGACCGTCCGCGGTTCGTTGGCGGAGATTGGCGAAACGCGGCGATATGAACCCGATCCGGAGTACTCCTATTCTCCGGAAGAGTTTGTTCGGCGCGTTCGCGGATCACAAAAACCTGCTGCGTCACCTCGGCGAACCACTAGTTCAAATTCGTTCGCGCGAGCGGCCACGAAGCGTGGAGGCGATGCAAATCCCATGCTAGGGCGGAGAGTGCGGCATCCGAACTTTGGTGTCGGAACGATCGTAGGAGTTGAAGGAGAGGATGAAGATCGTCGTGTTTCCGTAAGCTTTCCGGGACGCGGGACCAAAAAATTCATCGAACGCTATGCGCAACTGGAGCAGGCTTAAGCGGCACAACTCCGCGCCAATAAGCATCGGCGGCGGTTGCGTGACAAGGCGTCTCAGGGTACATTGAGGTTCGCACCTACTCCTGAATAAAGCATGGGGCGATTACTCCGCCGGCTTTCCGGGGCGCGATCGGAGAAGATGGGTGGCCTCACAACTCTTCCGCTGCAAAGACATTGACCAACTCATCTCCGATTCCGAACACCCAGAAAAACGCCTCAAAAAAACGCTTGGCTGGGTCACGCTGACCGCACTCGGCATCGGAGCTATTATTGGGACGGGCATTTTCGTGCTCACCGGCACCGCTGCCGCGGGCGAAGCGGTAGAGTATCCTTCGCTCCTGAAGGCTCCCGTTCTGGACGTGCTGTTCCACGGAGCCCATGCTACAGGAATCAGCGGCCGCCCCGGCGCCGGTCCGGCAATTGCCCTCTCTTTTTTCTTGGTCGCCGTCGTCTGTGGATTTGCAGGGCTCTGCTACGCCGAACTGGCTTCCATGATCCCGATTGCTGGCAGCGCATACACTTACACATACGCAACGCTAGGCGAACTCGTCGCTTGGATAATTGGTTGGGATCTGATCCTCGAATATGCCGTCTCTAATATGGCGGTGGCCGTCGGCTTTTCTGCGTATATTGACAGCCTGCTGGAAACCTTTGGTGTTCACCTTCCCGTTGCGTTAAGCACACCAGCGTATTCGCCGGCCACCGGCTGGGCCATTCATTTCAACCTCGTGGGCTTCATCATTGTCATGGTGCTCACAGTTCTTCTCGTGATAGGCATTCGTGAGTCCGCCGGCGCAAATAGCATCATGGTAGGCATCAAGCTCATCGCGATTTTTCTCTTCATCGTGTTCGCATCGAAATACATCAAGCCGGTGAACTGGCACCCCTTCATGCCCAATGGCTGGCAAGGTGTTCTGACGGGGGGCGCAATTGTTTTCTTTAGCTATATCGGATTCGATTCTGTCTCGACAGCAGCCGAGGAATGCAAGAATCCCAAACGCGATCTTCCTCTGGGCATCATGGCATCCCTCCTGGTATGTGCCACCCTCTACGTCGGCGTCGCTGTCGTTCTAACCGGCATTCAGCCATTCCATATCTTCAAAGGTGACGCAGCCCCGGTGGCAACGGCCCTGCACAACATAGGCCTGGATCGCCTCCAACAATGGGTCACCGTTGGCGCGCTGATGGGAATGATTTCTTCCCTGCTTGTGTATCAACTCGGCCAGGCGCGCGTGTGGTTTGCCATGTCACGCGACGGTCTCCTCCCTGGCGCCTTCTCGAGAGTGCACAAGAGGTTCCGTACGCCGCACGTCGCCACTTGGGTTGCGGGAATTTTTGTCGGCATCCCCGCCGGAATCTTTGACATCGGAACGCTTGCGGACCTTTCCAACATCGGCACGCTGTTTGCTTTTCTCCTCGTCGCCATCGCTGTCCTGATTCTTAGAAAATCCCAACCCGACCGTCCGCGCGGTTTTCGGGTGCCCTTGGTGCCGTGGGTTCCGATTCTGTCAATCCTCAGCTGCCTCTTGCTCATGGCCAGCCTAACGCTGGAAAATTGGATTCGCTTTTTCGTGTGGCTGGCAATTGGACTGGTCATCTACTTCCTTTACAGCCGCAAGCGGAGCACCTTGGCGATTCCCGCGTCGCAATGAGGAAGTTGCAAGATGGAGTGGCAAGTAGCTAAAAACCCGAGAACGCGCCCGATCGCGCTGTTCCTAGCGGCGGCTGCACTTACAATGTTTCCCCGGTCCACCGAGGCCTGGGGCAGAAACGCGCACAGACTCATCATCAATAAAGCAGTAGATACACTGCCCTCCGACGTTCGCTCTTTTTTTGAAGCAAATCGCAGCTTTCTGACCCAGCACGTGACCGACCCTCTCGACTCGCTTGCGAAGAATCCTGCCGAGCGACGTAATAACTTCGTGGCCCTGGACAAGTACGGACGCTTTCCATTCGAGGCTTTACCGCGCAATTACAAGCGCGCAGTGGCAAAGTTTGGCAACATAAAGCTGGACGCCAACGGACTTCTGCCCTGGCAAATCGGCGTCTACAGCGAAAAGCTCACCGAGGCATTTAAAGCCGGAAAATGGGAGGAAGCCAAGCTCGACGCGGCCATCCTCGCTCACTTCGTCGCGCAGGCTCACGACCCCTTCAGCACCACTGACAATTTCGACGGCCGACTGAGCGGCCAGGCGGGAATTAATGACCGATTCGGCAGCACCCTGATCGAGCGCTACTCTTCGTTTTTTCCGATGCGCCCCAACGACGCGTCTTTCGTCAGTGACCCCACCGATCACGCGTTTGATGCCTGCCTTAGCGCACATCGCTGGCTCGAATCGATTCTTCTTGCCGACCACAACGCACTTCGCGGACAAAACTCCTATACGGACGAATACTACGACCACTTCTACAATGAAGCGGGGGCTATCTTGATCCGCCAACTCTCCGACGCAGCCACCGATGTCGGCTCCTTCTGGCTCACTGCCTGGAACAACGCGGGCCGTCCGGCTCTTCCGCACTAATCTAAGTGCCTTACCTGAATCTGGTTCCGCATAAGCAATCAACCAAGACTGCGGTGGCCGCAACTGCAGTACCGCCCATCGCCGCGCCTAACCTTGCCATCCCGACCCTCGGGCTGCGGTCTTCCGCAACCCGAGGCGGAGGGATCTGCTTTTCAATTCTGAATTTCACGTTAACCTCTTAGGATGGCCTCGCTCCCTTTTTCGCCGAGGATCGCATCTCTTCCCAAAGCTGAGCTTCATCTGCATCTGGAAGGTTCCATTCAACCCGCCACAACGCGCACGCTTATGGCTCGTCACGGCGTCAAAGCGACGGAGCAAGAGGTGCGTCAGAGCTATGCTTTTCGTGATTTTCCTGGTTTCCTTGAGACCTTCAAATGGGTGACTTCGTTTCTGCGCGACCCACAGGACTACGCCCTCGTCACGCGCGAACTAGCCGAACACTTGCTGCAGCAAAATGTCATCTATGCAGAAGTCACACTGTCCGTAGGTGTGATGCTGCTTAGGAAGCAAAGACCCGAAGCAAATTTCGAGGCTCTGCTTCGCGCCGCCGAACCGTTCGAACGCCGTGGGTTGTGCCTCCGGTGGGTGTTTGACGCGGTCCGGCAATTCGGCGCGGAAGCCGCGATGGCCGTGGTGGAAGTTGCCAAGGCTTGTCAATCCAAAACAATCGTCGCCTTTGGCATCGGGGGCGACGAACTGCAAGTGCCCAGCGTGGAATTTCAGGCGGCGTATGACTGCGCGGCTGAACTCGGCTTACACAAGCTGATTCACGCAGGGGAAACAGGCGGCCCGGACAAAATCCGCGAAGCTATCGAATTGCTCGGAGTCGAGCGCATTGGACATGGCATCGCCACTATTAAGGACCCGGCTTTAATGGACCTTCTCGCCGAACGCAAGATCCCTCTGGAGATTTGCCCGCAGAGCAACCTGAAGACCGGAGCACTCGCGCGCCTGCTTTCACGTGACAATGCTCGCATTGAGGATCATCCTCTTCCAACGCTCTTTCGCCATGGAATACCCGTAGTCCTCTCCACCGACGACCCCGCATTATTCGATACCATACTTCGCGCCGAATACGCCAACGCCGCCCGAATGGGCCTCCAAGAAAACGAGCTAGAACAAATCTCCCAAATGGGCTTCCAATACGCGTTTCATCCCGCCGCTAGAGGCCGATCGTCATGACGCAGCCCGCCGCAATGTTATACTGGCGGCATGAAAGCACATGTTTGGGTAATGCCAAAGCGCACGGTTCTCGATCCGCAAGGGCAAACAATCCAACACGCTCTTTCCGGCCTCGGCTACGCCGCCGTCAAGGATGTACGCCAGGGAAAATTCTTCGTTTTGAATCTTGATGGGTGGAACCGCGACGAAGCTCAAAAACAGCTCGAACGCATTTCGAAAGAAGTGCTGACCAATCCGGTTATCGAGGAATATCGCTTCGAGATCGTAGACTAAACAGCCCAAGCTCCTCACAAGCTCCCTGCGGTCGTGGCTCAAATTTCCGATAACATCGTTTCAGTACCAGCCTTTCCAGTTATCCCGTAATTCTGTTTACACGCGTGTAGTGTTGCGGTTACCCGGCCGATCAAACCAAAACTGAAGACTCCGAAGCTGGGACAATCATGCAAGGGCGCAGTTTCCGCAGTAATTCGATAAGCGTGGTAGCAAAAGATAGCTAATTACCGTAACGAGTCCCTGGCAGAGACTTTGCGTTGCCTAGGCCGCTTCCCATGCCTACGATGGAACCAAAGCCTAAAGTGGGCAAGCCGAAGAGGAAATCGTCGTGAAATACTGGGGACGGATGTGGCTCGTCAACTTCTGGCTGCTTGTGCTGAGCGCTATGCCTTTGGCCGCGCAACAGCGCAACGCCGTCCAGGAGCCAGGCCAGATCAAGGTCATTCAAGTGCGAGAGCCGGATGGCCAGGTCTTGAGCTACGGTGATCTATCGCGCCCCACCGAGGTATGGTTGGGGGGAACGAGTCTTGCGCGCGAGGCCCGCCTCAAGCTGAAGATCCAAGGCGCCTCAGGTTCGTCGTTGTTTTTTATCCGGAAGCGCAGGCTGGGATTTGTGGAGATCGACATCAACCGAGGAAATATCACGGGTCTACAATCCCCGCAACAGTTCGGCAAGGATTTTCTAACCTACGTCTTATGGGCGGTGTCGGGGGATGGAAAGGCGTCAAACCTCGGCGAAATATCTCCAGGGGGTCAAAAACCCATCAGCATCAATGCCAGGACGCCCTACCAGGCTTTCTGGCTTATGGTGACAGCGGAACCTGACTTTGCCGTAGTCGATCCGAGCCCGCAGGTGGTCCTCTATAGCATCGACGAGAATGCGCGCAAGGAGTCGGCAGAGAAAAAAGTCCCGACAGAGAAAAAAATCCCGCCCAAAAAGGCCAACCTGTGGTTCTACACTCACTACACCGATTATGATTCGGGTCCAACTGCCGTGGAAGCTGCGCCAAACGAATTGCTGCAGGCCAGGAAGGCCGTGGAACTAGCCTCGCGGTCAGGCATCTCGGGGGTCCGTGCAGTCGCAGAACCAAAAAACACTGCGGCGAATCTTACGCGCGCCAAGTCCTTCCTGGGCCAGGCGGAGAGCGCGTACAAAAAGCATCCCAAAGGCAGCAATGTCGTGCAGCCTGCGCGTACTGCGGCACAGGTTGCCGAAAACGCGCGCGCCCTTGCCCTCGGCGCGGTTGGCGGCAACTTGATTCGCCAACTCGAGGACGAACTGGCAAGGGTTCGCGCTGAACTCGAAGAAACCCGCGCGGAACTTTCCAAAGCAAAAGGGAGATTGCCAGGGGATCCCGAGACATCGAGTCCGCAAACCCCAGGACCCGAAGCCGCAACTGCACCCTTGGCTAAGCCCAATGCAGCAAACCAATTTGCAAGAATTGTCTCAAGCCCTAGCGTTTGGTTTGCCCTGCTCGGTTGGGGCGTAGCAGTCTTACTTCTCTTTCGCCGTCAATCTACTTGAGCCGCCTCCTCTGCCGCGAGCGGATTACGCCGCTATTATCTGGAACTATACGCATCGTTCCTTGGTCTCTCTGCTCTAACGAGAAAATTGTTATTGTGAGAAAAAGATGCCGCACAACCTCGCCACACTTCGCTGGCTAAATAGCCTCATTACGCCGGGCGCTTGGTTGCTGCTTGCTGCCTGGGCGCTGCAGCAGGAAGAGCCGGCACGCTTGGCGTTAGCTCCTTACGTTCGCTTCTTCTGCTTCGGAGCCTTGGCGGGAGCCGCCTTGGTCAGCTGGTACTACAGCCAAGGTCGCGTGCTGTTTTCTGCCCTTGTGGTCCTCCTGACCGTTTGGGGCTTACTGGCGCTTCCAGCCTCCGCAGAGGTTTCGAAATTGGCGGCGGCCTTTCTTCTTCCTCTAAACCTCTCTCTCTTTGCGTTTCTCAGCGAGTGCGGCACGGTCACCCTCAGCGGCCTATGGAAGGCGGTTTTGATCGCGTTGCAGGCTGTCGGCGTGGTCATGCTGGGAGAGTTGCGAGGTGGCCCGCTAGAGGCTTTTCTGCGCTGGGGCCAGGGCCCTGCCGGCTCGACCTGGATTCCACTCAGCCAGCAGCTTTCCTTCGCAGCTGCGGCGCTCACGCTGCTGGGGCTAGCAGTGTTCCGGCGCACCAGAGTTGAGGCGGCGCTGCTCTGGGCCCTGGTGGCCGCGTTTATGGGGTTGAGGCGGACGGGACAAGGGGACGAGCCATTGTTTTACTTCTCTGCCGCGGGATTCATCCTGGTCTACGCGGCCCTCGAGCACGGTTATGAGGTTGCTCACCGCGATGAACTGACGGGACTGCCCGGGCGGCGAGTCCTCAGAGATGTCATGTTACAACTGGGCAGCCGCTATGCCGTCGCTATGTGCGACGTGGATCACTTCAAAACCTTCAACGACACCTTTGGGCACGAAGCCGGCGACCAAGTGCTCAGGTTTGTCGGCTCCAAGCTTTCCCAGGTGCAGGGCGGAGCACGCGCCTTCCGCTACGGTGGCGAAGAGTTCATCGTCGTATTTCCCGGACGCACCGCGGAGGAAGCGCAGCCCTTTGTCGAGTCGCTGCGCGAGTCGATTGCTACGCACGGCTTCAACCTGCGAGGGTCGGGGACGAACTCACAAATTTCCGTAACCATCACCATTAGCATCGGCGTGGCTGAAAACTCCAAGGAACTCTCCACACCTGAGCTGGTGCTCGAAGCCGCCGACGGTGCCCTCTACCGCGCCAAAGAGTCTGGCCGCAACTGCGTCCGCCTGGCCGAGACCGTCCCCGCTTGAAATTCTGCAGGACCGTTCCACATACTCAAATTAGTTACCACCTCGTGGTGAGCTATCACTGGGTTTAAGCCCGTCCTCGAGACAATACTCCTCAAGCCCTCTGTCGTTGTGGCTCAACTCCCAACAACATCGTTCCAGTTTCCAACCTCTCCGGTTACCGCGTTTGCTAGGACTTGAGGATTACTTCCGGATTGCCCGTGACCAGGAGGTGCAATTACTGACCGCGGCGGAGGTTGACGCGGCGTGCAGCACCCTTCCATGGGGTCTGCACGGTGTAACACGGGATAGCTGTGGCATTTTCCTTGCTGGCTCCGATCAGTTTCCTTCGGACTAGCCAACTCACCGCAGCTTGCACCGAACTCTTCGACAGTCCAACCGACTCGGCCAATTCCTGATAACTCACCTGAACGGCTCCCTTCCTGCGTGCTTGTTCGGCAGTGAGCCATACATAGACGAGGAAGCACGCGGGTCTCCGATCATGTCCGACCAGGTCCCGCATCAATACGTCTACGACGTAATCATCCAGGGTCAGCACGGCTATACTGTCCATTAATATAGCAATGACTGGATGATTGCGCCCACAGATTCTGCAGGCTATGCTCTGGACACTTCAAGTCAGGGAGGAGCACCTATGGTTCGGGGAATAAAGTTTGTCGGCATTCCCGTTCGCGATCAGGACGTTTCACTGAAATTCTATACTGAGGCACTGGGACTGAAAGTAGTCACCGACCAGCCCTTCACGGACACGCAACGCTGGATTGAACTCCTCATTCCTGGCGCGGATACCGGCCTCGCGCTTTACACGCCTGAAGGTCACGAGAGGCGCATCGGCGAGTTTCAGTCCATTGCCTTCTGGTGCGACGATGTGTTCGCAACCGCCAAGGTCCTCAAGTCCAAAGGCGTTACCTTTGCCCAGGAACCCAAGAACGAACCCTGGGGATCGATTGCCGTCTTCAAGGATCCCGACAGCAATCAGTTCGCGCTCTCCAGCAGGGTCAATCACAAATCATGAAACCGGTTGGTAGAAAGCTCGGCATGAATCCCGGCATGCGGGCGTTGATCATCGCTCCCCCCCGCGGCTACTTGAAGTCGCTCGCGCCCCTGTCTGACAACTTCACCGTCTCATCGAGAGCCGCTGGAAACTACTCGTTCGTGCAGGTCTTTGTGACGCGCTTGTCCGAGATCGGCAGGTTCGCCAGAAGACTCTCGAAACACGCGGCTCAGAACGCCTTAGTGTGGATTTCCTATCCAAAGAAGACCTCAAGGGTCAAAGGAACTCTCAGTCGCGACGTAATCCGCGAAGCGATGAGTGCTGCTGGCTGGCGGGCTGTATCCATTGTTGCTATCGACCGAGTCTGGTCGGCATTGCGTTTTCGGCCAGCTAGCCAAGTAGGTTCTCGCTTGAGGCGTAACCCGCGCTGACGGCAACCAGTTCGTTCTTTCGAACAAATTGGGGTGCCGCGGTGGAAAGAGACTCCATGGGCAATGCGGGACAACGGGTGTAGCGAGACCAGAGTTTGCGGTGAAAGGAGCGCACAAATGAACACACCGAAATATCGCTTCACAATTGTGGTTCTGCTGCTGGGTGCGGTTCTGCTTCCAGTTAGCACGGCTTCGCAATCAGCTGACAGAGACGTCGGGATCGTTCGCTTACGTTACGTCACGATCGTCGTCCGCAATTATGACCAAGCGCTCAAGTGGTACACGAACGCCTTGGGTCTCGAGAAAACGGAGGACGGGACGTTTGGCTTGGACAAGCGGTGGTTGGTTGTTGCCCCGCGGGGCCAAAAGGATTTTGGGATCATCTTGGAAATTGCCAAACCTTACTCGGCGCTCGACAAAGGAACCAACCTGAGTCCCGCGACCGGAAACGATCCAATTCGCAACTACGAAGCTCGCGTTGGCGCGGAGACCAGATGGGTTTTTGAAGTTGCAGACTGCCGAAAGTTCTATGAACTGGCCTCGAAACGCGGCGTTAAGTTCATCGAAAACCCCGTCGATCAGCCGTGGGGCGTGACCGAGGCTATGTTCGAGGATCTCTATGGCAACATCTTTGTGGTCAAGAGTTCCCGGCCAAAACCGGGCAATGCCAACCCATGATTACACTTACGGATGACTCCACTTCGCACTTCCTTCTTGGAGTTCCCTCAGCGGCCAGGGTGCCATGCCCGATTCTGGGCGAATTGTCGGCTACTCGGAACTAATCGTTGGACCACGGCCCTAGGTCCCGGTTAGTCGGGAAACCGAGCGGCTCGAGCATGTCCCACTGCGCACTCTACCCCTTTGTTTTCTTTCTCTTACGCCTATTTCATTCGAATCGGCCTGCAAATTCTTGAAATATCAGTACTTATAAAATACTTGACAAAGTAGCTAAAGTATGCATATCATGGGTCGTGAATTTTCGACGCCATCTCCGCCAGCCCCACCGTCCCGCCGTCGTTCCTTTTCTAACCTCTAACCTCCAACACCCAACCTCTACCTTTCACCCCTCTCCCGTTCCCTTTGTTTTCATGCACTTACGAACTGCCCAATTTGCAAGCCCCTTGTTTTCAAATTCTTACAACAGTGCCGGTGGGTGTGTACCCCTCAACCGGCAGAAAGATGACAACCTATGACCACACACAACCCTGACGTCGAAATCTTGCATTTGGAAACACCGAATCCCCAGAAACCGCCCGCCGCCGCAGCCGGCCCCTCGTCGGACGCCCCCCGCTGCCAGCATCGCTTTCCTAACGGCACCCAGTGTCGCTTTCGCGGGCCGGAGTTCCAGGCCGGCCTCTGCCTCCGCCACTTTCGCGAAAAGTTCGTCGCTGCTCTGCCGTCGTCTCCCAGCGATTCCGAGGACCTCTCCGCCGACCTCCTCCCCGAACTCAACCAATTCTCCTCCGCCGAGGACGTCCAGAAATTCCTCGCCCGTCTCGTCGTTCAGGTCACCAAGGGCCGCGTCTCGCCCCGCCGCGCTGCCGTGCTCGGCTACCTCACCAACCAGCTCCTTCATTCCCATCGCGCCATCGACAAGGAATCCGAAGACGAGCCCCAGCAATTCATCTTCGATCTCCCCCGCCCCCAACGCGACTGAGAAGCCACCCAATGCCCAATTTCACTCATCAAACCTGTCATCCCGACCCTCAGGCTGCGGTCTTCCGCAGCCTGAGGCGGAGGGATCTCTCTTCAACTTCGCAATTCGGGCTTGTCACCTTGAACCGCCCGCAAAATCATCATTCTCTCCGGAGCAGCGGATTGCGAGGAATTACCCGATGGCGTCCGGCGTGTTACGCTGATATAGCCAATTTGAGGTCAAACTGCTCATGTGTGGAATTCTCGGATACATCGGCCCCAAAAAAGTCGTTCCCGTTGTCATCGAAGGGCTGCGCAAACTCGAATACCGCGGTTACGACTCCGCCGGCATCGCCGTTGTGAACGGCACCGGCAAGCTGGAAATTCGCCGCGCCCCGGGGAAGCTGCGCAATCTCGAAGAAGCCATCGCCAAGTCACCCATCGAAGGAACCTACGGCATCGGTCATACGCGTTGGGCTACTCACGGACGCCCCACAGAGGAAAATGCCCACCCGCATCGCGACTGCACCGGTCAGATTGTTGTGGTCCACAACGGAATCATCGAAAACTATCTCGAATTAAAAGAAAGACTGCAGAAAGAAGGCCACAAGTTCGCCACGGAAACGGACACGGAAATCGTGGCCCATCTTGTCGAAAAGAATTCGCAGAACGGCGTTCCACTTGAGGAGGCGGTGCGCCGCTCCCTCAAAGAGCTGCGCGGCATTTATGCCCTTGTCTTCCTCTCCGCGAAGGATCCGCAAAAGATTGTTGCAGCTCGCCTTGGCCCTCCTTCCGTCGTCGGACTGGGTAACGGCGAATATTTTGTTGCTAGCGACATTCCGGCCCTCCTCGAACATACGCGCGAAATCTTCTTCCTCGCCGACGGAGACATTGCGGTCCTGACTAAAGATGGCGTCCGCGTCATGGATCACGATGGACGCCCCGTCCAACGCCCGCCGCAGCACGTGGCC
>DATDNK010000212.1:0-3210 GCA_036518275.1 Candidatus Acidiferrum sp.
AAGGTTGAGCCGTGTCTTTATCTCCGATGCATCCGATCACGGCGCCGCGCCCCGCCTCGTTATAAGGAAGAATGCGAAGAAGGTCTCTGAAGCCGCGAGGTATGCCCTGGGGCCCGTTATCTTCCTTGGCGTCGGCGTAACGAAGCTTCCCTGTAGCCGTAATGACTACGCGCTCGCCTGCTTGCGCGTCGATACCTGTGTCCACCCAGGACGCGTCGCCCGTAAGCTGCAGCTCCTGTGAGACGCGCAGCTTGCCGGAAGGGGTCTGTGTCTTCGCGGTGTTTTGCTCGGTCTGTGCCGGCGCCGCTTCGCGAACTAGCTGAGCGTGCGCATCCGGCAAGCCAACTAAGACGGAAGAGAGTCCGAAAAGAAGAATCGTGATTTCTGAGAGCCGAGCCATTCTTGCAAGGCCATCCTGTTCAAAACTTCTGCGAAGTCCCACTCTTAGCAGATGCCATTCAAAGAGGCAAGCGTTGTACCCCGGCTAGGGCGGCTGAAGCGCAGATGGGGCAAGGTATTTTCGGCACTGAAAGGGCTTGCGGAAAAGGCTCGCAGAAAGGCTCTAGCCTATCGTCGCGATTCCTTGACGGAGAGAGGACGCAACGGTAGATTGAAAGGATGCCGCAGTATTGCGAGAGGACATTGACCGCCCCAAGATGTTCCCTTCCATGCTGAGAACCGTTAAAGGCGGAAACAGAGAAAGCGACTTGCCCGAGTGAGGGCTGCGGCAGCCGGACATGATCAGAGCAATACGAATGACAGCGCTGTTGGGACTATGCGTCACCTTGGCATTGCAAAGTGCTGCCCAGGACACCACCAAGGCCCCAGCGCAAATACAAACTCAAGTAGCGCCCAAAGTACAAGCGCCTGCTGCTTCGCGCGCGCAAACGCCTCCTCCAGACGCGATTACCGTCGACGGCAGCGAGGCCATGTTCACGACCATGTGCGCGCTGCTGGCTGCGGGCTTTGAATCGAACGTCAGCTCCGATAATTGGACGGCCTTTCGCGCTCAGATGCGCGAGCGGTTGCGTCAGCAACAAGGCCCGGCCGTGGATGCGGTGCGACAATTCTATCGCCAGCATGAATTGCGCGATCCCGGGGCGACGCTCTCAAGATATTTGTGGTTTGGCTTAGTTTCTGGGCCTGCTCCAGGGTTTCAGCCAGTCTTGCGGCGCGACGAATTGCCACCCGATGTGATTGCCCTATTGGGATTCAGCGAGCTTCTATCGAGCTATTACCAGGAACAGAAAATCGGGGAGCTCTGGCGGCAGGTGCAACCCATTTATAACCGTGAAATCCAGCGCTTGAATGAGCCGCTGACGCAAATCGTGTTTACCTCGACCGGGTATCTCCGCGAGATTCTGGATCCCTACGGCCGGCGCAAGTTCACCATCATTGTCGAGCCGCTCGTGGGGCGAATCACGAACGTGCGGAATTTTGGCGACCACTATGCGCTGGTGCTGAGCGGAGCCGAAGATATCCCGCTGGACGTGGTGCGTCACGCGTTTCTCCACTTTATGCTGGATCCGCTCCCATTGATGTATCCGCACGTGATCGCGGTGAAGCGCCCGCTCTACAACACCGCCGCGAAAGCACCGCGTCTCGTCGGGGACTTGAAGGATGACTTCCCATCGTACTTCGCGGAATGCACGGTGCGCGCCGTGGAATTGAGAATGAAGCGGATGTCACCGGGCGAGAGAGAAGCGGCGTTGAGCCGTAACGATGAGGACGGTTACGTGTTGGTGCGACCGCTTGTCGCTGCCCTGGCCGATTTTGAGAAGTCTGAGCCTTCCATGAAGCGCTATTTTCCGGATTTGATCAGGGGTATCGACGAAAAAGCGGAAGCCAAGCGACTCACCGGGATTCAATTCGCCTCTGCTGATGCGACGCAAACAGAAGATACGGCAACTGAAGTCGTAGCTCGGCCGAAGAGAGTTTTGCCGACGACAGTCCCCAACGACGCTGAAGTTATCGCTGCCCTTACCGAAGGCGAGCGGCAGATTGCGGCAAAGAATTCGCGCGCCGCCGAGGCTTCATTTCAAAAAGTTTTAAACAAATATCCGGACCAGCCCCGTGCCTGGTTTGGAATGGGCGTGGTGGCGTACATGGATCACGACGCTGCCAGGGCTAAAGAGGTTTTTGGGCGCTTAACCGCCGGAGAACACGCCGCCACCGAAGACCCGCGCGTGCTGGCCTGGTCGCACGTTTATCTGGGGCGTATTTATGATTATGAAGGGAACAGCTCCGTAGCAAAAAGAGAATACGAATCGGCATTAGCGGTGCAGGGCGGACCAGAAGAAGCCAGGCAGGCAGCACAGAAGGAGCTGGCCGCATCTGCAAATGACAAGCCGACGGTGCACCCGTAGGCAGACTTCATCAGGTTGAGCCTTCCCGGCTCCGAAATGAATGGGGACAGCGAAGCAATGAAGCGAAGCATTGGCGTCGGACTTGCACTAGTTGCGGCAGCGATGCTCTGCAACGCAACGGTATGCTGCGCCCAAGGTGGCGCCTCATCTTCCGGCGGTAGCTCGGGTGGGATGGCAGGATCAGCGTCAAAGAGCGGAGCCATTGGCCGGGACACTTCTCCTCTCAATCCGGAGAATTCGCTCGAGTTGATTAGGCCCGTGGACCGGTCCGAGGAATCGGCATTTCGCGAGTTCCAGCACGCTTCGCCGGAGAATCTGGCAAGAAAGATTGAACTGGGCGAGCAGTTTTTGAAGAAATACCCAAAGAGTGGTTACAGAGCGCTCGTGTATTCTGGGTTGACGAGCACCTACCTCATGACCAACCAAGTACAAAAGATGGAGGAAGCGGGCGAAATGGCCATTGCTTTGAATCCCAAGGACGTACAAGTGCTGGCGATGCTTGGGCAGACTATCCCGCGGATGGTCACGGCGAACACTCCCGAGCCCCAAAAGCAGCTTGCGACGGCTGAGAAGTATGCAAAACAGGCGATTGAGCAGATTCCGTTGCTTCCGAAACCGGCAAATGTATCGGATCAAGAATTCCTACAGGCGAAAAACCAGACTCTCGCCATAGCGCACAGCGGATTGGGACTGGTAGATTTCCGTCGCGGGGATTTTGAAGGCACAATTGCGGAGTTGGACGAGGCGGTCAGGCTGGACCCGCGAGGCGACGCCACCAACTATTACGTGTTGGGAGTTGCCAACTATAATGCTAAGCATTACGAGGATGCGGCCAAAGCATTCA
>DATDNK010000213.1:0-7497 GCA_036518275.1 Candidatus Acidiferrum sp.
AGCAGCGTCAGCGATCGTTTGAGGCGCAGTCTCCTGCCCGACCAAAAAAGCACGGCCGCGATGGCGCCAACATGCAAACCGGCCACCACCAGCACATGAAACGCTCCAGTCTTCTGAAAGTCCGCAGATTCCGCGCGATCCACAAAACTGCGGTCGCCGAGCAGCATGGCTCGCAACACACCGGCCGTTTGCGGCGCTCCGCTGAATAGCGTGTCAATTTCTTCTCGCAATCGCCGTCTCGTCCGTGCCAAACGCGTCGCCAGCCTTTGCGGCGACGGCGCAACGCGCTCGATCAGCTTCGGCGACCGCAGTGTTGCCACCAAATCAATGTTCTGTTGGGCCAGATAGGCCCGCCGGTCGAACGCGCCCTCATCGCGAAAAACTTGCGGAAGGCGCGCCTCCGTCAGCACGGAGATTCCGTCTCCCGCATGGAGTTCCGGCAGAGACGCTCCCTCAGAATGTGGCGTGAAGCTCAATCGCAATCCGCCTTGCACGGATCGAAGCGAGCCCTCGTATTCCACGCCGTCTAATTCGATCTCCAGCCCGTAACCCCAAGGCAGCTTCGCGGGTTCATCGCGCAGGCGCCCGTACCATCGCAGCGGCGATCGCAAGGAGAGGCGGCCTTGTTCAAGGAAAGACGTTACGTGATTCGCAGGCCGCGGTTGCTCCGCCACACAAGCTCCAAGAAATCCAAGCAACACCCAACTTAATGGGGAAAGGGCGACAGCAGGGAATAGGCGTCCACTTCTTGCGAAGCTTAACCCCGCAACAATGAGAACCAGGCTCGCCGCAAAGCAGGCCGCCAGGAAAAATCGCGACGTGACATGCGGTATTACCAACGGATGCATGCCGAGTGCGATGCCGCCGGCAAAAGCGGCGGCAATCGCAACGGCCGGCAGTCTCATGGCGCTTTACGCAACTTGACCAGCGTTTCGATATGAAACGTCTGCGGGAAAAGATCGAACAAATGCATCTCCGCAATCTCGTAACGATTACTCGGGGCGTCAACCTCTTTGGGCTTCCGCGCTGAATTTGTGAGAACCGCCAAGTCGCGCGCCAGAGTGGATGGATCGCAGGAGAGATAGACAATTTCCGTTGCTCCAAGTTCCGCAAGATCCTTTGCCGCACGCGCGCCCAGCCCCGCCCTCGGCGGATCCAAAACGACAAATTGCGGCCGCTCTTTCGTCTTTTTCACAAACTCTTCGGCATGTTCGTTGTGGGAGGGAATCGGCTCTTCCGCGAGTTCGGCATTTGCTTGCAGGTCGCGTGTTGCTGCGAGATTCGCATCCACGCTAACCACTTTTGCAAAAGTTTTCGCAAGCGGCAGGGTGAAGAATCCAACTCCGGCGTATAAATCGAGAGCGGATTCGCCGTGGGCATTTGCCACAACGGTCTTCAGCAAATCCTCAATCAAGAAGCGATTCACCTGAAAGAACGACAGGTGGCTGACGCGATATCTGTAACCGCCGGCTTCCTGAGTCAGATATCCAGGGCCGCTCAGCTCGAACTTGTTCTTCTTCTGATCCAGCAGCAACAAGCTTTCAAGCTGAGGAAGCGCATGGTGAAAAGCGGATGTCAATTCCGCCGCAGGCTTTGGAAACCGCTCAAACGCCACATTCAGGGCGATTTTTTCGTCCCGCGAGTCTGCAAACGCCTCAATTTCTTGCACTCCGTCAGGCAGTGTGCTGGATCGCGTCATGTCCTGCAGTTTCAAAAACGTTTGCGCGAGCAGTGGCGAAAGGACGGGACATTCATCAATCGGCAGGATGACCGAGCTTTCTGGCAGGAAATACCCGAGAGCCCGCGGCATCCCGGCGCGCACAGCCCACTGTGCGCGATTGCGGTAACCATACGGTTCCGCCGCGTGCTCCACAGTTGGGCCGTTCCACGAAATGCCGCCGAGCCGCGAGAGCGTTTCGCGCAGAATTTCTTTCTTCAACCGCAACTGCTCCGCGGCTGAAATATGCTGGTAATGGCATCCGCCGCATTTCTGAAAATGGGGGCATTTTGGCTTTCCCCGTTCCTTTGCCGGGGAAGTGACTTCCAGCAGTTCCGCCCAGAGCAGTTTCTTTTGTTTCTTTTTGGCGGCCGCGCGCACTTCCTCGCCGGGCAAGACATAAGGGACAAAGATGGTGTTTCCGTCGGCGTGCGCCAAGCCGTCGCCTCCGTACACAAGCTTCTCGATCGATAGTTTCAAGTCATCGGACATGGTGTCCATTCTACGATATCCGAGTTCGGCCGCACGGATCGAGGGTGGCGTGGCCCCCGGGGGTTTTACGTAAGGATGTGATTCTATGGGAGTTAAGGTGTGGGGGTCTGCTAACGATGTCATTCGGAAGGACTTACGAGAGCCTTGAAAGCAAGCAAGAGACTGGCCACTAGGCGTTGGCGTTAGGCGGACCTCGCGGTGGCCGCGCATATAGTGAGCCGGGCAAGGAAAGAGATGCCCGGCGATCGCGAAAGGTTGTACTACAAAGGCACGGCATGTCAAGATAAATCTAAGTGTTGTGAATGCAAGAGGTTACGGCAAGGCGTTTGTTCCATAGCGCGCTTCCTTTTTGTAGGAAGATTCAAGAGAGGTAAAAAAAGCTGAGCCGCGGCAGACCGAATTCTTCCAGCAAACGCTTCTGAAGGTATTGCTTTTCCACGAGCGCCAACTGCTCGGCTTTCATTTTGCGGCGGTAAGTTGCCAGTTGGCTGTCGAGTTCGCGCCGGACTTTCAGCATCAATTCTTCGGGGGCGTGGCTGGTCAGAAGCGCCTGGGTCTTTTCGTCCAGGATCGTCAGGCGCCGCTCCAAATCCTCCAAATTGAGTGTCGCCGGGTTGTCCAGCAGCGTCGCAAGGGCTTCGACCGATTTTGCGATTTCGGCTAGCGGCGCGGCGAGCGCCGGTGGCAACTTCTGTACGTTTTCCGCTGCCAGTTTTATTTTCGCGACGTTCCGCTCAAAATATTTTCGCAGCTCTTCGCGCGAGAACGCCTCTTTTTGGGGCTCTCGTTTGGCAGTGGGCGCTTTGCCTGCCGCGGCTTCCAGTTGTTCTTCCGCGGCTTCCAGCACCGCATCGGTGCAGTACGCCAGGCTCTTCAGCGGTTTTCCTGCTCCACGGCGCGATCTTCCATAGCTCTCGAAAGCACGATCAATTCCTTTTAGCACGGCTTCCAGCGGGACGCCCGCTTTATGCCAGGCTTCCATGATCGCCCAGTCGAGCGGCGACACCAGGAGGTGTGCTCCTCGCTTCTTCCAAAAATATTCTTCGATTTCGGTGAAGTAGTTGAAATAGTTCCAGCCGTCCATTGTGTTGGTTGAAAGCGTTGAATCTGTCAATCAACGTGCGTTGCAAAAAATTCAAGGCAAAAAGCAGATTCCTCGTCGATTCGCTCCTCGGAATGACAGGCCTTACTTCGTTTTCTTCAACAAGCTCTTACGTTATTGAGCGCTAGCCGTGCGCTCTCACAAACATGAGGCGCTGAGAGCGGGGCAAGCCCCGCCCCTACAAACGGGTTACGCAAGAGCCAATTCTTGAATATATTTTGGGACACCACGCTATCTCGACGCAGCCGCCCTCGGCGCTGCGCAGCTACCTCTGCGCTTTCTTTGCTGGAATCGCAGTGCGCATCCCGCGCGCGTCCACTGCTGCGCTCTTCCCTTGCTCCGCCTGCTGATTCTTTTCCCAGATTAGTCGTAAACCGGTCAGCGTCAGAAACTCGTCCGTGTGCTCGATGTACTTCGAGCCTTTCGCCACCAATCGCGCCTGCCCCCCCGTCGCCACGACTTTTGCGTTTTCACCAAGCTCTTTCTTCATGCGCGCGAGCATGCCGTCTACCATGTCGACGGCGCCGTAGTACAAGCCGGCCTGCATGTTCGTGACGGTATTTGTTCCAATAATCTTCCCGGGATCTCTGATTTCCACTCGAGGCAACTTCGCTGCGCGCGCAAACAAAGCTTCTGCGGCAATCCCCAGCCCCGGCGCGATTACGCCGCCCAAGTATTCACACTTCGCGGAAATCACATCAAAGGTAATCGCCGTTCCAAAATCCACCACGATGCACGGCCCTCCATATAAGTGGAACGCCGCAACGCCGTTCACGATGCGGTCCGCACCTACTTCGGATGGGTTGTCCACGAGTACCGCCATCCCGGTCTTCACGCCCATCTCCACAAAGAGCGCCTTCTTCCCTAGATACACCCGCGACATTTCGCCCAGCGTCCAATTCACCGGCGGGACCACGGAGCTGATGATCACTCCCGTGATGTCGTTGCGATCCAAACCTGCCAGCGTAAACAGATTCCGCGTCAATACGCCGTACTCATCCACCGTTTGCTCGCGCGCCGTAGTCAGCCGCCAATTCGCAATCAGATCTGCCCCGCGAAACACGCCCAGTACTGTGTTCGTGTTTCCTACGTCAATGGTCAGCAGCATCTAGCGCGCCTCCGCCACGTCTCCGGCAATCACCGTTACCACGCGCCCATCCTCGCGTTCCACTTGCAGCAGGCCTTCCGGCCCCAGTCCCACCGTGGTACCCACATAGCTCTCCGTGCCGTTCGTTACGCGCACTTTCTTCCCATGCGCATAACTGGAAACTACCTCGAAGCGCTGAATCACGCCGGCTATTCCTTCGCGCAAAAACCGATTGTAGTCGCTCTCGAATTCGCGCAGCAACCGCACCAGCAATTCCATGCGCGACTGCGGTTTGCCAGTTTCCTGTCGTAGGGAAGTCGCAATATGCGCGAGTTCGCCGGGAAATCTCTCCTGGTTCACGTTCAATCCGATTCCTACAACGACAAAGCGTATCTGTCCTGGCTCGGCATGCATTTCCGTCAGGATGCCGCCTGCCTTTTTCCCTCGGATGATCAAGTCATTTGGCCACTTCAAGTCCACTGCGAGGCCTGTAACGGCCTCCACCGCCGTGTGCGCGGAAAGCCCCGCCATCATTGTTAGCAACGGAGCCTGCACCGGCGCCAGTTTTGGGCGCAGGAGTAGCGTCACGTAAATCCCTGCGGCGCGCTCGGAATGCCACGTGCGGCCGGCACGGCCTCGTCCAGCAGTTTGCTCTTCTGCAAGAACTATTGCGCCCTCCGGTTCACCGGCGTGTCCCAATTCGAAAGCCACGCGATTCGTGGAATCGGTTTTGAAAAAATGATAGAGACGCTTCCCAAACAGGCTGCCTTTCAAGCGCTGCTTCAGCACATCGGGAGTCAGAACGTCGGGAACTTTCTCGAGAAAATATCCGGTAGCGGCCTGGCCCTTCACTTTGACGCCCAATTCGCGCAGCCGCTCTACGCACCGCCACACGGTTGACCGCGAGACACCAATCTCGCGCGCAATGCGCGCTCCGCTGATGACGATGGTGGCGTTTTCCGCCAGCAGCCTCAGCAGCCCTGCCACTCTCCGGTCCGTTGTACCGGGCAAGGTTTCTGGATTCATGGGGATATGGTTGCGCCGCACCGCCGCCAAAGCTTACGTGTCCTCGACGCCATCTACAAGCAGGCTCAGGTTCGCCGCGGGGGCGGAATGGGTCAGCATCCCGGAAGAAAGAAAGTCTGCCCCGGCTTTTGCGTAGGCGTGCGCATTTTCAAGAGTGATTCCGCCGGAAATCTCGATCACGCAATCCGGGCGCATGCCGCGCGCAATCTTCACGCATTCGGCGGCGCGTTCAGGCGTCATGTTGTCGAGTAGAACGGCTTCCGCGCCCGCGCCGAGTGCTTCGGTCAATTCGCGTTCGCTTCGTACCTCAATCTGAACCGTCAGCGGTGCTGGCCCGACCACTTCTGGATCCAGCCCAGCGGCGTCGTAGGCGCTTGCGGTTCGAGGCGGTGGTGCTTTGGGGGAGACATACGTGTGCGCCTTATCCAGCGCGGCCTTGATTCCTCCTGCCAGCGCGATGTGATTCTCTTTCAGCAGAATGGCGTCGTACAGGCCGAAGCGGTGATTCATGCCGCCGCCCATTTTCACCGCGTATTTCTCCAGGGTTCGCAAGCCCGGCGTGGTCTTCCTCGTATCGCGAATCCGCGTTTTCGTTGGCGCCAATTGTTCCACGAATCGTCGCGTGTACGTCGCGATACCACAAAGGTGCGACAGAAAATTCAACGCCGTTCGCTCGCCGGTGAGAATCGCCGTCGCATTTCCGCGCATCTGCACCAGCTTCGTGCCTGGTTCTACGAAGGATCCGTCGGCATGCAGGCAATGGACTTCCGTTTCCGGGTCCAGCGCACGAAAAACGTTTTCCGCCAGCGGCAGTCCCGCGCAAACCAGTGTTTGCCGCGCCAGGATGTGTGCCCGCGCCACGGCTTTTGACGGAGTCGTCGCGGCGGTGCTGGCGTCGCCCGAGCCAATATCTTCAGCCAGCGCGTTTCGAACAATTTTCTCGATTTCTTCGGAGTGCCAGTTCACGAGTGTCGGGTCCGGGCCGCATGACTTTCTTCTTCGAGGTCTTTCAGCCGCTTCTGCAACTTCTCCATCTCAACTTTTTGTTGGGCTAGGGTCGCTTCCAGCCCCTTGATAATCTTTTCCGGCGCGCGGGTTCGAAACGTTTCGTCTGCGAGCTGTTTTTGCTTCGCGGCGATTGCCTTTTGCAATCCTTCGATCTCTTTCTTCAACCGCGCTCTTTCCGCTGAAGCATCTACGCTCTCCGAATACAATACGCGCACGTCAAACGTTGCCGTCGACCGCACCGCCCCGTTCTTCGCATCAAAATTCTCCTTGGGAACGATGCGAAGTTCGGACAGGATGGCGAATCGTTCCAGCGCTTCCCGGTTAGCCTGAATCACCCGGTTCCTTGCAGTCTCACTTGTGGCGAACTCCGCTGCCACTTTCTTTTTGGGATCAAGCTTCAAATCGGCACGGATGTTGCGGAGTGCGCCTACAACTTCTTGAATTTGCGCCGCGTCGCCAAGCGCATCCGGGTTCTTCCACAGTGGCTCGGCTTCCGGAAATCGATCAAGAGCAATCGATTTTGCTCCGCTCTTCTGCGGCATCTGGTGCCACAGCTCCTCCGTCAGGAACGGCATGAAGGGATGCAGAAGCCGTAAAGCTGCGTCGAACGCAGCGAACAGGTTTTTCCAAGCCACCGTCGCACGTTCGCGGTCCGTGCTTTGCAACTCGGGCTTGACCCATTCGATGTACCAATCGCAGAAATCGCCCCAAAAGAACTGATAAACGTTTTGCGCCGCTTCGTGGAACCGGTAATTCGCCAGTGCGTCGTTCACGCTTTCGATTGTTTCTGCGAGCCGCGCGAAAAGCCATGAATCCACCAGTGGGATTTTTCCACCCGCTGCATAAGGCGCTTTGGCGCGGACTTCCGGTGCCGCTAGTTCTCCCAGGGCCGCTCCGGTCTGCTCAAACTTATCCAGGTTCACGAACAAAAATCGCGCTGCGTTCCAAATTTTGTTGGCGAAGTTGCGCGCGCTGGCCAGCCGGTCGTCAGAGAGAATAATGTCCGTGCCGGGTGCGGCCATCGAAGCTAGGCAGAAGCGCATCGCATCGGTGCCGTACTGCTGG
>DATDNK010000214.1:0-2220 GCA_036518275.1 Candidatus Acidiferrum sp.
GCGGAGTGGCGAAAGACGAAGAGTGCATCGGGATCCTTTTCGGTGAGGATCTGGAGTTTTACGTCACGGTCGAGTGGGCGCCGCAGATCGACGAGCTCGCCTTCCCCGTCGTTCGGCTGGGCCACGCGAGCGACGAGCGCCGCGTCGGCGAGCCGCGGCGAAATGCTGCGCGCGATGTCCGCGGGCGTGGTGCCCTTGGGAACATCCTTGACGCTGCCGTCCGGCAATGTGATGTGAATCTGCTCCATGGCGCCTTCACGCAAAAGAAGAAACATTAAGCTTATCGGCGGGGTCAACTGCGGTCAAGGACGCAGAGGAAATTGTTTTACGAGGCTGGTTAGCGGCCAAAGAGGCTGGTGCTTGCGGGCGGCCCTGAGGCTTGCCGGCGCCGTATGCGCCTGCGCAATAGAAAAATTGACGTGATGGCTAGGGGAAGGAAGATTGCGATGCTCAGCAGCCACGTCAGCGCAACCATTTCGAAGCCTCTGAAACTCCAGGCTAGCACAAGCCACGTAAAATACTGGCTGAAGTCGAGCCCCAGGATGGCGTAATACATCACGATCATGTAAGCGACGGTCCACGCGACGAAATAAGACGCGATGACGGCGAGACCGTAGCGTATGGGCGCTCTCATGATTCGAACGTCCAACGGCCGCCGGCCATCGTGCGTTCCACGGGAATGGTGACAAGCGTAGAAGGACTCTCCTTCAAAGGATCGCGGCCGAGCACGACCAGGTCTGCGAGCTTGCCAACCTCGATCGAGCCTTTCAGATTTTCTTCGTAGGAGGCATAAGCGCCGTTCAGCGTGCCCACGCGAATCGCTTCTTCCACGGTGATGCGCTGCTTAGGCCCCCAAACGTTGCCTTTCATGTCCGTCCGCGTGACTTCCGATTGCAGCGCCATCATGGGAATGAATTCTCCCGGCGGATAATCCGAAGCTTGCGTCGCACGAATTCCGGCATCCAGGAAGCTGCGCAGCGCAAACATATGGTTGAGCCGTTCGGCGCCGTAATAACGCATTTTTTCGCCGTGATAGTAAACGTAAGTCGAGAACGGCGTGGGGATGGCGCCGAGAGCTTTGATGCGTGCAATAAGATCGTCATTCACAACCGTGCAATGTTCAAGGCGAAACCGGGGATCGCGCCTCGGATTCTCTTTTTGCAGGCGCTCGTAAACGCGCAGCGTGGTGTCAATGGCTACGTCTCCGTTGGCGTGCGTGCCAATCTGCCAGCCTGCCAAATGTGCTTTGCAGCCATGGGTGTAGAGCTCCTCTTCGGTCATCACTAAGATGCCGTAGTCGTTGGGACGACCCTCATACGGCGTGGAGAGTCGCGCGGTGCGCTCAGAAATCGAACCGTCGCAAACCAGCTTGACGGCTCCGACGCGCACCCATTCATCGCCCAGCCCAGTGCGATTCCCCGCCGCGATCATGTCGTCAAGAAAATGAAAATTGATGAAACAATAGGCACGATGCAGCAGATCGCCGGATTCGCGCGCGTCTTGATATGCAAGGAGGTCTGTGGGGCTGCCCTGCGCCTCGGTGGCCGAAGTGATTCCGGTGCGCGCCATCATTTTGGAAATGAGCTTTACGCCCTCCCGATGATCCTCGCGCGTGAAAGTGTGGGGAATGGCTCTCTCGAAGAGATCGTTAGCGCTTTCTGCAACACGACCTGACGGTTTTCCCGTTGCCGGGTCGCGATCGATTTTGCCCCCAGGTGGATCGGTAGTCTTCTCATCGATGCCCGCTTTTCGAAACGCCAGCGAATTCGAATACGTGGTATGGCCGCCGCGATGCTGAACGTGCACCGGATGCTCGGGGACGGCAGCATCCAAGTCGGCAACCGTAAGTGGCCGGCCTTCTTCAGTCTTCGTGTCGTCGTACTTGAAGCCGAGAACCCATTCGCCCGGAGGCGTCTTCGCGGCCCGTTCGCGAAGCGCGGCTTGAATCGCGGAAATCGACCTCAGGTCACAGTCCACCATGCGGAGATGCATTAGACCTGCTTCGGCAGGATGCGAATGCGCGTCGATGAAGCCCGGTGTGACGGTTTTCCCGGCAAGATCGACTCTCTTTGAGGTGGCGCTTGCCAGATTCAACACGTCGGCATCGCTGCCCACCGCAAGAAACCTGTCCCGCGCAATTGCCACGGCTTGCGCCCGCGGCTTCCTGTCATTCATGGTCAAAACGTTGCCGTTATGCAGAATGAGGCTGGGCTTTTCCTG
>DATDNK010000215.1:0-6730 GCA_036518275.1 Candidatus Acidiferrum sp.
CGTCGAAACCGGGAAAAATGACCGTGTCTTTTCCCACGCCGAATGGAACGAACTGGCCTCCGCTTCGGAACGCTTTGAATCTTTCAACGCCCCATTGATGCACCTCGGGCGTCCGCGTGGTCAGTTGGTCTTCGGTCAGAATCTGGCGCGCAAAAGGCGCGGGGAGCGTAGGAAGCGGCTGTTCGTGAGCGGTGACTTCGTCAGGAACATCGCTGGGAGGATACTTGCGAACCTCGATGGGGAAGATCGGCTTGCCGCTGGCACGGTCGAAGAGATAGACGAAGCCTTGTTTGGTGGTTTGCGCGACGGCGTCAACGTCTTTGCCATCGCGCTTCACGGTAACGAGCGCGGGGGGCGCAGGGAAGTCGCGGTCCCAGAGATCGTGGTGTACTCCTTGAAAGTGCCAGATTCGCTGGCCAGTCTCCGCGTTCAAGGCGAGCAAGCAATTGGCAAAGAGATCATCGCCAATGCGGTCGGCGCCATAGAAATCGAAGGCGGCTGAACCGGTTGGAACATAGACGATTCCGCGCGCAGGATCGAGCGCCATGCCAGCCCAGTTGTTCGCGGCGCCAGAAGTTTTCCAAGCCTGTGGCGGCCAGGTCTTGTATCCAAACTCTCGGGGATGCGGAATGGTATGAAACGACCAGCGCAACTTGCCGGTGCGAATGTCGTAAGCGCGAATGTCGCCGGGAGGCGCGGGCAGAGTCTCGGGATTCCGGCCGCCGACGATGATGAGATCTTTGTAGACGACTCCTGGACTCGTCAAAGAAATCGATTGCGCGCTAGCGGGACTGCGGCCCAAATTCTCGCGAAGGTCGATTCGTCCCTGCGTTCCAAAGCTGGGAATTGGCTTGCCGCTGACGGTGTCGAGAGCGTACAGGAAATTCATCACCCCAACGAGAATCCGTTTGTCCTGGCCGTCGCTCCAGTAGGCGAGGCCGCGGTCTGGCTGCGAGCCTTTCACGCCCGAATCGAACTTCCACAATTGCTTTCCGGTCGCAGCATCTAAAGCGAAAACTTTCTGCGTCGGCGTGATCCCATAGAGAAAGCCGTCGACAATAATCGGGCTGGTTTGCAGACCGCCCTCTTCGCCGGTGTCGTAACTCCAGGCAACGGTCAGTTGTTTGACGTTCTCGCGGTTAATCTGATTGAGACTGGAGTAGTGAGCGTTCTCCGGAGTGCCGCCGTAGACCGGCCAGTCCTGCTGGAGCGCGGCAGTTGTGCTTTTTTCCTGGGGGCTGCGCGTCCGTCCAGCGCCAAATGCGATCACTACAAAGCTAAGGACGGAAGCAAACAAAGACGCGTGAATGAGAATTTTTCTCACTGGTCTCGCTCCATCGGCTCACTACAAATGCGAGGACAAACAATAACACTTCTCGGTCTCAGGGCAGGGATTCATTGACCTCTCGGGAGCCACTTTTTGTCATTTTGGTCGAGAAAAAGGACCAAAATGAGGCAAAATACCGCGACTTCTGTGAATATCAGATTCCTTCGAAGCCTGAGACACCTATCGTTGCTATTAGCGATTGCAGCGAGGCTTGCTTTTCCGATTTTTGCTTTCGCGCAGACGCAAGGGAATGAGGCTAAAGCCGTTCCCCTACAAAGTGCAGGCATGGCAGAAGCCGCGCGCGTTGACCGTGCGCCCAAACTTGATGGCACGTTGAACGATCTGCTTTGGCAGTCGGCCAAGGTCGTAGCGAACTTTCGGCAGCAGGAGCCGAACGAGGGAGATGCGGCCACGGAGAAGACGGAAGTTCGAGTCCTCTATACGCGACACGCTGTCTACTTTGGGATTCATTGCTACGACTCCGAGCCCGGCAAAATTGTGGCGACCGAGCTACGGCGCGATGTGAGTCAGGACCTGGATGATCACTTTGAAATTCTGATCGATTCGAATCACGACCGACGCGATGGATACGTTTTCCAAATCAATCCATTGGGGACGCAAATGGATGGACTGATCGTCGAGGAACAATCCGGCAGCGAAAGCGCTGACTTTGATGCTGGATGGGACGGGGTGTGGATTTCTGAAGCGCGGATTGCCTCAGATGGGTGGACGGCGACCGTAGAAATTCCGTTTACGACGTTGAACTTTACACAATCACAGAACGTGATTTGGGGACTGAACTTCAAGCGGTTTATCCGCCGAAAGAACGAAGAAGACTTGTGGAGCGCTTATCGAAGAACATACGGGATCACCAAAGTTTCTCAGGCGGGGGAACTCACTGGCATCACGGACATAGGAACGGGAAGATTGTTTGTGGTCAAGCCTTACGGGCTGCTGCAATACGACAAGCAAGACAACCAGAGCGCCAAGTTCCCACTGACAGGCGGACTAGACGTGAAATACGGGTTGCGTTCCAATCTCGTTTTGAATCTCACCGGGAATACGGACTTTGCGGACACCGATGTGGATCAGGTGCAGTTCAATCTGACACCTTTCAAGATTTTCATTCCCGAAAAACGGCAATTCTTTCTGGAAAACGCGGGAGTTTTCGAATTCAATTTGGGCGATCAGGACCAATTGTTTTTCAGCCGACAAATCGGAATCGATCCGGTCACAGGTCAGCAAGTGCCCATCAACGGCGGAGCAAAGTTGACGGGCACTATTGGACGATTGGCATTGGGTGTGATGGATGTGGATACGCGCTCCAGCGGGCCGAATCCTTATGCGAATTATGGCGTCGTGAGACTGAAGGAGTCTTTGTGGGGCGGGTCGTATGTCGGCGTTATGGGCATCGACAAGCGCTCTGGCAATGTGCTCGACGCTTATAACCAAACAGGGGGCGTTGATACGCGGCTGTTCTTTTTAAAAGACTTTGTCTTCGACGGGCATCTCGCGGGGACTCAGTCGCCGGGCAAACCCAGCGGGGCCAGCGATCTCGGGGCGTCGCTGCATTACAAATCGAACTGGCTGGAAGGAATAGCGGAGAAAAGGAAAATTGGGCCCAATTTCAATCCGGAGCTGGGATTCATTGAGCGGACCGATTCGAATCAGGAATACGCTGACGCGACATTCAAGGCGCGGCCAAAGATCGAGGGCATCCGCGAGTTGCAATTCGAGGGGTTCATTTTTCATTCGCCCGACACTCAAGGCGTGGTGCAAACGCAGGAGTGGCAGGGGACATTCCGCGCGGAATTTCACAACGGGGCGTACACCGACGATGACATCGCAGACGTGTTCACGCAGCGCATCACCACGCCGCTCAACATTTATAAAAACGTCTTCATCCCGAACGGTCTGTATCACTTTGCGCGGCATCAGCTAACTTACGGATCGAGGCTGGACCGGCGGTTTACCTACAATTTTTTTGAGCGCTTCGGCAGTTATTATGGCGGAACCCTCAATGAGTTTCGCGTCCGGGCCACCTATCGGCCAACAGCAAAATTCTCCGCTTCCCTGGTACAAACCTGGAATCGCTTTCGTCTGCCGCAAGGGAATTTCTCGGTGGACCTGGCAAGCTTGCAGGGCAACTATTCGTTCTCGCGTTTTTTGACTCTCAGCAGTACGGTCCAGATGGATACCGCTAACACGCAGGCGGTAAGCGCAAACATCCGGCTGCGTTACAACTACCGGCCGGACAGCGACCTCTTTGTCATCTACAACCTGGGGACGCAGTTTGTGAGCTTGGCGGCTGCGAACCCGCAGCAGATTCGTGAGACCCGCTTTGCAATAAAGTTCACGTACTCCTTCCTTCCCTGAAAATCGTCGAGGCGGGCAGCCCGTGAGGAATTTCTCTCGGTTTCGCCGCGGCATTGGATAAAATTCCTGCGCCCAGCAATCTTCGCCCTTTGGCTGGAGGCTACAAATGACTCCGTCTTTCCGCGCACGGTCGGCTTGCTTCACAAGCGTATTCCTTTGCGCATTGCTTTTCGGGGTTACTGTTGCAAACGCGCAAGAAACCTACACGCCTACTCCGGAGAATCTGAAAGCGCGCGTGTGGTTCCAAGATGCGAAGTTTGGCTTGTTCATTCACTGGGGCGTGTATAGCGTCTTGGGCGATGGGGAATGGGTGATGGAGACGCGGCCCATCAATCGAACAGACTATGCGAAGCTGCCTGCCTTCTTCAATCCAACCAAGTTTGATCCGGCAGCGTGGGTAGCGCTGGCAAAGGCAGCGGGGATGAAATACATCACCATCACATCCAAGCATCACGATGGATTTGCGATGTTTGATTCCAAGCTGACAGATTGGAATGTCGTTGCTCGCACGCCGTATGGGAAAGATGTGATCGGTATGTTGGCGGCGGAATGCCACAAGCAGGGAATCAAACTGTTTTTGTATCACTCGCAGCTGGATTGGCATTCGACAGATTACTTTCCTCTTGGGCGAACGGGACATCACACGGGGCGGCCGGATTCGGGAAATTGGGATGCTTATCTGAACTTCATGGACGGACAATTGCGCGAGTTGTTGACGAACTATGGAGAAATCGGCGGCATCTGGTTCGACGGAATGTGGGACAAGCCGAGTGCCGATTGGCATCTGGCGAGGACGTACAGCATGATTCATCAACTGCAGCCGCAGGCGCTGGTCGGCAGCAATCATCACAAGAATCCTTTTCCCGGCGAAGATTTCCAGATGTTCGAGAAAGATTTGCCCGGCGGACACACCACGGGATTCAACCAAGACCAAGGCGTGAGCGCTTTACCACTCGAGACTTGCGAAACGATGAACAACTCCTGGGGATTTAACATTACCGACGATCGCTACAAAACCACCGCAGATTTGATCCGCTACCTGGTGCATGCCGCAGGAATGAACGCGAATTTTCTTTTGAATGTTGGACCGATGCCGAACGGCGAGATTCAGCCGGAGTTTGTGCAGCGCCTGACCGAAATGGGCAGGTGGGCGAAGCAATATGGAGAATCCGTTTATGGAACGCGCGGTGGCCCTGTGGTGGCTGGGCCTTGGGGTGTGACCACCCAACGCGGTTCGACAGTCTACGTGCACGTACTGGACTGGAACGAGCCGGTGCTGGCGCTGGCGGGCATCCCGCGGACAGTTCGTTCGGCAAAGCTGCTGCGCGACGGAAGCCCCGTCGAGTTCAGTTCAGTCAAGGGCGGCCTCGTGCTGAAGGTGCCGCAATCCCAACCCGACGAACCGGACCGCATCATCGTTCTCGAGTTGGAACCTGCCAAGTAAGGCGCGAAGCGCTTCAAGCAGAAGTAGTTCATCGATTGCATTGCGGCGAGGCGGACTCTCCGCAGCAGCATTACTTGTTTGCGGTGCGATTGGTCGCGGATTCGGCAAGCTTCAGGATAAGAACCTGGCCGTTTGAATGGAAGCTGCCGCCCGTGGCGGTCCTAGCTTCCTTTAAGGGATTCTCGGGGAGAAAGTGAGAGACCTCCGCAACGAGACCGGTTTCGGTAAGAGTTTTTTCCAAATAATCGCGCTCGAGATCGATGTCGGGATCAATTTTGTGAGTGACGCCGTTGTTGCGTTCGTCGCGCTCGAAACCGATGTCGTGGGTTGCTGCGCCGACCCAAAGCGTCTCACCGTTGACTTCAAAAGGGGCTTTCCAGATGCGCAGGTGATTGCGGGACTTAGCGACGCGAATGGGCTCGGCGTGAGCCCAGCCATAATCCTGAGGGCGGCCGAAGAGGTACAGCTGGCTCATGGGCATCGTGAGATAGGATTCTTTTTTGAGGCTTTCCAACACGCCGGCGAGAATCGCGTTGGTAACATCGGCGTCCACTTTAACCCAGCCTGCGGTGGTGAAAGTGCGCTGCATGGCTTCCTCTGAGCCGAGAATCAGGAAATTGACCATGTCGCCGGGATTGCCTTGTTTGTCCGAGACGCGGCGAGGAATTTTGGAGAAGAGATCCTTGTCGATGCCCGGAATTGATTTAATCTGCTTGGCGACGATCACTAGGCCAGAACCCTGGGGAGCGGCATAGACCTCGACGCGAACGGTGTAGGTGCCCGCGCCCGTATCGTTTTGCGCTTGATTAATGCCGACCCAGATGCGGCCTGGGACCGGCGCCACCACATCATGTTGCGAGCCGACGAGGAAAGGTTGAGCCGTGTCTTTGTCTCCGATGCATCCAATCACGGCGCCACGCCCGGCTTCGTTATAAGGAAGAATGCGAAGAAGGTCTTTGAAGCCCCGAGGTATGCCCTGCGGCCCGTTATCGTCCTTGGCGTCGGCGTAACGAAGCTTCCCAGTAGCCGTAATAACTATGTGCTCGCCTACTTGCGCGTCGATACTTGTGTCCACCCAGGAGGCGTCGCCCGTAAGCTGCAGCTCTTGTGAGACGCGCAACTTGCCCGAAGGGGCCTGTGTCTTTGCGTTGTTTTGCTCGGTCTTTGCCGGCGGCGCTTCGCGAACAAGCTGAGCGTGTGCATCCGGCAAGGCACCTAAGGCGGAGGAGAGTCCGAAGAGCAGAATCGCGATCTCAGAGAGCCGAGCCATTCTTGAAACGCCTTCCTGTTCCAAAACTTGTGTGAAGTCTCACTCTTAGCAGATGCCATTCAAAGAGGCAAGCGTTGTACCCCGGCTAGGGCGGCTGAAGTGTAAATGAAGCGAGATGTTTTCCGGTGCTGAAAAAGGGTCCCTGAAAGGCTCTAGCCTATCGTCGCGATTCCTGTCTTAGCTCCATAATTCTGTCACCCCTTAACGGCAACGTGAAAATGTCACCCATGAGACAGGAGACATTCGCGTTGAGTCAGAAGGAGTTGCAACGAGTGGCGGTCATTTCCAGATGCGTGAAGGGAGAGATGGCGTG
>DATDNK010000216.1:0-2811 GCA_036518275.1 Candidatus Acidiferrum sp.
AGTCCTTACGCCGTTAGCGCAAGTCAGTAATAAACCGCGACCAATACCGAGGGGCTAAGAATGAATGAGAAAAAGGTCAAGTGGGGTGTGCTGGGAGTGGCCGGCATCGCGGTGAGGAAAGTGATTCCCGCCATGCAGGAAGGGGAATGGAGCGAAATCGCAGCCATTGCCTCGCGCGATCCACGCAAAGCAAAGGACGCCGCCTCCAAACTCGATATCCCAAAGGCGTACGGCTCTTATGACGAGCTTCTGGCAGACTCCGAGATTGAGGCCATCTACAATCCGCTTCCGAATCATTTGCACGTGCCTTGGTCCATCAAAGCAGCCGGGGCAGGGAAGCACGTCCTGTGCGAAAAGCCCATCAGCATAACCGTCGCGGAAGCGAAGGAGCTGCTTGCGGCGCGCGATCGCTCCGGCGTGAAGATTGGTGAGGCTTTTATGGTGAAAACACATCCTCAGTGGCTGAGAGTTCGATACCTAATCGACAAGGGCATCATCGGAAAGTTGCGCTCCATCGTAGGCACGTTCAGCTACTTCAACCGCGACCCGCAAAATGTTCGCAACGTGGCGGAATGGGGCGGGGGTGGGCTGCTGGACATCGGTTGCTATCCGATTACGACTTCGCGGTGGATTTTTGGAGAAGAGCCTGTGCGCGTTTGCGGAATGCTGGAAGCCGACCCGGAATTTGGCACCGACCGCCTGAGTTCCGCGATGCTGGAGTTTGCCTCCGGGCATTCCGTTTTCACCTGCAGCACGCAGCTGGTTCCGTACCAGCGCATGCAATTCCTGGGCACCGAGGGCCGCATCGAAATCAAGATTCCTTTCAATGCGCCAAACGGCCGGCCCTGCGAAATTCTCATCGATAGCGGCAAGGATGTCTTTGGAAGCGGGATCACTACGGAAACGGTTCCTGTCTGCGACCAGTACACGATTCAGGGCGATGCTTTTTCAAAAGCCATCCGCGAAGGCACGGAAGTTCCCGTGCCTTTGGAAGATGCCATATCGAACATGGCTGTGATCGAAGCAATATTTCGCTCCGCCGACACGAGCCGCTGGGAGCAGCCGTAGCGCAAACCCAAACCTCTGGTGCGTCGAATGAGTCATCTCATTTACATGTCGGAAACAGTGAAATCGTCGTTGATTGTGGAGGACATGACCGGTTGCTACGCTCGTAAGCAAGGAGGGCTGGCGTGCCTACGTTCCCGTTGGATCCCGATATGGCCGTGTTTTTGGCGACGGTCGGGAGGATTCTGTTGGGGAGCATGGCCCAATTGCAGCGGAATGTCGCGCCCATCCCTAAAGAGTACGAATTTGAGGAAGTGCCGCTCGCATCGCTCACCCGGGAGCAGCAAGAGTTTTTCGCTCCTTATGACAAGCAGCTCCTGGCCATGGAGTACCGGCCGCTATTCACCTACCGCGTCCGGAATTACGGCTCGAACTTGATACGCCGCTACGTGAATCCCATGGACCGCGCGTCTTGCACGGTAATCGCGGTCGAAGTGAAGACGAGAGTCGACGGTGTTCTAAACAAAACGCTCGCGTCAAATGTTTCCTTTTACACCGTGTTCGCGGACGGCAAGGAACTCACCACGCGCAATATGAGGGTCAGAACCGTACTGGATCACCCGCCAGAATTCATCATTCAGGAATGCCCCTACGAGCGAGATTTGTCGGTCTTAAAGAAGAGGCACGACGCCCGCGCGGCAAAGCTGGGAGTTCCGCTGGCGGCTGAGATGAGCATGCCTCGGGTGTTTGCCTTCTATCAGGACCAGCATCGGCGGTTTTCTGAGTTCCAGGTCGAGCGCGGAACCTACAAACGGACCCTTACGGGCTATGTGGTCAGCAAGAAGGCGTTCTGGAGGGGGATTCGCAATTATCTCGTGCCTTTCGCGGAGCGGTTTTCGACCATGCGCCTGTTGATTGCCGGAATAGTGGCGATTGGACTCCCCTCGGTAACCTATTCACGCCTTTTGCCCGGCCTGTTACCCAGCCTGGTGCCCTTCCTTAGTCGCGCGAGGCTTGACGCAGGAACGAGTTCACTCTTCATATTGGGTGCGAGCTACGTCATTGCGGGGGCCTGCGTTGGACTCCTGCTCGAAAAAGGCCAATTTATCTGGGGATTTCTGTTCACTTTCGTGGGAGTGCATCTTGTTACGGGCTGGTGGTTATCTCCAATTCCCTTTGGGTTGATCGCGGGCACGGTGAGTCACGCAGTGGCCCAGTTGCGCATGCGTCGCGCCTTCGTCCCGCTGGCAACTGAGGCGCACTAAACCATTGCGCGTAAGAGCTTAGGGCAATTTATTCCGGCGTGTAAGGTGAGATCTTGCAGGCTGAAGAACCTCAAGTGTCTTGCAGGTTGAAAAGAGGGACGCAATGGCTCGCGCCGGCGCATAAAACGCCAGCAGGATTAGCGAAGCCACAGCGTAGATCAATAGTCGCAGCCTCATGCTCACACAAACACTTTCTGCAACAAAAGGTTGTGGCGGAAGCGAGGGAATATAGGGTCTAAACCTTAGCGCAGAGTCAGGTCGCCGGCCCCAACGTGGGCATGAAGCCGGTACTTGCCGTTGCCGCTCTTGTGGAAAGAGCGAAACAGCCCGCCGTGGTCCTCGTGAAAAGGCGGAGCGTCGATGTCGCCTGTCACTACCGAAGCATCCACGTGCGAATAATCCGCCGGGTTTCCAACATGCAGAATCAATTCGCCGGCGTGAAGCTGAACGTCCTTGTCTCCGATAACGTCGCTGATTTCCAGTTGGCCTGCGGGCATGCGAACAAAGAGCCCAGTGGCTTTGGGGACTTCTACTATGATCT
>DATDNK010000217.1:0-8609 GCA_036518275.1 Candidatus Acidiferrum sp.
TTGCACTTGCTTGAGATGTTCGGAAACAATTTGCTGCGCCAGGGTATTCTGTGCGTCGAAAGCTTTCAATTGCAGCAGCAGGCACTCACGCAAATCGCGCGAGCCCACGCCAATAGGATCGAATTCCTGAATTACCGCCAGGGCATCGTCCAGGTCGTCCTGCGAATACTTTCCGTTCCCCATGAGCTCTTCAGAGGAGGCCGTCAAATAGCCGTTCTCATCGAGGTTGCCAATGATGTTCTCCGCGACTTCGCGTACGGCATCGGAGCAGATCGTCACGCTCAATTGCCATTGCAGATGATCGGTCAACCCGGTGGGAGAAGAAAGGAACTTTTCGAAGGAGGGCCTTTCGGAGACCTCCCGCTCTTGCGACTGGCCGCCGTCGCCGCCCGTGTCCAGATATTGATTAAAAAAAGTGCCGACATCAAACTCGTCGAAGGGATTCGGTTCTGGCTTCTCAGGGACCTTTTCGGTCTCTTCCTTCAAAAAATTCTCGTCGCTGTAATTATCCGCTTGGGTGGGTTCTTCGCTCTGTTCTTCGAGTACCGGATTGGCGATCATCTCCTGATTGATCATTTCCTTGAGTTCGAGCCGGTTCAGCGCGAGCACGCTGACCATCTGGACAAGGCCGGGCGTCAGAATCTGCTTCTGCGTCACCTTGAGGTTGAGTTTGAGTCCCTGCCAAGCCATCTATGTGCTCGTCTTTTCGTTCACTGAAATCAGTTGAGCCGGAAATGATCGCCGAGATACACGCGCCGGACTTCCGGGTCGGCGCTCAGTTCTTCGGGGCGGCCTTTCCGGAATATTTTCCCATTTTTCAGGATGTATGCGTGATCCGTCACGCTAAGAGTTTCTCGGACGTTATGATCGGTAATCAGCACGCCAATCCCCGACTTCGCCAAGTCCCGGATAATTTCCTGAAGATCCTTCACCGTTAGAGGGTCGATTCCCGAAAAAGGTTCGTCGAGTAGGATAAAGGAAGGTTGCAGCGTCAGGGAACGGGCAATTTCGAGGCGGCGGCGCTCCCCGCCCGAGAGCGTGTAAGCTTTGCTCGTCCTGACTGTTTCGAGCCCCATTTGAACCAGCAACTCCTCCAAACGATCGCGCTGCTGCTCCGGCGTGAGAGGGAGGGTCTCCAACACCGCAAGAAGATTCTCTTCGCTAGTAAGTTGCCGAAATACCGAGGGTTCCTGAGGAAGATAGCTGATCCCACTACGGGCCCGAAGATACATGGGCAAGTCAGTGATTTCGTCGCCGTTCAGCAGTACGCGGCCGGAGTCCGGCCGGGCGAGACCGACGAGAATGTAGAACGTTGTCGTCTTTCCTGCGCCGTTCGGGCCGAGCAGCCCGACGACTTCACCCTGACCGATCTCCAGTTCGACGTCGTCAACGACTTTGCGGCCACGGTAAGACTTGCTTAACTCGAGGGCCTGGAGCTTCAGCATACCTCGTCATTTCTCAACTCGGTGCTTCGTCAACGTCCGCGAACCATTTTCTGAGTCCACGATGATCGTATCATCCGCTAAAAAGAAGGTCAATTGACGGCCCGTCGTGGTCCCTTGCAAACCATCGAAAATTGTTGGGTTTCCTCCGCTCATGACGAATTTTCCGTCCGCCGCGGAGTATTCACCGCGCTCCGCGGTAGCTCTCCGCGTTCCCTGCTCGACAATCACGCCACCGGTGGCTACCGCCCGGCTGATTTGTTGTGCCCCTGTAGGGGCAGCTCGCCCGGAAGCTGCGGCTCCGGCGGGAGCCGTAGCACCTTTCTCGCTGGGCGCGAAATATAGATCCATCTGCGGCGCGCGGATTTCCTGTTCGGTGGATTTGGCCACGACGCTCTTTTCCAGATGTGCGCGGTTCTCCATTTCAATATAAGTCAGCGTTCCGGCCGTAATGTGCCAGAGTTTCACCTTGTTCAGCACTCGCTGTTGGACAGCCAGCGCTCGGGGCGGAGTTGCTCCAGGTCCCTGGCTCTGCGGAAATACCGCGCGAACATTTCCTGAAGCGTTCAAGGTCCTCGCGTCGCGGAGCAGTTCAATGGAGTCCGCTTCCATCACCGAATCGCCTTGCCACAACCGCGCGTGGCCTGCATAGAGGGTCCTGCCTGTCTTGGAGTTAGCGCGGAGCGTGTCGGACGAGATATTTGCGGGCACCGCCGCCAATTGTCGGGCGCTCCCTTTGCCCGCAAAGTCGGTCGACCGCACGCCGCCGTCAGCGCGGATTTCCCCCGAGCTTTGCACAAAAGTAATGCGGGGAGCGCGGGTTTCGGTCGTCGCGTCGCGGACGACCGCATTGCCCGTTAGCGTGGCTGCCTGGGCCGAACGGACGAACGCAACGTGATCTGCTTGCCCGCTTCGGTCTCCTTCCTTCAGCTCTACTCTCCCCTGCAATTCCATTTGCGACCAGCCACCGGTGTCCAGCAACTGCCCGCTTCCGTTTTGGGCCGTCGCGGTCTGCACGGGCTTGCCCGGCAACGCTCGCTCCGTCACAACGTTTCCTGAAGCATCTAGCCGATTTGCTTTTCCGTCAGCACCGAACTTCAATTCCAGTTTGTCGGCCGTCAGTTTTGTTTGCGTTGGACCCGCCGCCGGAGAAGCTGACGCAGTTAATGGTGGAATCGGATCTGTCCATTCGAGTGTGCCTCTTGCCAGCGTCTCCGCTCGTTCCGGGAGGCTGTTCTCGCCTTTTTTGCGCTCCGCAAATTCCACGAGCAGTGCGCTGGTTTGCAGCGTTCTCGACTCCCCCGTTTTCTCCATTCTTGAGTTTAACAGCACGTTCCCTTTCAGAGTCAGATCCTTCGGCTGATTCACTTTGGGCCGGAGCTCCAAAGAAGCATCGTCAGCGCCGAACTCATCGGCGTCTTTTCCGCTCTGCTGGAAACCCTTTACGCTGCCGGCCGCTTCGATTCTTTTCAGCCATCCCTCAGGTGTGAAATTGACTGTCAAGGTTTCCCCGCTCAATTTCGTCGAGCTATCTTTTCCGCGAGACTCCACCTCGGGTTTCTTCCCTAACCCTCCCGCGGCGGCCACCAGTTTCTCCGCGTGGAACGCTTTGTCTAAGGACAAAGTTAGCTCCCCGGCCTCAAGCCGCGCTGAAGCTGTTTGCGCCTCGACCGCGCCACGAAGATGCATCACTCGGGAGCCCCGCTCGAAATCTGCGCTCTTTGCGGTTACACGAACCGGCTCGCGCGCAACCGGTGCGGAATTCTTGTTGTTTGGCGCGGCTTTGCCAGGGGCCAGCGAGAAACTAACCCTTTGTAATAGCCGCACCGCCCCTTCCTCCGAACGATACTCCACGCCAATGGCCTGCCCTTGCCCACTAGGGAAAACGAATTGGACTGGCTGATCGGACTGAGCGATCCCGGTGCTGCGATTGAAGGTTACGCCGCGCGTCTCGACGTGAACGATTTGAGATGTCTTTCCGTAGCCTTCTTGCGGTCGCTCCGCATCTTCGGCGCTCTGCAGATTCAGCTCGACCTCGCCGCTGCAGACGATACTTCCGCCCTCTTTTTCGTACTGGCAACTCTTTGTGTGGATCGTGTCGCGCCGCGCTCCCGTATTTCCAAAAATTGTAATGGTGACATCTTCCATCAGGCTGGCGGCCTTGTCCTTAAAGTCCGTGGCTTTCTGCGCTTCAACCGTAAAAACTTTTTGGTTGCCCACCACCTTTGAAAATGTCAGCCCGCTCGAAAGCCGCGTAACGTCCTGCGGTGCCGGCGGTGGGGCCTTTTCCTTTTCCCGGTGCGCCACCCACTTACGCTCCACATACACACCTGCCGTAAGTATCGCCAGTAAGCAAGCCACTGTCGCCGACCAGCGCGCATACCTCGCCGCTTCACTTCTCCTCATGCTTTCAGTTAAGCAAAATTCTGGAGGACTGTATACAAAAGCCGCAGTACGAGGCGTGATTCTCTTTTAGTGCCACCTGGAAATGGAACGTCAGGATTACGCTTAACTCTCAGCCCTCGGCGTAGGAGCTGGACGGTACCCGGAGCAGCGGCAATCAGGGTAATTGCATTTGGAAGGACCGGTTCGTTTGCGTTGAAAAATTCCCGCGTGGATGCTCTTGCCATGACCACACTTGCATAGTTTGATCGAAGTCCGGGCACGCTTCATAACTTCGAGCTCCCCTTTCTTTTGATCGCATCGCCGAGCGCGAGCGGCCAGCATTGTACTTCGAGGCGTGTCCCACGTCGCTGCAAATCTTGAACGGGAATTTGTCTTCGTTTGCGAAGAAAGTAGATAGTAAGTAATTATCCGGCAGATTCTGCGGTGGCCGTATTGGGCAGGATTCCGATGTTTGCGGCTGCCACGCTGTCGCGGCGGGTGTTTTTCACCAGGTACATGGCCTCATCGGCGAGGTGAAGCAAGCCTTCCTTAGTCCGCGAGTCCAAGGGGTAGGAAGCCACGCCGAGGCTGGGTGTGAGCCGGATTTTCAGGCCTTCTTTTTCGAGCCACACGCTCTCCCGAATCAGTTTATGCAGACGCCGCGCGACGTTGAGGGCATTTTCCTTGGAAGTTTGCGGCAGCAGGAGCACGAATTCATCTCCCCCGTACCGAAAGGCAAAATCGATCAAGCGGCAGTGGGCCTTCAAAGCGTTCCCGATTTCGGCGAGCAGGCGCGACCCTACCAGGTGCCCGTGCGTATCGTTCACCATCTTGAAATGGTCCAGGTCAATGAACACTAGAGAGAACTCGTAATTGTAGCGCTGGGAGCGGTAAATCTCCGTTTCCAGGATGAAGCTCATGTGCCGCGCGTTGTAGAGCGTCGTGCAGTCGTCCCGTATGGTCAGGTCGTGAATTTTCTTCACGTGCCGGGCGTTTTCCAACGCGATGGCGGCGAAATCCGACAGCGCTTCCAACAGCTTCAGGTCCCGCGGATCGAACCCCTCGGGCCCAACGCAATTGATTAGCTCGATCACACCCAGGCAGGTGTCGCGAAAACGAACCGGCACGGCCACAATGGACTGCGTCTCGGTCTTGGTCTTCTCATCCACCTTGGAGAAAAAGCGGGTGTCCTTGGAGGTATCAGGCACGACCACGGTCTCCCCGTGTTGCGCCACCCAGCCGGCAATGCCTTGCCCCATCTTGATGCGGACATCTCGCAGCGCTTGCGAGGCCTTCCCGACAGCCAGCTCGAAATATAGTTCCTGCTTTTCTTCATCCAGCAAGAGAAGCGACCAGTTATCCGGACGCAGGAATTCGTCGATCTTCTCCATGATGGTACGGAGAACCTGGTCAAGTTGCAGCGACGACGTGAGCGCCTTCCCTAATTCCTGGAAGACTGCCACTTCGCCTTTTTCGCGCTCGGACGATAGCGCTACATTGCGTCGCCGTTCTACAGCCGGAAACTGTTTTACGTCTTCCACGCTTAAGTGAGCCCGCCCTTTATCGTTTTTCAACCGCGCTACATTCCCGTCTTTGCAAACACTGTACCGGCCGACCGAGAGGCTTCAGCCGGTTCAGCCCGAAAAAACACGAACCCCGCGCACGCCAAAATCGGCGAATCAGCCTCAGTATAGGCCCCCCTTAAAAAGGGACGCAACACGCTTGTGGTACAGGCGTTGCCATCTAGCCATCCTAAACGCACCCTCGGGCTGCACTTTCCACAATTGCCACAACTCATTCATTTGACAGCACCTTCTCGCCCCGCCTATAGTCCGTCAAGGGCTCGTGCGCCGCTCGCGCCGAGCATCTACCTTAGCTACGTCAAGGACTGATCGTTCTATGGCCAGGGGAAAATTCGGTGAACACCTGAAGCGCGAGCGGGAACTGCGTGAGGTTTCCCTGGATGAGTTGAGCAAGGCCACCCGCATCAGCAATCGCTTCCTCCAAGCGCTGGAAAATGAGGACTGGGCCAAGCTGCCGGGCGGCGTCTTCGGCCATGGCTTCGTGCGCAGTATTGCGCGTTATCTTGGCCTCGCCGAAGAAGCGCTCCTCGGCGAGTACGACCTTGCGCGCGCCGAACACTCCCCGTCCCCGGCTCCCAAGCCGCAAGAGCCCATTCCTTCGCCCGCAAAATGGATTCCTGCTGCAGCGCTCTTGGCTTTCCTGTTGCTCGCCGTTGGACTCATCCTCACCGCCAGATACGCCTGGCGCCGTCTTACCGCCCGGCATGCTCCAGCTCGGTCCAGCCTCTCTGCCTCCCCTGCGCAATCTCCACTCATTGCGACATCAGACCCTCCCAGATCTCCTTCCGAAGTGTCCGACGATGTCCCGCTGGATCTTAACCTCTCCACCTCCTCCGCCGCCCACGTGCGCATTCTCGCGGACGATAAGGTCTTGCTGGACTCCGACCTGCCCTCTGGAAAAACCTTGCGCTTCACTGCCAAACAACGCTTTGACGTCAGCGCTTCAAACTCTTCGGCGGTATTGCTGGAATTGAACGGCAAGCCAATGGCACCCCTCGGGCCACCCGGTGCTTCCGGTAGAATGGTATTTGGCCACGTCGATTTAAGGTAGGACCAGGTGGAAACTCTGAGCCCCGAAGTTGTAGAAGATCTTCGGCACGGCCGCGCTACTCGCGAGCGAAAGCTTGCTATCTGCACCGGTGGCGCGCATCTCTTGCCTGCGGACCGCGCGGAGATTCTTGCTGTTCTCGCGGGCGATCCCGACGAATTGATTGCCGCGCGCGCGGGAGACGCGGTCCTCTCCATGGCGCCAGAAGCTTTTGTTGAAGCAATCAAACGGGAGAACGCTCAGCCTGCACTGTTTGCTTTCGCCTCGCGACACCTAGCCGACAAGCCTGGCATTTGTGAAGCTCTGGTGCAGAACAAGAGTTGTGCAGCGGAGCATCTACTCCATGCCGTGCGCCATTTTTCCGCCGCCAGCATCCAGACCTTGCTGGAGGATCTCGACCGCATTAGCGCATCCCCCGCGTTGGCCGCCGCCCTCGAACATTCCGCTGCGTTGACGCCGGAACAAAAGAATCATCTTCACGAACTTCACGGCCCCGGCCATCCCATCGACGAGGCTTCCTTGGCGGACGCTGCGGCAGCGGCAGAACCCGACGCCGCAAAGCGTCAAACTTTGATCCAGCGCATCGCTAAAATGACCGTGGCCCAGCGCGTCCAGTACGCCATTAAGGGTGGCTCGGATGCGCGTCGCACGCTCATTCGTGATCCCAACAAAGTTGTCCAACGCGCCGTCCTCCAGTCACCGCGCCTTACGGATCAGGAGGTTGAGGCTTTTGCTTCCATGTCTACGCTAACCGATGAAATCCTCCGCCTGATCGCTGGCAACCGCAATTTTAGGAAGAATTACGTGGTCGTACGCAACCTCATCAACAATCCCAAAACTCCTTTGGACGTGACTTTACACATGTTGCCCATGCTCAACCCCCAGGACCTCAAGCGCCTTACGACCAACAAGAATATTCCCGAGACGCTGCGCACCACCGCTTACAAACTCCAACGCACCCGCGCCGACCAGAAAAAGTAATTTCATATCTCCCTTGCAAAGAAGTGCAG
This sequence comes from Candidatus Acidiferrum sp., assembly GCA_036518275.1. Lineage (GTDB taxonomy): Bacteria > Acidobacteriota > Terriglobia > Acidiferrales > UBA7541 > Acidiferrum. The sequence continues at coordinate 7,469 of DATDNK010000217.1, forward strand.
CTCCTTGTTGCAGTTCCGTTGGGCGCGCCGTGCTTCAAAGCCTCTCGCGCTCTCAATCATGTAGCCTCGATCAAGTCGTTCAGCCTACAATCGACTCCGGAGGTCTCCCATGTCTTTCTCTCGCCAGCTCCGCTCCCTCGGCCTCGTCTTCGTCTCATCGCTGATCTTTATGTCCGGGTTGGCGATCACCTTTTTTCCGGTTACGACTGCAAACGGCGACGAAAAGAAGTCCGCTGAACCTTGGCCCAGCTCCCAAACTTTGGAGCCTGCCCAGCTTGCCAAAATGCTGACAGACAAGTACTCCTCGATGCCAACCGTCGTATTTGTTGGGTTTCGTTCGCTCTACGTCGGTGGGCACGTGCCGGACGCTCCTTTTCACGGCACCGCCTCGACGGAACAAGGCCTCGCTGAACTTAAGTCCTGGGCGGCCAATCTTCCTCGCTCGACTGACCTCGTCATCTACTGCGGCTGCTGTCCGTTTGACAAGTGCCCCAACGTTCGCCCCGCTTACACTGCCCTGAGCGGTATGGGCTTCAAGAACGTTCGTGTGCTCGTCATTCCCACCAGCTTCGCGGTGGATTGGGCCGACAAAGGCTATCCCATGCAGAAAGGCATGTAGATAGTTTCAATCCATCTTCACAACGGGGCCGAGCGCGCTAAAACGCAAGCTTAGGATGCCGCAAGTGAAACCCTGTGGCCTCTTGATACGCCCGAGCAAAGACCAGTAATTCTGCTTCCCCATACAATTTTCCCAGGAAGGTCAAGCTTGTGGGTGTGTCGGGACCGCCGGCATTTTGAAAATCGCTTGGATCATCGAACGGATATTTTGGCGCGTCCTCGCCGCGGAATCCATTCGGCAAGATCACCGACGGGTGACCCGTCAGATTTGTGATTACCAGTTGCTGGCTGCCGCTCGTTGGCGCCACGATGACGTCCAATCCATCAAACACTTTGGCCATCGCTTCCATTGCCAGTTTCCGTGCGCGCGCCGCCTGGATGTACTCCACCGCGGGAATGAATCGCGCGGCGCGGAATGCGTTCGGCCAGTCGTAGTCTTTCTGCGAAGTCAGCAGCTTGTCCCTCCCCGTGCGCGTCAGCTCATCAAACGCGGCGGCTGACTCTGCAGTTAACATCACAGTAA
>DATDNK010000218.1:0-13166 GCA_036518275.1 Candidatus Acidiferrum sp.
GCCTGAGCAAGGGCAGGCTGCTCCGCGAGCGGCATCACGACCGCCATGGTCAAAGCCAATGTAAGTAAATACGAAAAAATAGGCCTCATCGTTCACTCCTCATTTATGGCCGCAAAATGCAATCTGCCATCATTTTCGACTTCCTGCAACCCGCGACTCCGGACTGCTGGTTGAGTTTAAGCACCGTGCCGGTAATGACCGGGCTGTGCCCCCATACCCGCATGTTAGTATGAAGCACGCTGGACGCAAAAAGTTAGCTGAGGCCGGTCGGCCAGGCCGCGGTCATTTCGTTGAGGAGGAAGGATTCGTGAACTGGAATCGGGTGGTGGAGGTAGTTGCAGGCATGGCGGCTCTGCTGTTGACAGCAAGTCTTCCTGTAGCGGCGCAAGGGATCCCGCAGGCGACGCCAGTGACCCCGGCTCCAGCCTCCCCCCAGAACGATACTTCGGCGACTGCAAGGGAAGCCCGTGGCTGGCTGGCGGACTTGATCAAGATCAACACGTCCAACCCGCCCGGCAACGAACAACTTGCGGCGATGTACGTCTCCGGAGTGTTGCAGAAGGCAGGAATCAAAGCGGAGATTCTGGACTTGGCGCCAGGACGAAGCGCTGTGGTCGCTCGCCTGCGCAGCGCGGTACTGCCGGATCCGTCGAAAGCATTGTTGCTGGTGGCGCATCTGGACACGGTGCCCGTGGAGAAGTCGCGGTGGACAGTCGATCCCTTCGGCGGGGTGACAAAGGACGGGTATCTGTATGGCCGCGGAGCGATCGACGACAAAGGCATGCTGGCCGCGAACCTTGCGGTGTTCATCGGCTTAAAGCGAGCGAATGCACACATAAACCGTGACGTGATCTTCCTGGCTACGGCCGATGAAGAAGGAAGTGGCGATGCCAGCATTCGGACGCTTATCGCGAAATACTGGGACAAATTTGCGGCCGGCTTTGCGATCAATGAGGGCGGCAACGTTTTTCTGAAGAACGGCAAAGTGCAATACATCGGCGTGCAAGCGAGTGAAAAAGTGGCCGTAAACGTGGCGGTGATCGCGCGGGGAACTTCGGGCCACGCTTCTCAGCCAACGAAAGACAATCCGGTGGTGCATCTGGCTGCGGCCGTCGCAAAGATTGGAACGTATTCCGCGCCAGTGCACCTCACCGCGATTGTCCGGCGGTACTTCGAGGGCATTGCGGCGCTGGAAGACGATGAAATCGCCAAGTGGATTCGTTCCATGGATACCTCAGACCGAGGTGAACACGCGCAGCGCGTGGTGTCCGATGCCAGCCCGCTATGGAATGCCATGATGCGCGACACGGTTGCGCCCACAGTGCTGTCTGCGGGACTGGCCAACAACGTCATCCCCGCGGAAGCGCGCGCGAACCTGAATGTGCGGCTCTTGCCTGGAGATTCGATCAGCACGGTATTAAATGATCTGAACAAGCTAGTGAATGATCCAGCAGTGCGGTTGGAGGTGCAGCCGAATGCGGGCTTGGCGGCGCCGCCATCCTCGTTGGATTCGGATTTCTATAACGCGATCTGCCGTGTGGCTTCGCGGGAATTCGGCGGCACCCCGGCTTTGCCTTTTCAGTCGACGTGGCTGACCGATTCTGCACAGTTGCGGTTGCACAATGTGCAGGCCTACGGGCTGGTGCCGTTTCCTCTGTCTGATGAAGACTTGAGGCGCATGCACGGCGACGATGAACGCATTCCGCTGGCAGCTTTCGACAAGGGCGTGGATGTGCTGACGAAGATTGTGACGGAGTTCGCGGTCACACGTTATTAACAAAGCCAAAAGCCGCTGGCAAGAATCCAAAGGAAATCGCTCGGACAGGCTCCCGTTGAGAATACTAGAAGGCCGCAGAAGTTCATTTCATCCTCGAAAGAAACCATGAATTTTCGTCATTCGAAGATCGTGTGCACGATTGGGCCGTCAACGGCTTCTCCGCGGATGATCGATCGCTTGTTTGCGGCGGGAATGGACGTGGCGCGGCTGAATTTCTCACACGGCACGCATGAAGAGCACGCACGGAACTTCGCAATGATTCGCGCCGCCTCGGGCAAACACGAAAAGCCAGTTGCGATTCTGGCTGATCTGCAGGGGCCTAAGATCCGCACGGGTGCACTGGCGGGCGGCGGGCCGGTGATGCTGCGCACTGCGCAGAGGTTTGTCATCACGACAGCGAAAGTCCTGGGCGATTCCACACGGGTCAGCACCACGTTTGCAGCCCTGCCCCGGGAAGTGCATCGGGGCGACCGCATCCTGCTCTCGGACGGTTTGATCGAGCTGCGCGTAGAACAAGTGCGCGACCGGCAAGTGATCTGTGAAATCGTGAACGGCGGCGCGCTCGGCCAGCACAAAGGCATCAACTTGCCCGGACTGAAGCTGCGAGTTCCAGCGCTGACGCCAAAAGACCGCGTGGACCTGGCATTTGCGTTGAAGCATGGGGCCAATTACATCGCGGTGAGTTTCGTGAGGCGGCCCGAAGACGTGCTGCTGGCAAAGCAATTGATCCGCCGCGCGGGAAAAGACACGCCGGTGATCGCCAAGCTGGAAAAACCACAAGCCATAGAAAATCTCGATGCGATATTGCGCGCTGCCGACGCGGTGATGGTCGCACGCGGCGACCTTGGCGTGGAGATGAGCCCGGAGCGCGTACCTGTGGTGCAGAAGATGATCATCGCCCGGGGGAGAGAGCTGCGGCGGCCAGTCATTACTGCGACGCAGATGCTCGAGTCCATGACGGAAAACCCCCGGCCGACACGTGCTGAGGCTTCCGACGTAGCCAACGCTATTTTCGACGGCTCGGATGCAGTGATGCTTTCCGCCGAAACGGCAACGGGAAAATATCCGATCGAGGCCGTAAGCATGATGGCGCGCATTGTCGAAGAAGCGGAAGGAAGCGTCCGGGAATTTCCGCGGCCTGCGCAGCAGGAACAATTGAGAGTGCCGGGTACGGTGGCCGAGCTGGTGTGCCATGCTTCGCGCGAATTACATATGAAATTGATCGCGGTGTTCACGCATAGCGGATTCACGGCGCGGCTGATTTCGCGCTACCGCCCGCTTGTGCCGATTGTGGCGTTTTCCCCGGAGCAGGAAACGCGGCGTCGCTTAGGGCTGATTTGGGGTGTGTATCCTCGAAATATTCAGGATGTGCGGAAAATCGACGGGCTTGCGTCAATCGCGGAGAAGAGGTTGCTCGAAGAGCGATTAGTGCGTAAAGGCGACATCATCGGAATCGTGGCGGGCACCCCGATGGGCATTCGCGGCACAACGAACTTCATGAAATTTCACGTAATTGGCGGACCGGCGTGAGGTTATTGCTCCCGACTTCTAACCTCCAACTTCGAACTTCTAATTCACCCAATTGTCAGGGCGCGAGGGCGGCTCCTTGCGGTGCTTGCTCATGTAAACTTCAAAACGCCGCCGGTTGCGCTTGTGTTGCCAATCGGAGACGCTGTTCCGCAAGCTGTAAAGAAAAGATCCACGGCGCAAATAGACGTACCCCACCACCAGTCCACCGAGATGACAGATATGGCTTACTCGGTCGGCGCCCAACCCAAACGTTCCGAGAAACGTCAGGACAGTCATGGCTATAACGACAGTGCGCATGCTCATTGCCACTGGAAACGGAAGAAGATAAACGCGCCGATCCGGAAAGAGAACAGCGCACGCCACCAGAATTCCAAAAATGGCTCCTGAAGCACCGATGGTAGAAGTGTAAGCACCAAGGGGGATCCCCGAACCGAAAAGTGCTGGAGCCATTTTTACAACGACGTTGATAAGTCCTGCTCCAACGCCAGTCATGAAGTAGTAACGCAGAAAACGATTTCTTCCCCAAACCAGTTCGAGTTCGCGGCCAAACATCCAGAGCATGAACATGTTCATCAGGATGTGCCAGATGCTGCTGACGTCATGGAGAAACAAATACGTGAGGGGCTGCCAGATGCGCAGGCCAGGAAATACACCAGCAGGAACAAGACCGAACCACTTCAGCAGGTCGTCATAGGCGGACTCTCCGGAAAAGTGGTGGAGCAAAGCCTCAAAGATAAACACAGCGACGTTGGCAATCAGAAGAAGCTTGACAACTGGAGTGACATAAAAGTCGAAGCTGACGCGATAGCTCTTGATGCCCGACCTAGAATACATAGACAAAGTCTACGGTGAGAGGGCACTTTCCGTCAAAGAGACAGGGCGGCAGAGCTCGACGATTGACTCCTAGATCAGGGGTTAGCATCATTCTTTCTTTGCAACTGTTAGATCACCTGGTCTGTCACCCTTGGCTAAGCTCCAACCCGAAGTGAGCGTCAGCTTCCAGCCGTTTCCTTTTATCTCGCCCGCTGAACCGGAATTGTACTTTGGCGCTTCCACAACCACACGCACGAATCCACGCTGGCCGCGCACGATGAGCGCTCCTCCACTGACCTCGAGAACTCCCCAGACGTCCGTGACGCGCAGCGTTGTATAAGCACTGGAAGTGTCGTCAATCGGGATGACACCATTGGGATCAAAACTAAAGTTGAACTGCTCCATCACCGGCAGCGTCAACACAGGGCCGGTAATCAAACGCTTCTTGTAATCTTCGAGCTGTGCTTTTCGCTTCTCTTCTTGCTGCGTTTCGAGCCAACGCACGGCCACTCCGTCGTAAACCGATGCCCTTTTCTCTGCGGCCGCGGCTAAATCAGACGGCAGCGCGACGCCGTAGGATTGCTGCAGGAGGTTCCCAAGGCTGGACTTCGAGGTCAAATTCTTGCGCCAAGTCTTACCCGACAAATCCAACAACAGGCCATAGGCCGGCCCGCTAACATAAGCAAAAGATCGAGAGAAGGCTGGTTCCGATTCTGCCGAACTGAGCCTCCCGATTACCGCCTCGACTGTGCCCGCGTCAGACGTCCCTCGCACTTTGTAGCCGGTATATTCCGCGAGCCCTTCATTCAGTTCGAGTTCTCGTTCCTCTTCTTCGGCCTTTGGAAAAAGCGCCTGCCTGCGCAAACGAAAGAGCAGCGCATCTTCAACGGCGCGTCTGCGTTCTGCTGGAGGTGAATCCGGCCGCGCCAGTGCTTGTTGCAGCGCGCGCCACTCGAGCCGAAGCCAGATCCGGCCCTCGAGCGTGCCCAGATGTGCGTTCGGCGGACTAAGGGCCGGAAGGCCGAGATCGTCCTGAATCCGATGAAACAATTCATGCATCATCAGCCGCGCGCGAACTGTTGGGCTCTCAGGCAGGGGCCACTCGACCATTGTCCAGTGGACGCCGGCCCAGGACGTAGCTGTGTTGGCTATGTTGACTTCGTCAGGGAGCTTCCCTACGAAAACGCCGTTTTGCGCTTTTAGGCGCGATTCGGCGTCGGGCTGATTGGCCGCAACCCACCGCGTGTCGGGATCGCCAAATAACATGGGACCACACAAACTCTTCCCCCACAGTTTGCCCGCATCGCTCTCACAGATTTTTCGCGCTTCCTCGAAGTATCGCCTCGCTTGCTCTGAATCAATACCTTGCGTCTCTGCGGCCGCGATATGAGGCGCCATGGCTATAACCAATGCCGTAAGCCAGCATCGCATCGTCCATCGAAAAAAAGCTTGCCGAATCATCTTCAACTCCTGTTGAGCCGTGAAAGTCGAATAAGCTCTCATGACGGGTTCATGTAGTCCCCGCGTAGAGTGACTATAGGATTCGAGCGGTCCAGGATTCCTTTTGATGCGGGGCACCATCAATCCTCCGGTTCCTGAGTCACAATATGCACGTCCACGGCAGGAGACTCGCGCAGGAAACGGTGCACGGCGGAGAGATAGAGGTATTTCCTCCAATCCCGCATCGGCGCCCGGCCGAAGATGACCTGGGTAATGTGCTTCGAGCGGACAAAGTCCGCTACTGTGTCCGCTACGCTTCTCCCTTTCAGGCGAATCACTCTTGCGCCCAGGCTTTCCGCGAACCGCAAGTTGGCGGCCAGCGCATTTGGATTAGACTCTCGGTGAACTGGGCCAAACTCCCGCTCGACATGCACGACATAAAGCTCCGCGTCCATACGGCGCGCCATTCTCGCGCCTCGCGCTATGAGGTATTGCCCGGCAGGATTCGCGGAAACGCACACCGCCATGCGCTCGCGCACTCCCCAGTTTTTCCGGATATCCTGCGCCTCCATGTACGATTCGAGGCTGCGATCCACTTGCTCGGCAACTTGGCGCAACGCCAGTTCGCGCAGCGCGATTAAATTGCCGCGCCGGAAGAAGTTCTTCAAAGAGCGTTCCACCTTTTCCGTGCTATACACATCGCCGCGCTTCATCCGGTTGTGCAGCGCTTCGGGCGTCAAATCGACCATGACTGTTTCCGAGGCGGTGAGCGGCACCCAGTCCGGCACCGTCTCGCGCACGGTAATCCCCGTAATGGAGCGCACCACGGGCGCAAGGCTCTCGATATGCTGAATGTTCAGCGTGGAAATCACATCGATATTGGCAGCGAGAAGCTCCCGCACGTCCTCGTAGCGCTTGCGGTGCTTGCTCCCGGGAATATTCGTATGTGCGAGTTCATCGACCAGCGCCACGCCCGGGCGGCGCGCGAGAATCGCATCAACATCCATTTCCTCGAAAACGGTCCCTTTATATTCGATTTTCCTGCGCGGAACGCGTTCCAATTGTTGGGCAAGCTCTTCAATTCCCTGGCGCCCGTGCGATTCCACCACGCCGATGACCACGTCTTCTCCACGGCTGCGCCGCCGCAGCGCTTCGCTCAGCATGTTGAAAGTTTTTCCGACACCCGGTGCGTAGCCCAAAAAAAGCTTGAAGACACCGCGCGTTTTCTGCGGCGGTGAGGCGATTTCCAGCCATTCTTCGGGCTTTTTGGGCAACGCTATCTCCACATCCAGGCGGCGGCCTGGGCTAGAATGTACGCATGCAGAGATTCCTCGGTGGGCGCATCATGGGAGCGGCTGTGTCCCTGCTCGTGGTCGTCGGCATCACGCTTCTCTATCGTCACGGTTTAAGGGTAAACCAAACTACTGTCGCATTGTCTTTTCTGCTGGCCATTCTAGCAGTTTCGGCAGTGTGGGGAATGCTGGTTTCGGCGTTCATGTCCATCGTGGCCATGTTGGCATTCAACTATTATTTCTTGCCGCCAATAGGAACCCTCACGATTGCAGACCCGCAAAACTGGGTGGCGCTGTTCGCATTTTTGGTCACCTCGATGACCGGCAGCCGGCTTTCTTCGCGCATTCGCAAAGAGGCTGACGAAGCCCATCGCCGGAGGCGGGAAGTGGAGCGCTTGTACGGTTTCAGCCGTCAGCTTCTGGGAGAGGGTAACGTCATCCAATTGATGAACGCCATTCCCGACTACATTGTGGAGAGCTTTGAAGCCGGCGCAGCGGAACTTTTCCTCCCGCAGAAGGACAAATTTTATCGTTCCGGATTTGGCGCCGCGCACCTTGATGAAGAGAAGATGAAAATGGCGTTCTTGAACGATGAACTTACTTTGGACTCCGAGCATGCCGAGTTTTTCATTCCCGTCCGGATGGGGGTGCGCCCCCTCGCCAGCTTGGGAATTTCCGGAGCACAGCTCTCGCGTCAATCCTTGGAAGCTGTTGGCACAATGGTGGCTATCGCGATTGAACGCGCGCGCGCTGTGGAGCAACTCGGCCAGACCGAAGCCGAGCGGCAAGGCGAGCGCCTGAAATCCGCCCTGCTCGACTCCATCACTCATGACTTCCGTACCCCACTGACTTCGATGAAGGCGGCGGTAACCGGTCTCTTGACGTCAGTTAACTCCGATTCCCCGCAATCCCGCGAACTTCTAACCATCATCAATGAAGAGTGCGATCGATTGAATCATCTTGTGGAAGAGGCTGGCGAGATGGCCAAGCTGGAAGCGGGAGAGGTGACGCTCGATCTCGCCCCAACCGCGATCGAGGAGATCATCGATGCCGCGCTGGCCCATTGCAAGAGCGCGTTGGCCGGCCGACGCGTTGACGTCCGCGTAACCGACGGCCTTCCTTCGGTGCGCGCCGATTTGGAACGGGCCAAGGAAGCGCTCGTGCAATTAATCGACAACGCCAATCTTTATTCGCCGAAAGAGCAGCCCATTACTATCACCGCGGAACTTACTGGCGACACCGTGACTACCAGCGTCGCGGACCGCGGCCCTGGCATCGATGATTTTGAGCAGACCATGATTTTTGACAAATTCTATCGGGGAAAAGACCAGCGATACCTCGTCCGCGGCACAGGCATGGGCTTGCCCATTGCGAAAGCAATCATTGCGGCGCAGCAAGGGAACATCAGCGTCACCAGCCAACTGGGCCACGGCTCCGTATTTTCTTTCACGCTGCCTGTCGATCACGCCCAGCCTGTTGAGCATGCGCGAAAAGAGGTCCCGTGAACGCCGCCAACATTCTTGTCGTTGACGATGAGCCGCAAATTCGCCGCGTCCTGCGCTCCACGCTCTCAACCCAAGGCTATGTGATCACAGAAGCCAAGACTGGCGAAGAAGCCCTCGAATCGCTGCGTAAGGAGCGGCCCGACTTGGTGCTCCTCGACGTGAACATGCCCGGCATGGGCGGCGTTGCGGCTTGTCGCGAGATTCGCCGCGCTTCCGACGCTCCCATCATCATGCTAACCGTGCGCAACGCCGAGCGCGACAAAGTGGCCGCTCTCGATGCGGGTGCCGATGATTACGTCGTCAAGCCCTTTGGTATCGAAGAACTCCTCGCGCGCATTCGTTCTGCCCTCCGCCGCTATTCCTCGGGCGACACGCTTCCGCCGTTCGTATCCAAAGATATGACCATTGATTTCGAGGCCCGCCAGGTAACTGTGCGCGACGACAACGTGCATCTCACACCCAAAGAGTACGACGTCCTCAAGCATTTGGTTGCCAACCAAGGGAAGCCGTTGACCCATCGCCGGCTGTTGCAAGCGGTATGGGGGCCCGATTACGGCGAAGAAACCGAAAGCTTGCGCGTGGTGATCAATCAATTGCGAAAAAAACTGGAGGCCGATCCCGCTCATCCGAAGTACATTCTCACCGAACCCTGGGTCGGCTACCGCTTCCAGCCTCCCCGCGCTAGCGCCATAAAGTCTGCTCTGCGCAAAGGATGATCGGCAAGTTCCTCCTCCGAGCTGTTGCCCCCGTTCCTATTGACACTCTATACGTAGAGAGCTATCATTCCTATCGCATTTCTATAGGAGACCTGGCTTGAGCCCTGAACCGACCACCCTCCTGCAGGGGACTCTGGACCTGCTCATCTTGAAATCCCTGGCCACTGGCGAGCTGCACGGACTGGGCATTTCCCGCCGGATCCAGCAAATTACGGGCGGCACTTTTGTGGTTAAGCCAGGTTCTCTCTTTCCCGCCCTCCACCGCTTGGAAGACGAAGGCTGGACTTCCTCCTTTTGGGGAGACTCGGAGAACAATCGCCGCGCGAAATACTACCGCCTCACCAAAACGGGGCGGAAGCAGATGGAAGTGGAATCCAAGCGGTGGGGACGCATTTCTTGGGCCATCGCGCAAGCTTTGCAGGCATCGTAACGATGCAGAGGTGTAGTCATGCCGCTCCTGGTCAAAGGCCGTAGTTTCCTGCGAAATCTCTTTTTGACTCGGCGTGTGGAGCAAGACCTCGACCATGAAGTTCACGCCCACCTCCAGCTGCTAATCGATGAAAACATTCGCGCGGGCATGCCAAGAAGGAAAGCCGAACGTGCCGCGCGCATGGAACTCGGTGGTACGGAACAAGTAAAAGAACAGGTTCGCGAAAAGCGGCTCGGCAACGGGCTTCATGCACTGATGGCCGATTGCCGCTTCGGCCTACGCCAACTTCGCAAGAACCCCGGCTTCACTCTCACGGTAGTCCTTACCCTGGCGCTCTCCGTCGGCGCGAACACCGCAATTTTTTCTCTCGTGAATGCGCTTCTGCTGAAGAGCCTGCCCTACCCCCATCCGGAGCGCCTGGGCACGATTTACGCGCGAGTAACCGGTGCGCGTTCTTCGGAGAATCCCATCAACTTGGACGGCGAGAGATGGGAATTGCTCCGTGACAATGTCGCAACCTTGATTTCTGCTCTTTCGGGCGGCACTTCTGGCGTGAACCTCAAAGCCGGTTCCCGCGTGCAATACGTCCGTAACACGCGAGTCTCCGCTCACTACTTTGATGTTCTGGCTCTCCAGCCCCTGCTCGGGCGCAATTTCTCTGAAGATGAAGACCGGCCCCACGGGCCCAAGACTGCGATTCTCAGCTACGATCTGTGGCGCAATACCTTCGGCTCGGACCCTGGTATTCTCGGGCAGGCCATTCTGCTCAAAGGCGAGCCGCATACGGTCATCGGCGTGCTTCCTCAAGACGCAATCACTCCTTCCAACGCCGATGTGTACACGGCCCTTCAGCCCAGCCGCGAGGGCGCAGGCGGAGGGTCAAACTTTGATGTCATTACGAGGCTGCGCGAAGGCGCGACCTGGCAGGAAGCCGATGCCAAGATCAACAGCGCCTGGGCCCTCCGTGCTCGGCGGTTTGAGAACGAATATCCGGGCGTTCACCTCAGCTACTATTCCGTGCCGCTTCAGAAAGGTGAGACGGAATCGCTGCGTCCCCAAGTGCTGGCTTTGATGCTCTCCGCAGGGTTCATCTTGCTGATTGCCTGCGCAAATTTGGCTGGACTAACTTTGGTTCGGATGCTCCGCCGCGCCTCCGAAGTGGCCACGCGGCTGGCGATTGGGGCTTCGCGCTGGCAGATTCAACGGCAATTCTGGATTGAAAACTTGTTGCTGGCGCTCTTGGGCGGAGCGGTTTCGATCGCCGTGGGTTTTCTTGCGCTGAAGTGGCTTTTCCTGCTGCTGCCCGAACACTTTCTTCCCGTCGCCAGCGTGCCTCTCGACGGCCGCGTGATGACTTTCACGCTCGTCGTATCGGTGTTGACCAGTGTGCTCTTCGGCATGTTTCCGGCGTTCGCTGCGCGGCGAGTGGACCTGCGTTCCTCGATGGCCGACCGCAGCGTGGTTCGAGCGGGCAGCGTGCGTGTGCGTCAATCGCTGATTGCCGGCGAGGTAGCACTTACGGTCGTGCTGCTCGCCGGTTCCGGCCTGCTCATTCGCAGCCTCATCCATTTGGAAACGCTGCCGCCAGGATTTAATCCCAACGGAGTCATGGTCGCCAAAGCATCGCTCGACGATGTCCGCTACCACGATCCTGCAAACTTCCGGAAACTCTTAGACGAAAGCACCGCCGCCATGCGCCAGATTCCCGGCGTACAAAACGCCGCAGTTGGATTGACCCTCCCCTACGAGCGCGCCATCAATGATGGCGTCACCATCAGCGACGGCAAGGAAGCCGGGACGCAGGATGGCACGGATCTGTTTTACGTCACTCCCGGGTATTTCGAAACTCTTCAAATGCCTTTGCTTGCTGGCCGTACCTTTACGGATGCGGACGGCCCCAACGCGCAGAAAGTGGCCGTAGTGAATCACGCCTTCGCCCGAAAATTCTATGGTGGAAGCAATCCAATTGGTCGCTACATCAACAAAGATACTTTGATTGTTGGCGAGGTCGCCGACGTTTCTGTTGTCTCTGGTTTAGAGCCTGTCGCTCCCCTCATGAGCGAGCAGGCCATGTATGTGCCCGCCGCGCAAGTAAGTGCGCAATTTCTCTCGATCGTGCACGTCTGGGTTCAGCCCGACTGGATTGTCCGCACGGCTGGTCCAGTAGAGGGGTTGACCGCCGAAATGCAGCGAGCTTTGGCCAAGGCGGATCCCAATCTGCCCGCCTCCGGCTTCTACAGCATGAAGGATCTCCTGGCCCGGACTCTGACTACGCAGCGAATTGAAGTAGCGCTGCTAGGCGCCATGGCGGCGCTGGCGCTGCTGCTGAGTGCCGTTGGCATCTTTGCGCTGGTGGCCAATATGGTGGCGCAGAAGACGCGCGAGATCGGCATCCGCATGGCCCTGGGCTCCAGCATCGGTCAAGTCATGGTGCAGGTCGGACGCTCCGGAGCAGCCGCTTCACTAGTCGGTTTGGTTCTGGGGCTGGCCCTTTCCGCGGGAGCGTTGCGCGTTATGCGCAGCGAGCTTTACGGCGTCGGCGTCTACGACAGCACGACCATTTTCGCTGTCGTGCTGACGCTCTCCACTGTGACGCTTCTCGCCACCGCGTTGCCTGCCTTGCGGATTGCCAGCATCGACCCCGCCCGCACCCTCCGCGAAGAATAGAGCGCCGCCACAAAATCCACAGCTCTGCGTGTTGGAAAATACGAGTCGATCTCGAAACGTCATTACTTTGCCGCTTCAGGTAGCCACGACATCCCGTCCACTCCCGGCGTCAATTCAATTGGTTTCCGCAGCTCCCACGTGCGCAAATCCAGCACGTCAATCTTTCCCGCGCCCGTTCCGCTCAAATACGCAACCTCTCCTCCCGGTCGAATCAGAATTTCCGACCCTCCCTGGGAGACTTTCAATGTGTGTGCTACCTTCATCGTTTGCAGGTCAATCACATATCCGCTGCCACTTCGGCCTAGCGTCACCAGCCACCGCCCGTCATGCGTTGGCTCCGATGCATACACCACGCTCGGCACATCGATCCAGTTCGCGATCTTGTTCGTCGCCGTGTCAATTACCGCGATCCGCGGAGCATCCTGGTCGTGCGTGTAAACATGCTTCCCATCCGGCGAAATCGAAATCCGCTGCACCATCTTCGCCACCGGAATCGTCGTAATCAGACTGCGCTTCGCCAGGTCCAGCACGCTCACACTTCCCGCGCCCACGTTGGCTGTATACGCCCGACGCCCATCTGGCGAAATCACCAGCATGTGCGATTCTTTCTGCCCTGTCGCGATCTCCGCAACGACTTTCCGCGTGCCGGGATCGATCACATCCACCGCGCTGTCAAGTTCCGCAGTCACATACAGCATTCCGTCCGGCCCCCATTCCGCTCGGTGCGGCCGCAGCGGCTTGCCCAGATCAATCGTCGTCGCGAGCTTCCTTTCCCGCAAATCAACCACATCGATCGTGCTCCCGTCTGTCCCCGGCCTGCCCACTCCGGAATTCCCGTAGATCGGCACGTAAGCAAATCTTCCGTCTTTGGAGACCATCACTTCGTGCCCGTTCACGCCGACCACGACCTTCGCCAACTCGCGCCGCTCCTCAGGATCCACCACCAGCACGGTGTGTTCTTTCTGATTTGCGATCACCAGCAACCCGCCCTTCGCC
>DATDNK010000219.1:0-11087 GCA_036518275.1 Candidatus Acidiferrum sp.
ATTTACCGCGTCTTGACGCAGCCGGATCACAAGGACGACTTGGCGCCGACGCGCACATACGTGCCCGGTACCGCCCCCAAGCCCAAGGCGGTCATGCTCCCGCACACGCGCCCTGGCGGCTTGGCTGGCTTGCTGGAAATCCTCGTTGACCGCGGTGGGCGCGACGACTTGCATCGCCTCTCGGAGGAGCTCAGCCTGGATCTGGAGTCCCTTCTCCCCACCATTGATACTGCGATTCTGCTGGGCTTTCTTCGCACGGAGGAGGGTGACGCCATCATTACGCCGGAGGGCCGCGCTTTTGCCGAGGCGGACATTCAGGCTCGCAAAGCCATCTTCCGCAAAGCCGCCATCGCCAATGTGCCTCTGCTTCGGCAAATGGAACAGGCGCTCAAGGCCAAATCCAACCGCACTCTCAGCGAAGAGTTTTTCCGCGACTTGCTTGACGAGCACTTCAGCGAACAGGAATCCCGCCGCCAGCTCGACACTGCAATCCAGTGGGGACGCTATGCGGAAATCTTTGATTACGATTCCCAGTCCGGCAAGCTGACACTCACCGAGGCTTGACCATACCGTGCCGCTGATTGCGCCTCCTGCCGTTCACTCCACACCGCTTCCACCTGCAGTGAAGCGCCCGGCGGGTTCGCGTTGGAGCTGGGCGTTCTTGATTGACGTTGTTGTTTTCCTTTTTGTTTTCGCTGCGATCTTTGGGATTTACGCCATCGGCCGTACCTGGTTTGGTCCGGTTCATCCACAGGCGCAGATTTCCCAGAATCCCCGCAACCTCCCTCTTTATGCGTTTTATTCCCTGGTTCGCATGATCATTGCTTACGCGCTCAGTCTCGTCTTTTCTTTGGCTTTCGGCTATCTCGCCGCCAGCTCGCGCCGCGCCGAAATGCTGATGATTCCGCTGCTCGACATCTTGCAGTCCATTCCCGTGCTCAGCTTCCTTCCCGGCGTGATGCTGGCGATGGTCGCTCTTTTCCCGCATAGCCAGCTGGGCCTAGAACTCGGCTCCATTCTCCTGATTTTCACCGGCCAGGCCTGGAATATCGCGTTTAGCTTTTATTCTTCTCTGAAAACCGTTCCGCAGGATCTCCGCGAGGCTGCCAGCATCTATCGGTTCGGCCGATGGCAGCGCTTTGCCGAGCTGGATCTTCCTTTTGCCACCATCGGGCTTGTCTGGAACTCCATGGTCTCCGTCGCGGGAGGCTGGTTTTTTCTGATGGCTTGCGAAATGTTTGTGCTCGGCAAGCGCGACTTCCGCTTGCCGGGGCTCGGCTCGTTCCTGCAAACTGCTGCGGGCCGCGGCGATACGCGCGCCATTTTGTGGGGCTTGGCGGCAATGATCACCCTGGTCGTTCTGCTGGATCAGTTTGTATGGCGTCCTATCATTCTTTGGGCGGACAAATTCAAATTCGAGCAAGTCGAAAGTTCCGCCGCTGCGCGCCCCACGCTGTTCCATTTCCTGGGCCGCGCTTCTCTTCTCGCTCGCCTATACCGGCGCTTATTCCGTCCCTTGGTCAACTGGCTTACGCTTCACTTCGCGCAAAGCGCCCGCCGCGCAGCCAGGACCTTCACCGCTCCAAAACAACACCATCTCCGCCGCGGAATTGCCTACGTCATGATTGCGGGAGTTTTGGTCGGCCTCGGCTTCACGGTATTCCACGCAGTCCGCGAGCTTTCCGATCTTCACCATGAGGATTACGTCGAACTTCTCCGAAGCGCCGCGCTGACTTTCCTGCGAGTCAATTCGGCTCTGCTTCTCAGCGCGCTCTGGACGGTTCCCGTTGGTGTGGCCATCGGTTTCAGCCCTCGGCTCGCTCGCATCGCTCAGCCGTTTGTCCAGACGGCTGCCTCGGTTCCAGCGACCGCGCTCTTTCCCATCATTCTCCTGTTTTTCCTCCGCTTGCCTTGGGGGATGGAGTTTGCAGCCATGCTGCTCATGCTCCTGGGAACGCAGTGGTACATCCTTTTCAATGTCATTGCCGGCGCCATGGCCATTCCCACCGACCTGAAGGAAGCCGCGCAAGTCTTTCACTTCAGCTCCTGGGACCGCTGGCGCTTCCTGATCCTGCCTGGCATTTTTCCTTATTTGATCACCGGCATGGTGACTGCTTCCGGCGGCGCGTGGAACGCCAGCATCATCGCGGAATATTTTCACTTTCAAGGCAGGATTGTTTCCACGGCCGGCCTGGGCAGCACCATCAGCAGCGCCAGCGACGCCGGCCGCTTCGATATGTTGCTTGCTTCCACGCTCATCATGGCGACCGTTGTCGTGCTCATTAACCGCCTGTTCTGGCGCCGCCTCTACCGCCTTGCTTCCTCACGCTTCAAGCTCGAAACGTAGTAGAATAAACGAAGTTCCAATCTTACTTTTCTATTCCCAAACTATGACCGATACCAAAACGGGCTCGGGCGAATCCGCCTGGAGCGATGAAGACTTTCTTCGCGCATTCGAGGATCTTTCTTTTCCCGCAGACCAGTTTCACCACCGCGAACATATCCGCGTCGCCTGGCTCTATCTGAGGTCTTACGATGCGACGTGCGCGGCCGAGTGCATGACCACGGGCATCCTTCGCTTTGCCAATCACCACGGCGCGACGCAGAAATACCATCGCACGCTTACTTTAGCTTGGATGCGCCTAGTGGCCGTGGCCTTGGTGGAGACACCGGAGAGCCACGACTTTACGCAGTTTCTTGCTGAACACTCGGAACTGGGCGACAAAGATCTTTTGAAGAAGTATTACTCGCCGGAACTCTTGCAAACCAGCGGTGCGCGGGAAGGCTGGGTCGAGCCCGACCTCCAGCCTCTTCCAAATTTACGGGTTTACCGCTGCTGTTGATTTCTTTTCTTCTTTCTTTGGCTCCGCAGGCTTCGGTTCTTCCGGCTTTTCGCCCCAGATGTACTGCGCAAACCATTTTTCGTTTTCCTCCATCACCGCGCGCTGCTGTTTCGGCTTGGTGATGCCGTGCCCGAATCCTTTATAAACGACCATTTTCACCGGCACGCCGCGGTCCTCCAGCGCCTGCCGCAGTTCGTAGGCATTGGGAATCGGCACGCGCTTGTCGTTCTCTCCGTGCTGGATGAGCGTCGGCGTCCTGGCCTTGGCGATGTTGCTGATCGGCGACGTCTTCCAATAGATCTCCGGATCGTCCCACGGCGTTGCGTGCAGGTATTGCCTCGTAAAAGGCGTGATGTCCGTGTTCACGTAATACGTCGACCAGTCGGAAATTCCCGCGCCCACGGAAACGGCTCTGAACCGGTCACTGAACGTCGTGATGTACGCCGAAATGTATCCTCCCTGGCTCCAGCCCATCGCGCCAACGCGCTCTTTGTCCACGAACCCCTTCGCAAGTAGAGAATCCACGCCAGAGATTACATCGGCATAGTCGCCGATACCGAGATTGCGGACATTCAGCGACCGGAACTTTTCTCCGTAACCAGCTGAGCCGCGGTAATTCGGTCGCAGCACCACCGCACCTTTGGCCACAAACCGCTCGATAGGATAGTAGCGGTCGGCGTACACCACCGGCTGATCCACGCCGGTTGGCCCGCCGTGAATGACCACCAGGAGCGGATATTTTTTCTTGGCATCGAAATCCGGCGGCGTGTAAAGCACCCCTTCAATCGTTGTCCCGTCACTCGACTTCCACAAAATCACTTCGCGATGCGCCAGCTTGAATCCCTTGAGCTGGTCGCCCATAGCGGTCAGCTTCTTGCCTTGCCACGGTGCCACGCTGGTGGTGTAGATCTCCGCGTACTGATTATCGAGTGCCGCTCGATAAGCCACCGTCCGGTAGTCTCTTGAGAAAGAAAATCCAGATGCCACCATTCCCTCGGGGGCGCTCAGCTTCTCCACTGAGCCATTCGCGGGATTCAGGTGAAACAAATGCGCCGCGGTCTTCTGTACCGCGCCAAAATAAATCCCATCCGGCCCCCAGCCGATCAATGACGGATCCTCATCGAAGGATTCCGTCAAAATTTGCACTGCTCCGCCGTCGGCCGGCACCACGCCTATCCTTCCGTCTGTATAGAAAAAGTATTGCGATCCCGCTGCGGTTTCGAACGCGATTTTCTTCCCGTCCGGCGACCAGTGCGGATTGATGTCCGGCCCTGCGGTGCTTACGATTTTTTTTACGGCTTTGTCGTTTACGTTTACCACATATAAATCCGCAGTCCCCAGCGAGATCAGGTCCGGGTCTTTCTGCGCGCTGAATGCGATGCGCGTTCCGTCCGGCGACCATGAAAAATCTCCCACGCTGAACTTGTCTCCTTCCGTCAGCCGTTTGGGTTCTGCTGCCGTCGTGCTTCCGTTCGAGAACTCGACGATCCACAAATGCGTCATTGCGTAGTCGCCATGAACCACGGAGTATTCGCCGTATTTTTCCTTGCGATCCTTCATCGCCTTTGTCTCGGGATCGCTCATGGAAAAAACGATGCGCTTCGAATCCGGCGCCCAGGCAAAGTCGCTCACGTCGTTCTCCACTTTCGTGACTTGTTGCGCTTCCCCGCCATCCACGGAAATTACATAAAGTTGCTTCTTGCCCTCCGGCGTCCCCGCGATTTGTCCCGGCCGGTCGGAGAGAAATGCGATCCACCTCCCATCTGGTGACCACTCCGGATTCGTGCTCGATTTCTTGGCCGTGGTCAGCGCATGCGTCTCGCTGCTCGCAATGTCCGCGATCCACAAATTCCGTTCGAACGCGTTTTCTTCCCAATTGGTTTTCTGCACTTCGTAAACCACGCGCTTCCCGTCGGGCGAGATCTTCGGATTAAACGCATTCTGCCATTCGAGCGACTGATCGATGGTTGGTGTCATCGAAGCCGGCGGCAGCGCTGTCTTCGCTGTTTCCTGCGCCAAACCTGGTATCGCCAACACTCCGCCCCACGCCAGCGCGCAGACGATCGATGACACTTTTCGCATCGCTTCCTACCCCCTCAAGAAAACTTTTTCAGGATTCGCGGTTCCAGATGAGGAACCCCACAAGAAGCACGACCCCCACAATGGCAAATCCCAGGTAGACATGCCATCCATGCATCTCCGTTGCCGACACAATCGCGCCCACTGCAGAAAGCGCCAGCAAAAGGACAGCCTTGCCCTTCGTCAGTTTCTTCTGCTCGACCACTCGCGTTCCAGTTCGCCGCCTTGACGCCCACTCTGCATCCAGGCGAAGCGTTTTTCTGGCCTTAAGCTCTCGCCAACTCTCGGCTCAGATAGATAATCTGTCCCACGTGATGATACGCGTGTCCCGCGCAACGCACAAAAATCTGGAAGCGGTTCTTGGCCTCCGGCTCGCGTTCCGCAGTGTACGCTTTGCTCCAGTCCTCCTCGGTCTGTTTTCGAATCGTTGCCACCACCATGACCACGGTTTGGTCAAACGCCCGCAGCGCTTCATGCTTGCGCGGCGGATTCGCATCCGTGAACTCCTTGTCTCGGTCCCGCACGTAGCCCGTTTCCGCGACTCGCGCTCCTATGTAGTAGTTCAAATTCCCCGCCAAATGTAGCACCAGGTGCCCCACGCTGTTGCCATACGGATACGGCTTATGCCAAAACTGCTCGTTCGTCAGCGGATCCACCCATTTGTGCAAATCTTTGGCGACATATTCGTAATACGACGCCAAGCTATTTGCAACAGTTTCGTTTAGTTCCGCCACAGGATTCCTCTCCTGCGCAATCCATTCGTTTGCGTGACGCCGACAATATCGCGCTCCGCACAAAAGTCAAGCATCTGCTCCTCACTTTGCGCTGCCAACGCGATTCTCGTGAACCAGGGTTTTTCGTTCCTGCGTTTTGCCGCTGGTTGTCGACAGCTTTTCCGCATCTTTTTCCACACGCCAGGCGGGGGGAGTCCTTTCGTACTATTGCGCCTGTTACTTTCGCGTGACGACACTAGCGGGAAGATGGCCCGCTATTCGTCCTTTCTCGGTCGTCGTGTGGAAGTGCAGTATCGCGCAGGCGATATTCTTCTGCCCGCCTCCGGAATTTTCGTCGCCGATTCGGGGCGCTCCATCTTCCTCGAGCAAAACTTTGAGCAGCGCGGCAAGCACGGCCAGTTCCGCTGGGAAATTCCGTATCAGTGTCTGGTGCGCATCCAGGAAAAGCCGGATTCTGGAGCCGCCGCCAACGCGGCCACTGTCGCCGTGAAACCCGCTAATCCGGAACCTGCCGTCGTCGCGAATTCCGAAGGCGAAACGCCGCGTGCCGCCTTGGCTGTTCCTGCCTCTGCCGGTGGCGGCGCGAGTGTCCTCCCGCTCAACCACCGTCCAAAAACAGCCTGAGCTTTTGCAAAGCTCCGCTCTTCGTCTCGCCTGTAATTCGGCTACAATCATCTCCTCTTTTTGAGCAAGGCGTTTTGTGCTACACGCCAGCCGCCGTCGAGGAGGTCTCTCTTGAATCCCGCCGCAAAACAGATCGGACTCATCGGCCTTGGCCTCATGGGCCGGCCCATGGGCATGAATCTCATCAAAGCCGGCTATCCGCTCACCGTTTGGAACCGCACACCCTCGCGCGCCGAGGAGCTCGTCGCGGCCGGCGCCAAGCTTGCCAAATCGCCCCAGGAAGTCGCTGCCGCTTCTGATTTTCTGATCACGATGGTCAGCGATCCGGCGGCCATCGAAGAAGTCCTCTGGGGCCCCTGCGGCGCCATGCAGTCGCTCAGACGCGGTAGCATCTACGTCGATTCCAGCACCATCTCTCCCTCGCTGGCCCGCAAAATCGCCGCAGCTTGCTCAGAAAGCGGCGTGCGTTTCCTCGACGCCCCCGTCACAGGTGGTGATTGGGGCGCCAAGAAAGGCGAACTCGTCTTCATGATCGGCGGCGCCGCCGCAACGCTAAAAGAAGCCCAGCCCATCCTCAATGTCATGGGCAAAAAGCTTTTTCATCTTGGCCCCAACGGTGCCGGCCAAACCATCAAACTCGCCATGAACGCGATTCTTGCTTTACAAGTTGATGCCCTTGCTGAAGCCCTTGCCCTCACGACCGGTTCTGGAATTCCAGGCGAAAAGCTCATCGAAGTCATGCAGTCCAGCATGGCGCGTTCCGGCGTTCTGGACGTCAAAGCTCCCAATCTCCTCAAAGGCGAATACGTCCCGAGTTTCCCTCTGCGCCTCATGCACAAGGACCTCGGTCTCGCTCTCGACCTCGGCAACCAGCTCGGCGTTGCCTTGCCCGCGACCGCTGCCGCCCGCGAAATCTACAACGCCGTCAAAGGCGCCGCCAAGGAAGACCTCGACTATTCCGCCATCATGAAGTTCTGGAAACGCTGAACTTCGTCCTCCTGAGCCTCGCGAAGCTCAGACCACAAGTTTAGACATCCTAATCTTTTCCTCTACGGCATGGTCACAAGGTTTGCCGACTGCGGCGGAAGCAAAGACATATTAGAATGACCGATTTATGGCGGCTTCCAATTTCTCTGCGGTTCGCGCGCTGATCTTCGATTTAGACGGCACGCTCATCGATTCGAAGCAAGACTTGATCCGTTCCGTCAACGCGATGCTAGCGGAAATGGGCCGAGACATGCTGCATGAGGACACCATTTCGGGATATATCGGCCACGGGGCCCCGAAATTGATCGCGCGGGCATTGGGAAAAGGAGTATCGGAAGAGGAATGCGAAAAGGGACTGAAGTTTTTCCTGAGGCACTACGACGAACACAAGCTCGACTCGACACGGCCGTATCCGGGAGTGGCGGAGGCGCTGGAAGAACTGCGCGAATTCCCCATGGCCGTGCTGACCAACAAGCCCGTGCGCGTGAGCAACAGAATCCTGGAAGGATTGGGTTTGGCGAAGTATTTCCGCGCCGTGTATGGCGGAAACAGTTTTGAAACAAAGAAGCCAGATCCGCTGGGCGCGAAAAAAATCCTGGAGGAATTGGGCGCGGCCGCAGAGGAAACAATGATGATTGGCGACTCCGAAGTGGATGTGCAGACAGCTCGAAACGCGGGGACGCTGGCGGCTGCAGTGAATTACGGATTTGGAACACACGACCGCACGGCCTATCCCGCCGACATTTATCTCGACCGCTTGACGGACCTGGCCGAGATGCTGCGCCCACCGAATCCGTGAGGCGCGCACCTAATTCTGAGCCGCGGCTGTACTTACCGAACCTCCAGTGGCGTCCAGGACGAACGCGCTTTGATCGTCGGTTAGCACCAGCAACCGCTTGCCATCGTTTGAGAAGGTATAGGCGGAAACATGGTTGGCAAAAGAAAGGTCGCTCGTTTGTTTTAGCGTGCGCAGGTCATAAACGATCAGATGTCCTCTTCCGTTGGCGAGGCAAAGCCACTCGCCCTTCGGAGAAATCTGAGGGTTATAACCGAACCATCTGGCCTTGCGTTCTCCGGTGGAGATGGAATAGAGAAGGACGCGGTTCAAGTTGTCTGTCACGACGAGCCAGTCTCCGGCGGCTTCCCGGTGTTCTGGAAAGAAGGAGAATTTTCCGGTGCGTACAACTGCTCCGCCTGCCGCAGTGCCGTTATGCGCATCCAGCACTTCCAGAAAGTAGTCGGCGTCCCCTGGTTTCTCCCTGGTCCACGAAGCCTGAAGTTTCGCGTCGCGCGCGAGTTCGTCGCGCAAACCGTCAGCCTTGGCATTCCAGAAAAAGATAAGTTTGCCACTCAAAACAGATCCTGAAACCCACGGCGCTTGTTTGGGAAAAGCGCGGGACCAAAGCGGCTTCAAGTTAACAATATCCATGGCTTCCAATTCCAGGTTGTGCCGCACGTAACGATTCTTGTCGTTGTGCTTGGTGCGCAAAACCATGTCGCCGAAAAAGGTGAGGTCGTCGTCTTTTTCGACATCCCGGGACCTGGATTGTTTGGTGACAGGACTCAGAACCACCATCTCCCGGCTAGACTTTTCGAATTCGGGAAAGTCGAGATAGAAGATCGAATTGGGAGCAGCGTAAACGCTCTGAAAGCTGCGAAGATAAAATGGGCGCTCTCCGGTATCGAGTCCCCAGACACCGCCCCGCGTGCGGCTGGACATGGCCAGCCATTTCAAATCTGACGACGTTGTGAACGCGCGCAGGTTGCCCAACTTCCCGACGGGAAGCTGCAGCACGTTGCTAACTTTTGTGTCTTCGATCTTGTACAAACCGATCTCGCCATTCAAACGCTCACTGACCGACACGTTGCCCCACACATCGCTGGCAGACATGCGATTGCTGTAAGCGAATTTCTTCTGCTCCAGATCCAAAGCTCCCACTGGAGCGTCTTTGAGAGGCCGCACGAGAATGTATCTGGGATTCGTGGCCGCAACCAGACTGGTGCCGCCCAGCGGCACCCGGTCAAGTACTTTACCCGACGGAAATTCAACCACTGGAGACTTTTCAGGCTTGAAGGTATCGACGCCCACGATACGGTCCGGCCCGATGAAGGTGAATGCGTATTCCATAGCCGTGTGCACGGACCCAGGAACATGCATCTTCTTTTGCGTGGTCAAATCAATGATCACTTCTTCTTTCGTGCGCGAAGAAGCCGCGAAATACCGGGCATCCGGGGAAAAGCGAAGGGTGGCCACATCGTGGTGGGTGATGAGAAAGAGGAACTTATAGAAAGCACCGAAGAAGTTAAAGCCGGGGTCAAGGTCAAAGAATTTCTCTTGCTTGAGGACGGATTCTCCCGAAGCGACGTTGTAGAGCGTAAGGCCCAGGTCTTCTCCCAAACAAGCAAGGTACTTGGCGTCCGGTGAAAGAGCTGTCTGGCGGCATCCACCTCGCGCCGGGACGTCCGTGACGCTGGTTTGCTCCTGATGATCAATATCCCATGTTTCTACTCGAAGGCCTGAACTGAAGAACACGACTTGACGCGAATCCGGGGAAAACTGCGCTGGCTCCGCGTCCACTGCATCAATGCGAAACACAAACTTCAGGGGATCGCGAGTGAGGACGTAAATGCCGCCTTCGTCCTGCGCCAGGAGGTATTTGCCGTCCGGGCTGAAGCGAAAATTCTCGATGTCGCCGCGCAGCGGGTCAGCCAGCTTCTTTCGCGAAAGGACGCCCGCGACGTGCTCGGCATGGCCGATGCCCTGATAGTGAAGCACCGCGGCCTGCCATTGGTGGAACTCAGCGGGACTGGAGTGGGAATTTTGTTCGATGCAACTGGGCGGCAGATTAGCCACGTCTTTCAAGGCTTCCCGCAATCTCTTGGAATTCGGGGGAGTCGCTCCAAAGAGGTCGGTGAACCAATTGCCGGTCTTGCCTTTCGTCTCCATCAGACGATCCATGAAATCAGGGAAGCTCTGTGGCGAATAACCGGCGCGGGCGACTGCCTGTACGCCGAGTTGATCCGCAATCTTCTGGTTTCGTTCTTCCTCGCCCGAGGGAGAGGCGTGCATCTTCTTCAAGCGCACGCTCTCCACGAACTGGTTGTAGAGCCCAAACAGATCTTCATCGGGAGAAAGGCTTTTGACTCCAAGGACGTCCCGAAATGCTCGCGACATGTCTAATGCTTGCTGGCGCGCGGCCAGGTGCCCCAGTTCGTGGCCGAGCACACCCGCCAATTCGTCCTCATTGCGCAGGTAAGCGACCATTTTGCGCGAGAGATAGACACGTCCGCCGGGCATGCTGAACGCTTGAATTTCGGGTTGGTCGTACAAAAGGAACTCATAATGCAACCCCGTCTCCGGAAGATGCTGGCTCACCCGCATTCCGACCCGCTTGAGATAGCCTGTGACTTGATCCTCTTCGATGACGCGGAACCGGCTCTCCATTTGCTGGCGCACGATTTCGCCAAGTTCCTGTTCTTGCTGAGGTGAAAAAAGGAGCTTGGAGGGATCAATCGGCGGGGCTTGCGGCGCAGGGCAGCTCGTCTGAGCACTCACGACGGAAGAAGTGAGGACCAAGACAGTGGCCACGCAAGGAAGGAAGCGCATGCCCATGAACCCCTGGCGTAATAACCGAGAGATTAGCACTGGCTCGGGACACCGGCAACTGCTGGAACGGTTCTTGTCTTAGCTCCATAATTCTGTCACCCCTTAACGGCAACGTGAAAATGTCACCCATGAGACAGGAGACATTCGCGTTGAGTCAGAAGGAGTTGCAACGAGTGGCGGTCATTTCCAGATGCGTGAAGGGAGAGATGGCGT
>DATDNK010000220.1:0-2152 GCA_036518275.1 Candidatus Acidiferrum sp.
AAATTGCACAGGACGTGTGTCCCCGCGCATGAGCGCCAATCAGACTATTGCCAATCAGACGGACCGCGGGCACTTCGAGCGGCAAATCGTTTTTGCGCGCCCAATTTTTGTTTTGCTGGCGCTGCTGGCCGCTTTGGAACAGCCCGCGTCCCGCCAGGAGCGGCGTTCGGTTTCTTTTCTGATTGCGTATCTCATCGTGGCGCTGGTGATAACGCAAGTGGAACGGCTGCTGCGCAGCCGGTCTTGGCATTTGTCGTTGGCTTTTGATCTTTTAGCTCTTGGCTATTTCATGTTCATCAGTCCTTCGACTGTGCCCGTATGGTTTCCGTACATGTTCATTTGTTACGCGGCGGGAATTCGCTGGGGTTTTGATTTGACGTTGCCGTTGGCCGGCGCGCTTTCGTTAACGCTGGTTCTGCTGACTGCGGTGAAAGGCGAAATTCATTGGATGCGCGTGGTGGCCTGGCTCGGGTTGACGGCGGCAACGTTTGCGGGCGGAGCGGGCCTGGCGTTTCTCGGCGATCGCAACAAAAGTTTCGCTTCGCAAATTGATTTTTTTTCGCGCATCAACGCGACGATGCAGGTGGATCAGGGACTCGCGGAGTCGCTGCGGCTGTTTCTTCAGGAGCTGGGCACGACGTTCGATGCGGAAGAAGCGCTGCTGCTGTATCGCGACGCGGATTTAGAGCGCATTTTCCTGTGGCGCATGAAGGCGGGGGAGAACGACCGGCTGATTCCCGAGAGTATGCCGCTTTCCCGGACGGACGGCTTTTTGCTGGACGACATGGACGCCACGCTTTGCTGGAACTCCGTTGCCGGCGCGGGCTCGGGCTTTGGGTGGGACCGCCGCGATGGCCGTACGATCAAGAACATGCCGCGGCTGCCCGGCCCGGTGGTGCAAGAGTTCAATATTCGGTCGCTTTTGACGGTATCGTTTGATCAGGCGGGCCAGCCGACCGGGAGGATTTTTCTTCTGAATGGACGCAAGCCTTTCCAAAAGCAGGACTTAGTGTGGCTGGAGAGCATTGGCCAGCATATTGGCCCAGCGCTCGAGAATATCTTCCTTTTAAGGCACTTACGGGCGCGGGCCATCGAGGCAGAGCGCAGCCGCATTGCTCGGGACCTCCACGATGGCATTTTGCAGACGCTGCTCAGCATCGAAATTCAACTGGATGTGTTGCGGCGGCGCGTGCCCGCCACTCCGGAGCAGACTTCCAACGCCCTCGCGAATTTGCAGCAGACCGTGAAAAACGAGGCAACCGACCTGCGCCAGACGGTGACCGACCTGCGGCCCCTGCGCGTGCAGAGCGCGGACCTGGTGGACCTGATGCGCGGATTCGCGGAGCGGTACCGGAACGAATCCACGATTGCGCTGGATCTGCTTATTGATTCGACACAATTGCGCGCCCCCGACCGGGTTTGCCGCGAGATTTTCCAGATTTACCGAGAAGCACTCAACAACATAAAAAAGCATGCCAAGGCTTCCCATGTCGTGGTAAAACTGTCGCAGGACGACAGCCGCCTAGTACTTGTAGTAGACGATAACGGCGAGGGTTTCAGCTTTGCCGGCAGATTTTCGGCCGATGAACTGGATCGCCTGCGGCTGGGACCCATTTCCATCAAGGAACGCTCTCGAACTGTGGGTGGGGTGCTCACGGTCGAGTCAAATCCAGGCCATGGAGCGCGGTTAACAATCGAAGTGCCGCTCGGGTGATATGGCAAAAACAAAACAGCAAATACGGGTACTACTAGCCGACGACCATGCCATTTTTCGCGATGGTCTGCGGAAGCTGCTCGATTCCGACGAAGAAATCACGATCGTCGGCGAAGCGCAGAACGGTGTGGAGTGCATCAAGCTGCTCACCAAGCTGAAGCCGGACATTCTGCTGCTCGATTTGCGCATGCCGGATAAAGATGGCCTCGCGGTCCTCGAGGAAGTGAATTTCGACACGTTGCCGACGCGCGTGGTGGTGCTTACGGCTGCCGAAGATGATCGCGACGTGGTTCGCGCGATGCGGCTTGGCGCGCGAGGAGTCGTGTTGAAGCAATCGGCGACGGATTTATTGGTGAAGAGCATTCATCGCGTGCACGCCGGAGAAATCTGGCTCGACAACCGTATGACCGCAGAAGTGATGAAGGCGTTCTCGAAATC
>DATDNK010000221.1:0-2617 GCA_036518275.1 Candidatus Acidiferrum sp.
TGGCGATGGCGGTGTTATGGCTGAGCACGGTGCTGGGAGAAGCGTGCGACATGTCTGTGTGACTCATGGCGTTCGAGTTGGGTCCGCTGGAATTCGCCATGCCCGACGGGCCATGACCCGCGGGCGGGCCGCCGCCGTGGCCGTGCTGGGCAAAGGCCGGAGAACTGAACGCAAACATGACAGCCGTAATCAGGACGAAATGCTTGTGCTTCACGGATTCCTCCTGTTGATTAAAACGCCCGGCAGAGGGCTGGAGTGGGAACCGGGTCTTGCTGGGGACAGCACTACTGTATTTCTATGATGCCCCCCTGCAAGGAAGGGATGCAAGTCCTGTCGGGGAAAAGACCTCACTTTGACACCTCTGACAAGGGGCGCGACGCTGACGAAGCCTCTCGGTTCAGGCGATGCACCGCGTGGCGCCACGCGAAAAGCAGCACGATGCCAATAAGGATAAGCGCGAGGCTTAACCCGGACCAAATCCCGAACGCGCCCCAGTCTTGACGGAAGCAGAGCCAGGCACCCAGCGGCAGACCAATGACCCAATACGCGGTGAAGTGGCAAACCATGGGCGTGCGCGTGTCACCGGCGCCCCGCAAAGCGCCAGTGGCGACGGTCTGAATTCCATCGAACAACTGAAACGCTGCGCCAGCAATCAGCAGCAGCCGAGTGCTACGAATGACTGTTTCGTCTGGGGTGTACATGCGCGCGATCCAACGAGGGAAGACCAACAGCGCGACCGCAGCTAGAGTCATGAACCCCGCGCCCAGAAAAATGGCCGTGTAGCCCGCGTCGCCCGCGGAGGCAGGCTTGCCGCGTCCGATGGCGTGGCCCACGCGAACGGCGGCAGCCGAAGAAATTCCCAGAGGAACCATGTAGGTGAACGCGACGGTATTCAGCGCGATTTGATGGCTTGCGAGAGCGACAGCTCCCAGGCGGCCGATGAGAGCTGTCGCCAAAGCAAAGACGCTGATTTCGAGCGTGATTTGCACAGCCGCAGGCAGACCAAGCGAGATGAGCCGGCGAATGCGAACAAAGTCGATGTTGACCGGCGTCTTCAAGAGTTCGGTGCGATGGCGGCGGTCGTACCAGAGAAGATAGCTCACGAGCACGGCCGCCAAATAGACGCGGGAAAGCGCCGTGGACCAGCCTGAACCCACGACGCCCATCGCAGGAAAGCCCCATTTGCCGTAGATGAGGACCCAGTTGAAAAGAGCGTTGATGATGTTGGCGCTGACCAGAGCGAAGGCGATGGGTTGTGCCATGTTCATG
The DNA here is from genome assembly GCA_036518275.1 of Candidatus Acidiferrum sp. Classification (GTDB taxonomy): domain Bacteria; phylum Acidobacteriota; class Terriglobia; order Acidiferrales; family UBA7541; genus Acidiferrum. The sequence continues at coordinate 1,270 of DATDNK010000221.1, forward strand.
GCTTGCAGACAGCGGCGAACGGCGAAATACAACAGAAGAGGGAAGAGGCCGAAGGCGAGAGCCTTCATGTAAGGAACGGCGAGCGCCGCGACTTGCGACTCGATGCGCAGGCGCCGAAGGATAGGATCGAAGAACCAGACAGGAAGCATCAGGAAGGGCGCCATGACGATGCTGAGATAAATGCTGTTGATGAGCGAACGGTGGCAATCTTCGCGTTTGCCAGCGCCAAAGGCTTGCGCGACGAGCGTGTCGAGCCCGATCAGGAGTCCGCCGCCGAAAAAGGCCAGAACATTGAACAGGTTGGAACTGATGCTGACGGAACCAATGGCGCGGGCGCTGTCCGGCAGGTGACCGACCATGACGGTGTCCACGATGCCCATGCTCATCCAGCCGATTTCGGCCAGAACCAATGGCAAAGCGAGCCGGATGGTGGGTCGGAGTTCGAGGCGAAATGCCTGGAAAGTGATCATGTGCGCGCGATGAGCTAAGAGAGTGTACAGGGCGAAGCTGGAAACTCGAAAATCGAAATTGGAAAATCGGGAAGAGGTAGCCTCCCCCCACTTTTTTTCGGAACTGCGCATTCTAAAGGAGTTAAATCGGTGCGTTTTTGCAACTGCGCATTCTGAAGGAGTTAGCAGGCGGAATCGTGTAACTGCGCATTCTAAAGAAGTTAGCGGAGTCGAGTTAAAGTGATACTTGAAGTGTCCGTTGGTCGAGCCACCCCACCCCTCCGTTGTGACAAAAGTTGTGCGCAGATGCATGAAACGAAAGAAGTTAAGAGCGTTTCTGTGGTGCACGCAAGTTGGGACAAGAGGGGCGCAAGTCAAAGAAAAGAAAATAGATAGACGCCGAACGTTCGTTGGTTGAGGAGGCTGCGGGCGATGGCCGTTTCCCGGCGAAGCGCACGGGATGCAAAAAAAGCACATGGTCGTTGTCCGGGCACACAGATATTTGCCCCAACGGCCCAGACATAGTGTATCACAAAGTAATAATAAGTCAGGCGTAAATCAAAAAAATTTTAAGTGGGTTGGATTCTGGAGGTTAGAAGAGGGATCCTTCGCCCCGTAAAAGCGTACGGGATGCAAACGCGGAAACTCGCTGCGCTCGCTCCCCGTCAGGAACGGGGCAGGCAGGATGACTATCCTCGTCGGATAGTTAGTTTGAGGTTCGAGGTTAGGAAAAGTGAGCAGGCCTAGGAAATCGTTTGGATTGTGTGGGATAGAATGGGGCTTGGAAAGGAGTCAACGCCAAAGAGCGCATACGCAAAACCGGCGTAAGCGGCAGCCGACCGTTGGAAGCCCGGTCAGGAAGATTACAAACCAAATGCAAAGAGTGCGCCGCTACGAAC
>DATDNK010000222.1:0-18478 GCA_036518275.1 Candidatus Acidiferrum sp.
CAGAAGGATTTGGTCGAGGCCATGCGCGCCAGAGATGAGTTGCGCCTTAATGTCCTCCGCGGAATCAAATCGGCCGTGAAGCTCAAAGAAGTGGAGAAGATCCGGGCGCTGGACGAAGCCGAAACGATTCAGATCCTGCAAGCGCTGGTTAAACAGCGCAAGGAATCCATTGAGCAGTTCACTAAGGGCAATCGCCCGGAACTCGCCGCCAAAGAAACGAAGGAGCTGGGCATCATCGAGTCGTACTTGCCCGCAGGCGCGAGCGAAGCGGATATGAACGCAGCTATCAGTAAAGCAATCGCCGAGACCGGAGCGAATTCCATGAAGCAGATGGGCGCAGTCGTGAAGGCGGCCAAATCCGCGCTGCAGGGCAAGACGGTCGATGGCAAAATCTTGAGCGATCGCGTCCGCGAGCGCCTTTCCAAGCTCGGCTGAGACTTACGCCCAACCTATAAGGAGTGCTGGCTATGCAGGAGCGCCCGCCCTTGCCTGACCTGAATTCGCGTGCCCTCGCGGTATTGCGCATTGGCGTTGGCGCTCTGTTTTTCATCTTCGGCGAATACAAAGTCTTTGGCACGCAATTCACGCTTCACGGCGGATTCCAGTATTGGATCAACCGATTTCTAGAAGGCGGAGCTTATCCCTTCATGGCGCCGGTACTTCGTGGATTTGTTCTTGGGCACGCCACGCCGATCGCGTTCCTCGTCGCTTACGGAGAACTCGCCATTGGAATCGCGCTTATCTTCGGCATTTTGGTCCGGCCCGCCAGCATCGGCGGAATCGTTTTCATGTTCACGCTGCTTTTTTCTTCCGATTATCCCGGCAGTGCCGCGCCGTTCTGGCAATATTTCGGCGCCAGCTTAAGTCACTCCGTGTTCATTCTCTGTTTTGTAGCATTCTTGATTGGCCGCGCGGACACGGCCTGGTCGGTTAGGACTTTGCGCGGCGGTCGCCTGCCTCAAGTTTGAGGAACGTTTCAGTGCACCGCGGGTTTTAGTACCGCGGTATTTCGCTCGTCGCCCGCGATGACGCGATAGAGTTTCTTCAGATCCTCCACCTTGCTGACCGGCACGCTCAACTCCTTCACCTCGAACGTCCGCGTATATTTGAGCGTACTTCCGTTGACCTCCGTCTTGCTGTGATAGCTCGCGAAGCTGTAGTCCGCATTTACCGGGGGTGGTAGGTCATCAACTTCATAACCCGCAGGAAGCGCTATCTCAAAACTGTCCGAGTCCTTCTCGGGCCCTCTAAAAACCACGGGGTGTTGCCGTGGCTCCTTGGATTCAAGCAAGTCGCTGGAGAGGACTCCCATGACGCGCGGGCGCACCGCAAGCAAACTCCCAAGCGGTTTGGCATAGGCGGGTGCGGCAAACGTATACGTATAACCGAAGGGCAAGTCGTTGATGTTCAAGTTTAACATCTTGGCTTCCGTGATTTGAAACATCCCGATGGAGTGTGAGATTTCCTGTTCGATACGTTTCACCAGGTCTTTGCTGCTGTTCACCTCAAGCTGGGCGTAACGCTCATAGGTCGCAAAATCACCTCTGCGAATTTCGTTCACTTCTCCACGCAGGGTTCCCTGGGCGTCGAGGGTCAGCTTGGCGGAACGGCTAACCCCGGTTGAGTTTGCGGGCAACTGCGGCATCTGCGTGAGTTCGCCACCATCCGGCGTGACCAGCAGCGCATTGTTCGCTTGGAGTTCTCCCCTGAGCTGTCCGACGGGAGTCTTTTCGTCGGTGGGATCGAAAATCAGCAGCATGCCAAGCTTCGGATGATTGAGAAGCGCCTGGTAGTCATGCATTTGCTCGGGAAGTCTGATGGCCAGGATGACATGGTTGAAGAGAAACATCATAGGAGGGGTCTCAGCCCCGACTGCGCCGCGGTGCGTGTTGATGACAACGTAATAGGAGTCGATGCCGACTTGCTTGAGCATGGCGCTCATCAAAGTGGCTTTGTCTTTGCAATCCCCGTAGCGATGAGCAAAAACATCCGCCGCCGAGTGGGGCTGCCAGCCGCCAATACCCAGTTCAATCGCGACATAACGGATGTCCTTTTGCATGAAGTTTGCAATTGCCGCGATTTTTTGCTGAGGAGTCGTTTGGTCTTTGATGAGTTCGGCAACCTTCTGACTGACCTGCGGCGTCGGTTCGCGCCGTCCACTCGCGAGTCCCGCCTGCCACTTGCCCATATCATTCCAGGTCAAAAACCCGCTGCGTTGAGCGGAGCCGGGCGCTAGGAATGACACAATCATCTGGGCGGCCAAACCCCGGAAGGGAGGCATTCTTCTTTCCTCACGAATGGCCGGCAGGTCGTTGACGACCCACGACCACTGATTGCTTCCGGTCGCGGAGGCATCCGCAGCGGAATGGTTGATCCATGCCGCTTTGTACTCCCAGCCAGCCGGCAACTGCAGCGTGTATCGCGCCTGTTTGACAGGTATCTCTCTTTGAATCCACCACCAGTCTTCCAGGACATAGGGGCGACTCTGATATTCGATTTCGTAACCAACCACGTTCCCGGGTTCGGCGGCTGGAATCCGTAGCATCCGTACTCTCACATCTGTTACCAATTCACCCCCCGAAACGCTCAGCGATCTCTCGATGGCCTCCTTATCCTTCACTTCGTAGTCCTTGCCCTGTTTCGGGATGCACCATGCGCGCATGCTGCCTACCCGGAAGTCCTGGCCGACGTAAGCATAAGCTTCGCCATATTCGCGCCCTTCAGGCCGTAGAATTTTGTAGACGCGGCGCTCGATGGCCTTCGTTTTTCCATCGGACAGTACGGTAGTGATGTCTTCGGAGTACAGCAGGACGGCTTTGGTTTTTTCGTCGTACGTGGGCAGAGGCATGCTGGCCGCTGTGTGCATCCAGGCGGGCGCATCCGCCCGTGCGGAGAGCGCAACAAAGAGCGCGCCAGGAATCCAGGCAAGAACTGCGGCCCGAATCATTCTCATTTTTCCCTCATTTGTTCGCGGTTGCTCCGGCTGGCTGCAGGACCACTTGCTGTCCGTCCTCGCTCTTCACAAACTGGAAAAACGCCCTGAGAACGGGGTAGTTGTCTTTCGGCACCATAAAGAGGTCGGACCGCAGCATTCGCTGAATGTGTATCCCGCCGTTGCCTCTTTCGACTTTCAATGAGTACTCCGTGCCCTTCAGGTCCTTGTCTTCATCCTTGGGGACACTCTCCACTTGCCAAGCGGGGGGCAATTGGATGTTCACGTCATCCGTGGCCTTGTAGGCAAAACGGAAGTATACGGGCCAGACCCTGTTTGCGTGCTCGAACAAGTGCTTCTCGTTCGCAGAGAATAGAGCCGCTGGAAGCAAAGAGCGGCGGCCAGCCGCGGAGGCCCATCCGGTCACCTTTATATTGAATTCGGCGGTCAAAGGCGATTCCGAGCTGTTCCATTCTGGCTGCTTTGTCAGCTCAACCTCGCTGCCAGCTGGTATGGATTCCTTGACTTGGTCCTCAAGAAACTTCTTCCGTTCCGTATCGTCTTGATTCCTTTCGTCAATGCGTCGCCAAAGGCCTTCGAGCCCGGTGAATGAAGCAGTCAGTTTTCCTTCCAAGTCTCCTTCATCAGTTAACTTCAGGTCTGCTTTGCGAAGGATTTTAGATTCATCGCTTACGGGCAGTGGCGTTTGAATCCAAGTTCCGCCGTCTTTATCGAGTCTTAAGCCGTCAACTCCAGTTTCCATCCACGGCAGCAAGCCGAATGGAGTAAATGCCGCGCCCGGATCAAAGTATCTGTCCTTGCCATTCAATTTGACGAGCACAATGTTTGCGTCCAGCTCTCTTCCATCGACCCGTTCTTTGTGAAAGAAATACTCGCTTCTGCCCGAAACCAGGCAGGGATATGCCTCCATGCCGGCAGCGCGGGCCAAGGCTAGAAACAACCAGGTGATGTCCCAACCAGTGCCGTACTGGTGCTTCCAGAGTTCCTCGACGTCTTTGTTTTCCTTGATGTCTTCGTGCTTGCGTTCTTCAGCGGACTTTCTGGGCAAATAGCTGAGATTCTGAATTTGTTGCACACGCGTGTAAATCTTCTGGAGCTTCAATTCAGGCGAATCAGACGGCGAAACAATGCTCGCAAGCGCTTCTTCCATGGCCCTTCGTTTGTCAGTGAATGCTTCGACTTGCCCATTCTTCTTCTTGTCGAATTGCTTCCAGTATTTCTCCACGTTCATTTCTGGGACTTCGTCGTGGTAAGTGAATACGACGCGAAACTCAAGCTCATTCCGCGGCGGCATGTGGTCTTCGACGACAAAAGCCGGAATGTTTTCTGACGCCATCCGAACGATGCGGTCAGGACCTTCCTTGGGAGGCTCTGTTCCCTTGGGCAACCCCGCTGGCCAACTCCATTGTACCGTCCATGGATAGCGGTCATAGGGCTTCAGGCTGAACACAGCGCGCTTTGTGAACAATTCCGCGCTGACGACCCAATACGATCGAAAGAGGTAGTAATCCTCAAAGTCTATATTGTAGTGGTACTCGATGATGCTCCCTACCTGCACATCGGGGAGCGTGAACGTCTTCGCCAGGTACTTTACTCCCTGCGTTTTCTCGACGGTTTGCTCGTAGACCTTGCCGTCAAAGTTTGCAATGGTGCCATCCGGGTGAATGGTTCGAGCGCGGATGCCGCTGACACTGGTCCGCATTTTTAGAAAGGGTATTTCAACGTTGGCTGATTTTCGGCCTTCTTCAGTAAGGACTTTGATGCGAAAGTAGTTGTATTCCGTGGCTCCCCGCCCGCGTTGTATGCCCATGTCATTTCTGTTGACTTCCCGGTACAGAAACACAGCAGCGGCACCCGGGGCCTCTGGCATGGAGGTCATTTTCAATTCTTCCGGTGTAATGGGCTTCCATTCGTCGCCGGCTGCGATCGGCTGGGTGAGCCAGAGAAGAGCTCCAATCAAGAGCATGGGTACGAGCAACACGGGGCGGCGGAAATACACGATGACCTCCATATTGCAGAATCTCAAGAATCGCGCGTAGAAGCCCTTGGGAGGAGAACAGCGCGGATGGCGCCGGGGGAAATGCTCGGCATCCGGTTGTGAGTTTGAAGGGTCCCGTCCCATGGTCTGACAACTGACCTGAGTGAAATATCGCGTTGCACGATACAGCGACTCACCACTGTAGTCAATGGCCTTACGGGTAAGGGGGCCCGTGCGGCTCGTCAGCATTGACTATTCTCTCTTCCCCCTCCCCTTAACCTGCGGCATAATCCCCCCGCACGTTGCTACGGCCAATTTGGACTTCGGCGCGAAGGAGGATTCAGTGGCCGAAAAAACGGAAACTCGCGAGCGGGCGTGGAGCTCGACGGCGCCCCCTGGGGAATTTCGCACGTACATCTCAGCGGAAGAAACGCTCAAGGAATTCACCATTCGCGCGGTGATTCTTGGAGGGCTGTTTGGGCTGCTGTTTGGCGCGGTAAGCGTTTATGTAGGCTTGCGCGCCGGACTCACGGTTTCCGCTTCGATTCCCATTGCTGTGCTTTCGATCAGCATCCTGCGGGCATTCGGCCGCTCAACCATTCTCGAAAACAACATCGTGCAGACTACAGGCTCTGCGGGGGAATCGCTCGCCGCGGGCGTGATGTTCACGCTGCCCGCGCTCATTTTTCTCGGTTTTGGCTCGGAATTCACGTTCTGGCGCATTTTCCCGCTGGCCTTGCTGGGAGGATGGCTCGGCGTCTTGTTCATGATTCCGCTGCGCCGGCAGCTCATCGTCAAGGAGCATGGCAACCTGACTTTTCCGGAAGGCACGGCGTGCGCCGATGTTCTCGTGGCCGGCGAGCGCGGCGGCTCGTTTGCCGGGCGCGTATTCTGGGGACTCGGCCTCGGCGGCGTGTACACATTCATGATGAACACTGTGCAAGCGTGGACCGGCCAGCCCGAAGCGCGCCCGCGCTGGTTTCCCGGCGCTTCCTTCCGCGCGACAATCACCTCAGAATATCTGGGAGTGGGTTACATCATCGGCCCCAAAGTGGCGGGAATTCTTTTCGCCGGCGGAGTAATCTCTTGGCTGCTGGTCATGCCCGCAATTCAGTTTTTCGGTCAGCTTGCTGGCAACACACCCATCTATCCTTCCACTATTCCCATACCGCAGATGACGCCGGACGACATGTGGCGCCAATACATTCGGCCGATGGCAGCTGGAGCAGTGGCCGCAGCCGGATTGATCACCCTGATCCGCACGATGCCAACCATTATTTCCGCTCTGCGAGCAGGGCTTAAAGATGTGCGCGCGGAGGGAAATAACCCAGCTGCGAATTCCGCCAGCCGCATTGAGCGCGACATGCCCATGAGCTGGGTCATTGCTGGCTCCGCGGTCCTAATCGTCTTGCTGTTCGTTTTGCTGACGATTGCCCCGGTGAAGGACGCGCACACCACGTGGTACCAGAATTTGCTCGCGGGCATTCTCGTGGTGATCTTTGGATTTCTCTTTGTCACTGTGGCTTCGCGCATCAGCGGATTGCTCGGCAATTCTTCCAACCCGGTCAGCGGCATGAGTATTGGAACGCTCATGGCCACTTGTGCGATTTTTTTGGTGGCCGGATGGACCGCGCCGAGCTACGGCGTTCTCGCGCTCACCATTGGCGGATCGGTCTGCATTGCCGCCGCAATCGCCGGCGCAACTTCGCAGGATTTGAAAACTGGCTACCTCGTCGGTGCTACGCCCGTGCTGCAGCAATGGGGCCTGCTGGTCGGCGTGACGGTTTCCACATTTGCCATTGGCATTACGCTGGGCCTGATGAATAAAGGCCTCGAGAAGTACATTCCCACGCAGATTCCCGTCAATCTGCAAGCTTTGCCTACCGGCGTGAAAGTAGAAAAGCCCGTTTTTGAACATTTGGGCAAAAACTATGTACTCATCAATGCTCTCGGTTCCGCTCAGGTTCCAGATGGCGAGTATCTCTACGATCCTAACTCCAAGCGGATTGAACTCCAGTGGGCGCAGGGAATCGGCAGCGATAAGGCGCCGGCCCCACAGGCTCGTCTGATGGCTACGGTAATCAACGGTATCCTCAGCCAGCGCTTGCCGTGGCGTTTGGTCCTGATGGGCGTGGCACTGGTGATTGCTGTCGAAATCCTTGGTATCCGCTCACTCGCTTTTGCTGTCGGCGCCTACCTGTCCATTGGAACCACTGCAACCATGTTCGCGGGTGGACTTGTCCGCGTGCTTGTCGAAGCCACCACGAAGAAAAAGGACGAGAGCGAGGCCAGCCCGGGAGCTCTGTACTCCAGTGGGCTGATTGCGGCGGGTGGCGTCTTCGGCTTGCTCGGGATTGTTATCAACTTGCTGCAGGATCCGGAGATTCCCGGTCATGTGCCCCAATGGCTTACGACGATTCTGCGGCTGCCCTGGCGGGCAGACCTTTTTGCTTTTGGCCCGAAGATCTTCGGTCCGCTCGCGACCAGCAACCTCTTCGGCCTGATAATGTTCGTGCTTCTTGCCGTCTCGCTTTTTTATTTCGCTCGTAAGAAGCTGGATTGAAGGCAAGTTCCGGAGTTCAAGAGTCTTGTTGGCGCTGACGCTCTGCAGAATAGCTGTTGGAATCCGATGCAATGGGAGAATTTCTTCCGCCGCGCCTAGAAGAATTGCCTCACGAGGCAATATTTTCCCGTCTACGAGGAGAATCTTTTTTGAAGCCATTGTTTTCCTTTCTATCTTGCTGAACAGCACTTGCCGTTCCTCGTTTTTCCGCCAAAACCAAGGAGTTAGCTGGAGGCAGGCGGTCGCCCGCCTCGTGTCTGGGCTCGTTCCGTGGATCCAGGCTCAGGTTCCCGAGGAGACGCATCCAGAACTTGCCGCACACGTTTCGCCAGGATTTCACGGGTGAAGGGCTTTTCCAGAAGAGTTACTCGGTTTGCCAGAATCCCCGCTTGGACCATCCCATCATTCGGATATCCCGACATGTACAACACTTGAGTTCCGGGACGAATTCGCGCCATCTGCTCTACGAGCAGCTTGCCGCCCATTCGCGGCATAACCACGTCGGTCAACAGCAGATCAATGGCCCCGCTGTAGGATTGAGCGATCTGGAGAGCTTCATCGCCATTGGCCGCCTCCAAAACCGTGTATCCACTGTCTGTCAAAAACTCCTTCGTCAACGCCCTAAGGGGTTCCGCGTCCTCCACCAGGAGGATCGTTTCCGTGCCTTTGCCAATCTCCCGTTGCTGCTCGCTGGGGCATGCCTCGGTCAGGGGACTGACCACGCGAGGCAGATACAGTTTGAAAGTCGTGCCTCGTCCTTCTTCGCTATAAACCCAGATGAACCCGCCACTCTGCTTCACGATTCCGTAGACGGTTGCCAAGCCCAGTCCGGTCCCTTTGCCCATTTCCTTGGTGGTATAAAACGGCTCGAAGATGCGGCTTTGTGTTTCTTCGTTCATGCCACAACCGGTATCAGTCATGGCGAGGAGCACATACTTTCCAGCAGGGATATGAGAGAGTCTCGAGTGGTGGTCCTCCTCCAAGGCGACGCTGCTGGTCTCGATGCTGAGCTTTCCTCCCTGTGGCATGGCGTCCCTGGCGTTGAGCACCAGATTGATGATGACCTGTTCGATTTGGATAGGGTCGACCAGGACGCGGTCCAATGCCGGATCTAGCGCCGTGTAAAACTCGATGTGCTCGTCGATCAGTCTGGCTAAGAGCCTCTCTGTTTCCACTACGATGGCGTTCAGGTCCACAACCTGAGGGTGAAATACTTGCCGGCGGCTGAACGCCAGCAACTGACGGGTCAAGGCGGCCGCGCTATCCGCCGCTTTTCGAATCTGGGTCACGCTGCGAAGCGCGGGGTCATTTGACCCCAGTGCTTCTGTCAATAGCTCCGTGTGCCCGCTGATGACGCACAGGAGGTTGTTGAAGTCGTGTGCCAAACCTCCTGAAAGCCTGCCGATTGCTTCGAGCTTCTGGGATTGCCGCAGCATGTTCTCGGCACGGTTCCCTTCAATCAAGTACTGCAGGACCTTTCGGAGAAAGTCTTTATTCAGTGTTTCCTTGAGCAGGTAATCGCAGGCTCCTGCTTTAACGGCCTGCGTGCCGAGTTGTTTGTCACTTTCGGAGACCAAGACCAGGAGCGGCAAGGAATTGTTTCGAGAACGCGCTTCTTTCAGGTGGCCCAAAATGTCCACGCCGCCAGCGGGCAGGTCCCATACAACCGCGTCAGGCCCGCCGAAAGCAATCTGCGACAATGCGGCTTGCCAGTTCTCCTCCTGGGTGACATCAAAGATGGATTCTTCTGCATCTCGCAGCAGCTGCAAAACCACCTTTGCCTGCGCAGAATCTCCGACAAACAGAATTTGATAAGGACGCGACTGCATGGTTCCGTCTTTGCTTCTCCTTGCCTCTCGTTTCTAATATGCCGCCGCCCTCAAATGCGTCGGCTACCCCACCGAGCAATCGAGGGCGGCGCTCCCTGGGAAAAGCCTGTGAACCTCCTCCATCAGTTTTTCAGGCATTTGACTCTTCTCCACAAAGCCATCCGCTCCGCACCGCAAGCACTCGTCCTTCAAAGACAGGCCGCTGAGTTGCGTGATGACAACGATGCGAAGTTCGGGGAAGAGCCTTCGGAGTTCAGTGGTCGCCTCGAGTCCGTTGAGGCGCGGCATGCTCAGATCCGCGAGAACCAGTTCGGGGTGCAAGCGTACTGTCTTCTGTATGAGTTGGAGACCGTCCGAAGCTGTTCCGACAATCTCGAACGCCCTCTCGAACTCCAAATACCTGCAAATGCAAGCCAGGGCCGTTGCTGAATCATCGGCCACAAGAACGCGAATAGGTCGACCGCTGGTTTTCATCGCATGATCTCCGGGACACACTTCGCCAATTGCTGAGAGCAAAGAATGCGCGTGTTCCGCATTGAAACAAATTCGGCGGATTCCCTAGGGGTTTACCTGTAGAACTTCCGGGCAGTAAAATGGGGTGCGGAAAGTGCTAGGCCTGGATGATCTTGTTTTTTACCGCATAGCGGACCAATTCGGTCACTGAGTGGAAATTTAGCTTGAGCATGATGTTGGCCCGGTGAGTTTCCGCGGTTTTCACACTGATGTTGAGGTAAGAAGCGATTTCCTTGTTGCTTTTTCCTTCGGCAAGCAGCTGTAGTATCTCGCGTTCCCGTGGGGTTAAGCGACGGGCGGGGCGCTCACGGGCCGTCCCATCCGCGTCAGTTATTTTCGAGGCGGCAACAGAAACGCGGGGCGATAAGTACGACTTGTGCCTGCGCAAAGCCTCCACCGCAGCAAGCAAATTCCTGTCTGCGTCGTCTTTCAAAATATATCCACGCGCTCCCGCATCCAACACACCCTGGACCATGTGTTCCGAGTCGTACATCGTTAGAATAAGGATTTCGGTTCCCGGCGATACTTTGCGAATCTGGCGCGTGGCTTCTACGCCGTTCAACAAAGGCATCCCGATATCCAATACGGCCACGTCCGGTTGGAGCTGACTTGCCTTTTCTACTGCTTCGCGTCCATTGGCAGCCTCGGCGCAGACGCGCCATTCCGCCTTAGACTCTAATAGGGCGCGAAGACCCGTCCTTACTACGTGATGGTCGTCAGCCACGAGAATCCGAAGGGGTGGCATGAGTTCCCTCGTGTGTTAGGGGAATTGTAGCGCGAACCGTTGTGCCTGACGCATTGGAATGCACTTCAAGTGTCCCTCCAAGCTGAGTCATTCGTTCGCGCATTCCCAGGATTCCCACGCCGAGGCGCAGAGTCTTCGGGGTGCCAACGCCATTATCCTGAGGTTTCGTGGAAATGCCGCGACCCTGGTCGCTTACCTCGAGCTGAATTCTTCCATGCGCATCCCATAGACGAATTTTTCCTGTTGCGCTCCCCGAATGCTTCTGAATGTTCGCAAGGCTTTCCTGCACGATACGGAAAAACGCAGTTTCCGCCTCTTGCGGCATCCTCGGGAAATCGGATTCGATGTCAATTTCCAGGGAAATCCCACTTCGCTCGCTGAATCCGTGCGCATACTCCTTCACAGCTGATGCCAGGCCCAGCTCGTCGAGCACTGGCGGGTGCAAAAGATAAGAAAGTGTGCGGATCTCCCGCGACATTTCTCGCAGCATTTTCCGCGCCTCAGAGAGCGCGTGCCGTGCTTTCTTTTCCAGCGGCACGGATGATCGCGCTACTTGCGCCAAGTCCAGGTTCACGGCCATTACGCTCTGCGCCAAGCTGTCGTGGAGTTCCCGGCCCAATCTTCTGCGCTCCTCATCCTGCAGCTGAAGTAGACGAGTTGAGAGTTGGTGAAGCGCCTCTTCCGCTTCCTTTCGCTGCGTGATGTCGCTAAATGTCGCCACGAGCCTCTCCAATTTGCCTTCCCTGCCGGGCAGTGGCACAACTTCGCCAAGTACCCACAGCACTTCATTCGATCCCGAACGGCGCCACCCCATCACTTCATTACGCACAGGCTGCCCAGTTGCTAGCGCCCTCTGCCCCGGGCGCATAGCAAGGGGCATCTCCGTTCCGTCTTCGCGAAGTGTGGCCCAACCCAGGTCATCAGAGGTTTTTCCAAGCAGGCTCTCCAAAGGGATTCCAAAAGTTTCCTGAGCTGCGGGATTTGCAAACAGGACTTCTGTTCTGGGTCCGAGCAGCAGAACTCCAACGTGCAAGTTCTCAACCAGCGTGCGGAAACGCTCTTCGCTCCTTCGGAGCGCTTCTTCAGTGTTCTTGCGCTCCGTGATGTCGCTGATCGATAGGATTACATTGGCCACTTCGCCTTGCTGGGTCATGTGCGGTACCGCATCTACCAGCGTCCATAGAATGTCTCGGGATCCCTCGCGGCGCCACCCCACGACCTCACCGTGGATGGGCTTCTTTGTAGCAATTGCGCGCGGTGCGGGACGTTCTGCAAACGGCATTTCGCTGCCGTCTTCCCGTATGGCGGTTGCCTCAAACTCCGCGGAACTCTTCCCCTTAACCTGTTCATCGCGTATGCCAAAGATCTCGAGCACGGCCCGGTTTGCAAACAGCGTTTCTGCGTTCGGGCCTAACAGCACGATCCCAACGTGCAGGTCCTGCACAAGAGTCCGAAACCGCTCCTCGCTCACCCGCAGGGCCTCTTCGGCACGGCTGCGGTCCGTCACGTCCCGCACCATTCCCAAAACTCCGGACCTGCCCCCGACTTGGACTCTGGCGGCCGAGAGTTGTACGGTCCGTACATCTCCGGCCTTTGTTTTCATTAGGAATTCTTCTTCTCTTACTTCCATTCCCGTTTGCAGCTTCGCAAAAACCCTGGACCGCTGTTCCTCGTCTACCCACAGCCCCAGGTCTGCAGCCGAATTTCCCAGCACCTCCTCCTGTGTATAGCCGGTCAAGCACAAAAAGCTTTCATTCACGGCCAGAAATCGACCTTCCGGCATTAAGCTGATGCCGATCGCATCTAGGCTCGAGCGGAATGCTGTCGTGAACATTTCCGCAGATTGCTCGAGAGCGATTTCCGTCTGCCGCAGGTTGTCGGCAATGCGCCGTTGCTTTTCGTTGGTTAACATCAGGCGGACCAGGGAAACCGTGAACGACGCAGTGACCGATGCCCAGGCGAGCGTAATCTGTTCATGCGCGACCCGTCGGCTCATGAGCAGAACCACGAGCGGCATGCAGACCGGCAGCGCGCGCGAAACGATCGTGGCCGTTCCCTGGGAAGCTGCTTCCTGCGGGCTTGCAACTCTTTCCGTTTTCCATCCTGCGGCGGTCACGGTCAGAAAAAAATAGGGAGCGCACCAGGCAACGTCATACCAATGAGCCTTGCTTTGCGCTACGTGTCCAGTCAGCAGGTAGGCAAGCAAGGAAACAGCGTCCAGAAGGAAGAACACAGAAACGCTAGTGAACAATGTTTGAATGGGCTTCGATGCTAGGAACCGCGAGCGGATCAGAAACGCCGCCCCGATAATCACGTCGCGGTATAGTTGCAGGAGAGTGACTCTTACAACCATTTGCTGCCCTTCGGCGTGCCACCGCGAGGTGAGGTAAAAAAAGTACAAATAGGCGGTCAGGGCCACGATTCCCACTTGCGCAAAATCCAGAGCGGTTTGCCAATCGACACCGCCGGTCTCTTGGTAGGACTCGGGCAACAGCATCATCAGTGCCGGAATTACCCATAGGATGAACAAGATGTCCGAAGGCCATGGACTTGCGAACGGTAAGTGCGTGATGTTTTCGTAGTAAGTCTCGAGGATTTGAGCTGCGGAGACGAGAAATATCGAAATGGTGAGCAACAACCAGAGCCGCCGCAAAGGTTCGGAAGAACGTCTGGTGATTTGTAACGAGCAGATTCCCGTCCAAACTACTATGGCGGACTGCAGAAGGCCGGAAGCGAGCTGGCTTTTGGGCCACGCGCCCGCTCCTATCACGAGGAGGATCAACAGCCCGTAGAGCGAGCCTGCTACTCCGAGGATCGCTCGAGAAAACTTGCTGGAGGGAAGCAAGAGCGTGACCTCGCAAATCTCGTGACAGTCTATTCTTTCCTATACGCTCAGACAACGCGGGATTCCCTGCTTGAGCCTTTTCTACCACAGAGCTCGAGTGAAGGTGTCGCTAACAAGCCAGGTTTACCCTGCGCTTTTAGGATGGCTTCGTTGCTAGGATAAAGAAGCAAACGAACATGTCGGTCTGTCTTGGTATTCAGGAGCAAATGGACTCATCTCGGGCTCAGATTTTTGCGCCAGGCACTAGGGTAGCCAGATTCTTCACGGCACAAGAGATAATCTGTCGTCCTTCCCTCAAGTTCTGACGCTGAATTCGCCTCTGGTAAGACCTGCTGTCCTTCTATGCTGTAATATCAAACGGGTATGCGTCTTTTCTTGTGGGCTTTTCTTCTCACACTTCTGGTCGCGGTGGTCGCCCCTCAGCAACCGGGTTCCGCTCTCGATACGCAGAAACCGCTTCCTGGCAAATTTGTTGACATCACCTCCGCTCTCGGCGTTCATTTTAACTACCTCTCTTCGCATACCCCCAAGCACTATCTGCCAGAAACCATGGGTGGCGGTGTTGCCCTCTTCGACTACGACAACGACGGCCGCCTCGACATTTTTCTGGTCAACGGTGCCCCCCTCCAAGACCCCACGCCCAAGGGCTCCATCCCCCAGAAGACCGGTCCAACCTACTGGAACCGCCTCTACCACCAAAAACCCGACGGCACCTTCGAAGACGTGACCGAAAAAGCGGGTCTGCAAGGCTCCGGCTACGGCATGGGCGTCGCGGTCGGCGATTACGACAGCGACGGCTTCGAGGATCTCTACGTCACCGCTTACGGCGGCAACAAGCTTTACCACAACAATGGCGACGGCACCTTTACCGACGTCACTGAAAAGGCTGGCGTCGCTGGGTCCGGATGGTCCACTAGCGCTGCTTGGGTCGACTTAGACAACGACGGCTTGCTCGACCTCGTCGTCCTCCGTTACGTTCAGTGGGATTTCGACGACATCTGGTGCGGCGAACACAAAAAAGGCTATCGCGCCTATTGCCATCCGGACCTCTTTCAACCCATCGCTCCGCTTGTCTACCACAACGACGGCTACGGCCACTTCACCGAAGTTTCGCAGAAAATCGGTCTCGCCAGGCCCGGCAAAGGCTTGGGCATCGGTCTCGCTGACTACGACCGCGACGGCCACATCGATCTCTTCGTCGCCAACGACTCCATGGTCGAGTTCCTTTACCACAACAAGGGTGACGGCACGTTCGAAGAAACGGGGCTTTTCTCCGAAGTTGCCGTCGACGGCGACGGCCGCACGTACGCGGGGATGGGCGTCGATTTCGCGGACTACAATAACGACGGCTGGCCCGACCTCGTCATCACCGATCTTGCCAACCAGCGCTATGCACTCTATCTGAACAACCGCGACTCGACTTTCACTTACTCCAGTTTCACGTCAGGCATAGCTCGCCTCACTATGCCGCACTCCGGCTGGGGCGTTCGTTTCCTCGACTATGACAATGACGGCTGGAAGGATCTCCTCATCGCCCAGGGCCACGATCTCGACACCGTCGAGCTCAGCTATCCTAATCTCCACTATCGCGAGCCCATGCTCCTTCTTCGCAACACCGGAAAAGGTTTTGTCGACGTTTCTTCCGCGTCCGGCGACGTCTTTAGCAAATCCTGGCTTGGCCGCGGTATGGCCATCGGCGACATCGACAACGATGGCCGTCTCGATGCCGTTGTTTCCACCAACGACGGCCCTGCCCATATCCTGCACAACGAAACTCCCACGCAAAATCACTGGCTTAACCTGAAACTCGTGGGCCACAAAAGCAATCGCGACGCTATCGGCGCTGAAGTCAAACTCGTCACTGCCAAAGGCCAGCAGTTCGCCACCGTTTCCACTGCCGGCAGCTATCTTTCCTCAAGCGACAAGCGCGTGCACTTCGGCCTCGGTACCGAATCCTCCGCCCAATCCATCGAAATTCGCTGGCCTAGCGGCATCACGCAGACTTTAAAAAACGTCCGCACAGATCAAATCCTCCAAATCGATGAGCCGAAATCTGGGGCCGGCGCAAAATGATCAACACTCACAAAAAAAATAGGAGGGGGGTGGCCGTTACGGTTAACCAGCTCCTCGATGTTGTGTCGCCCTCCTGCGAGTTCGCGAAAAGATTCGTCCTACCGCTTGCCATCCTGCTCTGCGTTCTCGTTCCCCCTTCCAATACACAAGCTCGTGCCTCGGCCCAGTCTGCGGACCAAACGGAAACCCTGCTTTCTGGCGCGAAGTCTCTTTTCCAGCAGGGCAAGTTCGCGGAAGCGGACCGCGCCGTCCGCCAATACCTTGAAAGCCATCCAAACTCCGCCGACGGCCACTTCCTGCTCGGACATATTCTTTTCCGCGAAATCCAAGCGCAGGCCGTTGAGGCACAGTTTCCGGCTCAAACTCACGGCCCCATGGCAGACGCACGAACCACGGGCGCAACATCTTCCGAGGCATCGGTACCAAAAGCGACGCAGCAAATGGCCAAGGCTTCACTCGAGGAATTCACAGCGGCTGCAAAGTACCGGACACCTTCCGCCGCCGACCTGAAGATCGTAGCGCTCGACTATGTGTTGCTCGTGGATTACCCCGACGCCGACAAATGGTTGACGAAAATGCTCGAATGGGCCCCCTATGATTCCGAGGGCTGGTATTACCTCGGCCGCACCAAGTACAACGAGAACCGTTTTGTCGAAGCCATTGACGCCTTCCAGCACTGCCTCAAGCTCGATCCCCAAAATGTGAAAGCCGCAGACAACCTCGGCTTATCACTTGCCGGTTTAGGGCGCAACGAAGAAGCGGCTGCCGCTTACAACCAGGCCATCGCGTGGCAAGCGCAGTCTCTCAAGAAAAATCCCGGTCCATATATCGACTTGGGCAGTCTTCTGATTGACGAGAACCGTCCGCAAGAAGCCATCACGTTTCTTCTTCGAGCGATTGAAATTGCACCGCGCGAGTCGCGCGCGCATGAACTTCTAGGCAAGGCTTACACGCGCGTGGAGGATTTTCCCAAAGCACAGGCAGAGCTAGAAAAGGCGGTAGGACTTTCTCCGCAGGCTGCCAATCTTCATTGCATGCTGGCGCCCATCTATCGCAAGCAGGGGCTGGCGGAAAAAGCCAAAGCCGAATTCGACCGCTGCGCCACCCTCACCGGCACCCACTCGGTCCAAGAAACTCCCCGGCAATGAAAGCTTCTTGTCGCCGCGAATCTTTAGCGTGCAACCGCTGCGCTTTGCGACGAGGGAAGCGTCGTTCCGGAACGGAAAGGTAGCGCAAGCTCATAAAATGTACAAAGAGGCGCTGGAGACTTGCCGCCAGAACGGAGCCAGGGATCGCGAAGCAGAAGCTCTAATGGGGTTAGGCCAGACCTTCCGGGCAGAAGGGGACCCACAAGGCGCGTGGGAGAAGTTTGTACACAGGGGTAACGCCTGAGTTTCTCGAGTCGCCATACATATTTGGTCTGAATGGAGCAGGAGTTTAAGAAAGAAGAAAACGAAGAAAGTGGTGAGCGCGGAAGGAATCGAACCTTCAACCTATGGATTAAGAGTCCATTGCTCTGCCAGTTGAGCTACGCGCCCACAGTGGGATTTTAGAATTTTACATGGGAGGAGAGAATTTGTCGATGCAGTGAGAAACGCACAAAATCGTATGAACAGTCGCTATTTTCCTCGTAACGTAGCTGCAAGATTGCGCGCCACTTCGCGCGCATAGGCCAGATTTCCAGGCTCAAATGAGATGGCAGAGACGCGCGGGTGACCTCCGCCGCCATACTTCTCTGCCAGCGAAGCCAGGTTTTGACTAGCCGTCGCCTGGTTCCACGGATTAGTGCCCAACGAGACCTTTGCGCGCACCGTGGAGGCGCTTACGCTAACCGAATAGACGCACTCGGGATGCAGCAAGTAGGGAATAAATTTGTTATAGCCTTCCAGGTCGAGATCGCTCACGTCGAAGTAAATCACGCCGTCGCGCGCCTCAATGCGCTGGCGCAAAGTTTCGATCGACCGCCGGTGCCGCTCCAGGAGGGGACCTAAGTGTTTGGCCACTATCGGCAGCCTCACCATTTCGCTGAGGGTCCGGTACGCCAGGTCCGGAATAATCCGCGCCGGCAGCCCATTCTCTGGGGCCGCTTCGATCACGAGAGCAAGTTGCGTCGCCGACTCGGTTAGTTCCACGGCCGCTTGCGCCGTCGGATACTGCGCGCCGTCAATGATGTCACCCCAATGAATCAAATCCTGAAGCGGAGTAGTGTCGAAGCCGAATTTCTCTTTTGTCACCTTGGCAATCAGCTTGGTGCACGACTTGTAATCCGGCTCGTAAAACATGCGGTCCCGCGTTTGCCGACGGAATTGCTCCGCGTCAGCAGGAGTCAAAAACGCGCTCTGGTGGTGATCGAACCACCAGGTTACCTTCGGCGAATTGGAATACTTGAAGTCCACGATCACATTCTCGTCGCCGTCGAAGACGCCGTCTTCCCATGGTTGCGAGGCCCGGTGCGTCATACCGGTGAACGCAAATTCAGCGCTTTTGTCAAATGTCTCGCGGTAAAAGCGGTAAAAGAGGGCGGCGGATGCGGTGCCATCAAAGCAGCGATCGTGGAAACAGAGCCGGACCTTTGTCATTGTGGGTTCGTTCGCTCCGCCCCTCTTACAGTCTTAAATACGAGAAGGGACAAAGCCAACCAAGATGTACGCCCGCGCGAATATTGTCAAGGAGAAACACCGAATGGCAAGACCAGGCGTGCGAGGTGCCGCTCGATTGGATTGCCGCTTGCGCGCTCAAATGGCCCTTGCCAATGCTTGTGTATCTGAAATTCCCAACAACCCGATATTCGCTCTGGGCAGCACTTCGTCTACTCTGCCGTGACTCTCGCCCTCTCTGTGGCCGGCGCGATAGCCTCTACGTTATTTTTCTTCATCAATTCGTTCAGAGCCACGAGGTCTTTGGATTGAATCTCGCGCCAGGCCGTCAATTGGGTTTCCAGTCTTCCATTCAATTCGTCGAAGACCACGTACGACTGCG